>NZ_JABGDE010000047.1:0-548 GCF_041028325.1 Modestobacter sp. I12A-02662 | reverse complement strand
GCGACCCGGTCGCCCATGGTCATCGCCTCGACCTGGTCGTGGGTGACGTAGACCGTGGTGATCCCCAGCCGGCGCTGCAGGCCGGCGATCTGCGTGCGGGTCTGCACCCGCAGCTTCGCGTCCAGGTTCGACAGCGGCTCGTCCATCAGGAACACCTGCGGCTGGCGCACGATCGCCCGCCCCATCGCCACCCGCTGCCGCTGCCCACCCGACAGCGCCTTGGGCTTGCGGTCCAGGTACGGGGTGAGGTCCAGCAGCTTCGCCGCCTCCTCCACCCGCGTGCGCCGCTCCTCCTTGCCGATCCCGGCGATCTTCAACGCGAAGCCCATGTTGTCCGCCACGCTCATGTGCGGGTACAGCGCGTAGTTCTGGAACACCATCGCGATGTCCCGGTCCTTCGGCGGCACGTCGCTGACGTCGCGGTCCCCGATCCGGATCGCCCCGCCGTCGACGTCCTCCAGCCCGGCCAGCATCCGCAGCGAGGTGGACTTCCCGCACCCCGACGGGCCGACCAGCACCAGGAACTCGCCATCGGCGATCTCCAGGTC
>NZ_JABGDE010000046.1:0-555 GCF_041028325.1 Modestobacter sp. I12A-02662 | reverse complement strand
AAACTGCCGGAAGGCGAGCACCGCTTCCACGTGACGGCGACGGACAAGGCGGGCAACACCAGTGCAGATTCAGACGACTTCGTCCTGACCCTGGACTACACTGCCCCGGACGCCAGCCTGCTTGCGATCACCGAAGTCTACGACGACGTGAAAGCGTCAGGCGTGGTGGCTTCCGGCGGGGAAACCGACGATAACCGTCCGCTGATCAAGGGTACCGGCGCAGAGCCAGGCAACACCATCACCGTGTACAACGGCGACAAGGTGATTGGCACCGCGAAGGTACAGGCAGACGGCACCTGGTCCCTCGAACCGACCACCCCGCTGCCGGACGGCAAATACACCCTGACGGCGAAAGAGACCGACAGCGTGGGCAACGTCTCCGGCCCGTCCGCGGAATACGTCATCAACGTGGCCACCGTGCCGCCGCAGGCGCCGACGCTGGACACCGTGTATGACGACGTGGCACCGCACGCCGACTACCTGCAGAAGGGCGACGTCACCAACGACACCACCCCGACCCTGAGCGGCAGCAGCGGCGTGATCGGCGGCACCATC
>NZ_JABGDE010000045.1:0-556 GCF_041028325.1 Modestobacter sp. I12A-02662 | reverse complement strand
CGGCGACGGCGATCCATTTATCGGTCAGGTACAGCGCGTCCTGCGCGTAGGCGGAGTAGCTCTCCTGCTTGATGGTCTGGTCGCTGTCGGACGCTGAGACGGTGGTGCACTTGTCGAGATTCCCATACGTCGGATTGTAGATATTGAAACCTTTGACGTTCTTGCAGCGCATCATATCCGTGCGCAGCAGATCGTAATTCTCATACGACACGCCGGTCAGGATCTCGTTGTAGAAACCGGCGATATCCACGTTCCCCTGCAGATCCGCTCGCGTCGTATGCATCCGCTGGGTGGAGCCCTGGGTGGCATCCACGCGGCGGGTCAGGTTGCCGGTTTTTGAATCGTAGGCCATCACGCGCGCCTGGTTATCACTGTACTTATCCTGGCTGTAGCTGTAGTCGAACTTCGCAGTCCACTGGCTGTTAAGACGATATTCCGCGTTGAGCTGCGCGAGATCGGACTGCCCGTCGGTGACGTTAAACGATTCGTCAAAGCGGGTTTTGCGATCGACGTCGACAGCTTTTTTGGTGTTGAGATCGAAGATCGTTCCGCGATC
>NZ_JABGDE010000044.1:0-566 GCF_041028325.1 Modestobacter sp. I12A-02662 | reverse complement strand
GTGACAGGCAGGTATTCTAACCGACTGAACTACCGCTCCACCGAAGACTGCTTGTAACCACCGGATTCATGCACCGGCTTACTACTTAATTTGATGCCTGGCAGTTCCCTACTCTCACATGGGGAGACCCCACACTACCATCGGCGCTACGGCGTTTCACTTCTGAGTTCGGCATGGGGTCAGGTGGGACCACCGCGCTAAAGCCGCCAGGCAAATTCTGTTAAATCTGTATCAGGCTGAAAATATCGTGTCTCTTCGCCAAAACACCTTCGGCGTTGTAAGGTTAAGCCTCACGGTTCATTAGTATCGGTTAGCTCAACGCATCGCTGCGCTTACACACCCGACCTATCAACGTCGTAGTCTTCAACGTTCCTTCAGGACCCTTAAAGGGTCAGGGAGAACTCATCTCGGGGCAAGTTTCGTGCTTAGATGCTTTCAGCACTTATCTCTTCCGCATTTAGCTACCGGGCAATGCCATTGGCATGACAACCCGAACACCAGTGATGCGTCCACTCCGGTCCTCTCGTACTAGGAGCAGCCCCCCTCAATTCTCCAGCGCCCACGGC
>NZ_JABGDE010000042.1:0-581 GCF_041028325.1 Modestobacter sp. I12A-02662 | reverse complement strand
GATGCGGTGGCGGCGTCGTCGGAGGAGCTGTCGGCCTCGTCGGCGCAGATCTCGGCGTCGGCGGAGGAGACCTCCGCGCAGTCCGGTGTGGTGTCGGCGGCGGCGGAGGAGGTGTCGCGGAACGTGGCCACGGTGGCGGCGGGCGCGGAGCAGATGGGCGCCAGCATCCGGGAGATCAGCCAGAACGCGAACGAGGCGGCGCGGGTGGCGGCGCAGGCGGTGACCGAGGCGCAGGCGACGACGGAGACGATCGAGAAGCTGGGCACCTCGAGTCAGGAGATCGGCGCGGTGGTCAAGACGATCACCTCGATCGCGGAGCAGACCAACCTGCTGGCGCTGAACGCCACGATCGAGGCGGCGCGGGCCGGTGAGGCCGGCAAGGGGTTCGCGGTGGTCGCCAACGAGGTGAAGGAGCTGGCCCAGGAGACGGCGCGGGCGACCGAGGACATCGCCCGCCGGGTGGAGGCGATCCAGGCCGACACGACCCGGGCGATCGGCGCGATCGGTGGGATCAGCGAGGTGATCGGCAGCATCAACGACTTCCAGCTGACCATCGCCTCCGCGGTGGAGGAGCAGACCGC
>NZ_JABGDE010000041.1:0-587 GCF_041028325.1 Modestobacter sp. I12A-02662 | reverse complement strand
CCCGAAGTTACGGCACCATTTTGCCTAGTTCCTTCACCCGAGTTCTCTCAAGCGCCTTGGTATTCTCTACCTGACCACCTGTGTCGGTTTGGGGTACGATTTGATGTTACCTGATGCTTAGAGGCTTTTCCTGGAAGCAGGGCATTTGTTACTTCAGCACCGTAGTGCCTCGTCATCACACCTCAGCGTTAGAAGAAGTCCGGATTTACCTAAACTTCCCGCCTACATGCTTAAACCGGGACAACCGTCGCCCGGCTAACATAGCCTTCTCCGTCCCCCCTTCGCAGTAACACCAAGTACAGGAATATTAACCTGTTTCCCATCGACTACGCCTTTCGGCCTCGCCTTAGGGGTCGACTCACCCTGCCCCGATTAACGTTGGACAGGAACCCTTGGTCTTCCGGCGTGCGGGCTTTTCACCCGCATTATCGTTACTTATGTCAGCATTCGCACTTCTGATACCTCCAGCAACCCTCACAGGCCACCTTCAACGGCTTACAGAACGCTCCCCTACCCAACAACACCTAAGTGTCGCTGCCGCAGCTTCGGTGCATGGTTTAGCCCCGTTACATCTTCCGCGCAGGCCG
>NZ_JABGDE010000040.1:0-606 GCF_041028325.1 Modestobacter sp. I12A-02662 | reverse complement strand
CGTTAAGACCGACAAGAAAGTCGTCACCCTGAGCGGCTTCGTGGAAAGCCAGGCTCAGGCCGAAAAGGCTGTTAACGTGGCCAAGGGTGTCGAAGGTGTCGCATCGGTTAGCGATAAGCTGCACGTTCGCGACGCTAAAGACACCTCCGTGAAGGGTTATGCCGGGGATGCGGCAACCACCAGCGAAATCAAAGCTAAACTGTTAGCAGATGACATCGTGCCTTCCCGCAAGGTGAAAGTAGAAACCACAGATGGTGTGGTGCAGCTTTCCGGCACGGTTGATTCCCAGGCACAAATTGAACGTGCCGAGTCTATTGCGAAAGCGATTGATGGTGTGAAAAGCGTTAAAAACGATCTGAAATCGAAGTAAATCTTCACCATTCGCCCGTCTGGCTGAGGCCTGCGGGCGAAATAAGAACGACTCTGGAAAAACGCCGGTGAGTGACCTGAGCGCTCACGTTTAGCGGCCGACATTAACTATGGTAAAGGAGAGGCTTATGTTTCGTTGGGGCATTATATTTCTGGTTATCGCGTTAATTGCCGCCGCTTTGGGCTTTGGTGGATTGGCGGGTACAGCGGCATGGGCAGCAAAAATTGTCTTCGTCG
>NZ_JABGDE010000039.1:0-619 GCF_041028325.1 Modestobacter sp. I12A-02662 | reverse complement strand
CCGACGCCCTCACTCACCGCGGCTCAGCCGTGGAACTGACGCCTGCCTCGGAACCCTGATTCTCGTGTCAGAGACACCCCATCAGTGACTTCGCCAGGAATGATGCGCTGGTGACGCCAGGGGAGCCGGTCTGGCAGCAACTCGAGACGCCGCGCCTTCCCTCTGACGATGAGCGCCGGTTGCTCGCCGGCCTCGCCGCTGCAGTCGACGAGCCCCTTCTGCATCGCCAGGTCGGAACGGCGGTCGTAGTTGCTGTCTGTCGCTGCGGGTGCTCGTCGGTTAGTCCCTGGAGCGACGAGCACCCCGTCCCGGAGGCACGAGTGGCGCAGCTGTCGGCTGGTCACCCGGCCGACTACTTCCACGTGGAGGCGGACGGCGGAAGCGCGCAGCTGTCCTCCACGTCGTTCAGGGGCGCGTTCGGGAACTGGAGGTGTCGCCGGCGAAGCGTCGGGAGTTCCCTAGCCGACGTGTCTGACCTGACCGACTTCACCGTGGCATGAAGCCCGTTCGCTGTCCCGAAGCGGCCCACTGAGAGGCAGTCCGCCGCAATGACGCCAGGCCATCGGAGCGCTGCAAGGCCCTGAGTCCGTCGTCGCTGCGGCCGGTCGGGGCGGCGCCG
>NZ_JABGDE010000038.1:0-633 GCF_041028325.1 Modestobacter sp. I12A-02662 | reverse complement strand
GACACCTCAGAGGTGGGCCAGGTGCATGGCTACGTCGTGCGTCACTGACGCGTCCGTGTCGGACCGGGAGGTGGCAGCACTCCCTGTAGACGGACCAGCCCTATGCGGGCGTGGGGCTGCTCTCCAGCTCCAGGTGGAAGTACTCGTTCTGGCTGTACTCGCCGACGACCGACTCGACCAAGTCGCGGATCGCATCGACGGACGGACCCTCCCAGATGCACAGGGCCGTCGTGTGGTCGGGGGTCTCGGCGTGCACCGGGAGACGGTATCCCTCCGGAAGGCCAGCGTCGAGCGCCGCCTGCTCGGCCTGCTGAAACGCTCCCGGGTCCGAGATCCGATGTATCACGCCCACGTGCATGGTGAATTCCTCCCTCAACCGTCTGGCGATGTGACGGCGCTGGGTCCGCCGTCACTGGACAGCATCCCGCGCGCGCCGCTTGTCGTCCCCATGGTGGTGGACGGCCCCGTGGACGGCGGTGTGCCGATCACCCTCTGCGCATTCGCACCGCTCAGTCGTGCGCCGGCGGCTGGTGCCGCTCTCGTCCTGGCTGCGTCGGGTCCTCGGCGCCGCCCCGACCGGCCGCAGCGACGACGGACTCAGGGCCTTGCAGCGCTCCGATGGCCTGGCGTCAT
>NZ_JABGDE010000004.1:0-470921 GCF_041028325.1 Modestobacter sp. I12A-02662 | reverse complement strand
GAGACCGACCCGGTGGAGGCGATCAAGGGTCACACCAACGGCTTCGGGGTGGACGTGGCGATCGACGCGGTCGGTCACCCGGCGGTGTTCGAGCAGGCCTTCTACGCCCGCGACCTGGCCGGGCGGGTGGTGCTGGTCGGCGTGCCCCGCCCGGACATGCAGATCACCCTGCCGCTGCTGGAGGTCTTCGGCCGCGGTGGTGCGATCAAGTCCTCCTGGTACGGCGACTGCCTGCCCAGCAGGGACTTCCCGCTGCTGGTCGACCTGTACCTGCAGGGCCGGTTCCCGCTGGAGGAGTTCGTCTCCGAGACCATCGGCCTGGACGACGTCGAGGCCGCCTTCGAGAAGATGCACGCCGGCGAGGTGCTGCGCTCCGTGGTGGTCCTCTGATGGCCGCCCGCATCGAGCAGGCCGTGGTCAGCGGGGTGTTCAGCCTCGACGGGCAGGACTTCGACGTCGACAACAACGTCTGGCTGGTCGGCGACGACGACGAGGTGCTCGTCATCGACGCCCCGCACCGCGCCGAGCCGATCCTCGAGGCCGTCGGCGGCCGCCGGGTCCGCGCGATCGTGCTGACCCACGGGCACAACGACCACATCACCGCCGCGGTGGACCTGCGCGAGGCCACCTCGGCGCCGATCTGGCTGAACCCCGAGGACCGGATGCTGTGGGACGTCGTCCACCCCGACACCGCACCGGACCGCGACCTGGTCGACCACACCCGGTTCCGGGTCGCCGGCATCTCCCTGGAGGCGCTGCACACCCCCGGCCACTCACCGGGCAGCACCTGCCTGCACGCCGCCGACCTGCGCACCGTCTTCACCGGCGACACGCTGTTCTCCGGCGGGCCCGGCGCGACCGGCCGGTCGTACAGCGACAAGCCGACGATCCTGACCTCCATCCGGGCCCGGCTGCTCAGCCTGCACGGGGACACCGTGGTGAAGACCGGCCACGGCGAGGACACCACGATCGGCGCCGAGGTCGGGCACGTCTCCTGATGAAGGACCCCGTCCCCCTCACCCCTCGCAGGCTCGGGGCGAGCCTCTGGACGGGGCCGGGGTGAGCGGCGCCACCCGGGCGCGACGAGCGCTCCCCGGCGCCGCCGGTACGCTCGACCCGTGCCTCGCGGTGACGGACGGCTGACGCACGACCTCGATCCCCATGCCCCTGGACCCCAGGACGCCTGTGGCGTCTTCGGCGTCTGGGCGCCCGGGGAGGAGGTCGCGAAGCTGACCTACTTCGGCCTGTACGCGCTCCAGCACCGCGGGCAGGAGGCGGCCGGCATCGCGGTCTCCGACGGTTCCTCGGTGGTGGTCTACAAGGACCTCGGCCTGGTGAGCCAGGTGTTCGACGAGCCGACGCTGGGCAGCCTGCGCGGCCACCTCGCCGTCGGCCACACCCGGTACTCCACCACCGGTGGCTCCACCTGGGAGAACGCGCAGCCGACGTTCCGCACCACCGGGGACGGCGCCGGCCTGGCGCTGTGCCACAACGGCAACCTGGTGAACACCGCCGAGCTCGCCGGCCGGGCCGCGAACGAGGGCGTGGCGGGTGCCTTCGCCTCGACCACCGACTCCGACCTGGTGACGGCGCTGATCGCCGCCCGGCAGGACATGTCGGTCGAGGCGGCGGCGATGGACGTGCTGCCGATGCTGCGCGGCGCCTTCAGCTTCACCTTCATGGACGAGACCACCCTCTACGCCGCCCGCGACCCGCAGGGCGTCCGGCCGCTGGTGCTCGGCCGGCTCGAGCGCGGCTGGGTGGTGGCCAGCGAGACCGCCGCGCTGGACATCTGCGGCGCCTCGTTCGTCCGTGAGGTCGAGCCCGGTGAGCTGCTCGCCATCGACGAGGACGGGCTGCGCAGCCAGCACTTCGCCCCGGCCGAGCCCAAGGGCTGCATCTTCGAGTACGTCTACCTCGCCCGCCCGGACACCACGATCTCCGGCCGCGGCGTGCACGCCGCCCGCGTCGAGATCGGCCGCCGGCTGGCCAAGGAGCACCCGGCCGACGCGGACCTGGTCATCCCGGTGCCCGAGTCCGGCACCCCGGCCGCCGTCGGGTACGCCGAGGCCTCGGGCATCCCCTACGGCCTGGGCCTGGTCAAGAACTCCTACGTGGGCCGCACCTTCATCCAGCCCAGCCAGACGATCCGCCAGCTGGGCATCCGGCTGAAGCTGAACCCGCTGCGCGACGTCATCCGCGGCAAGCGGCTGGTCGTGGTGGACGACTCGATCGTCCGCGGCAACACCCAGCGCGCGCTGATCCGGATGCTGCGCGAGGCCGGTGCGCTCGAGGTGCACGTCCGCATCTCGTCGCCGCCGGTGAAGTGGCCCTGCTTCTACGGCATCGACTTCGCCAGCCGGGCCGAGCTGATCGCCAACGGCCTGGACGTCGACGGCGTCCGCGCGTCGATCAACGCCGACTCGCTGGGCTACGTCTCCGAGCAGGGGCTGATCTCCGCGACCGAGCAGCCGGTCAACCGGTTGTGCACCGCCTGCTTCACCGGCGAGTACCCGATCCCGCTCGGCGAGCCGGAGGTGCTCGGCAAGCACGTCCTGGAGGGGATCGGCCGGCGGGCGATGTCCGAGGGCGCCCCGGCGGTGACCGGCTGGACCGGGCAGCAGGCGGGCAGCCCCGTCGTCCCCGGTGGCGCGGACGACGCGCTGAACCGCCCGTGACCGACGGTCCCGACCTGACGTACGCCGCCTCCGGCGTCGACATCGACGCGGGGGAGCGGGCGGTGACGCTGATGCGCGCGGCGGTGGAGCGGACCAACCGGCCCGAGGTGGTCGGCGGGCTCGGCGGCTTCGCCGGCCTGTTCGCGCTGGACACCACGAAGTACCGCCGGCCGCTGCTCGCCTCGTCCACCGACGGGGTGGGCACGAAGATCGCGCTGGCCCGCGCGCTGGACCGGCACGACACCGTCGGCATCGACCTGGTCGCCATGGTCGTCGACGACCTGGTGGCCTGCGGCGCGGAGCCGCTGTTCCTGCAGGACTACGTCGCCTGCGGCCGGGTCGTCCCGGAGCGGATCGCCGCGATCGTCACCGGCATCGCGACCGGCTGCACCCAGGCAGGGGCCGCGCTGGTCGGCGGGGAGACCGCCGAGCACGGGGACCTGATGGACGCCGACGAGTACGACCTGGCCGCCACCGCGGTCGGGGTCGTCGAGGCCGACGCGGTGCTCGGCCCCGAGCGGGTCCAGGACGGCGACGTCGTCCTGGCCATGGCGTCCTCCGGCTTCCACTCCAACGGCTACTCGCTGGTGCGCCGGGTCGTCGACCGCGCGGGGCTGGACCTGCACGCCACCCCGGCCGGCCTGGACCGGCCGCTGGGCGAGGAGCTGCTCGAGCCGACCCGCATCTACGCCCGGGACTGCCTGGCCCTGGTGGACGAGCTCGGCGTCGGGACGGTGCACGCGTTCGCGCACATCACCGGCGGCGGGCTGGCCGGCAACACCGCGCGCGTCGTCCCCGACGGCCTGGAGGCGGTGCTCGACCGCGGCACCTGGGCGCTCCCGGCCGCGGTGGGGCTGATGGAGGAGCACGGCGTGCCGCGGGGGGAGTCCGAGCGGGCGTTCAACTGCGGCGTCGGGATGGTGGCCGCGGTCACCGCCGAGCACGCCGAGCGCGCGCGGTCACTCCTGGCCGACCGCGGCGTCCCGGCCTGGGTGGCCGGCACGGTGCGGCGGGCCGAGGGCGCCGGCGGCGCCCGGCTGGTCGGCAGCTACACGTAGTTGGATCGCCCGGGACCTACCGGTCCGGGCGCCGTCCCCGGCCCGCCGCGCTCGGCCGCGGGCACACCAAGACACCGCCGCACCCGGAGGTGTCGGCGGTGTCGCGGTGGGACGGGTGCTGGGCCGCAGGGCTCAGCTGGTCAACGACTGGCAGCCCAGTCGTCGTCCTCGTCCTCCTGTGCCCAGCGGTCGGCGTAGCTGCCGTCCTCGTCGTCGTCCTTTGCCCCACCACGGGTGGGGAACGACGACGGCTGACCAGCGAGTTCACGCTGGAGGGCTGTGAGGTCGGTGTTGGGTGAGCTGTACTTGAGCTCACGGGCCACGCGTGTCTGCTTGGCCTTCGCTCGGCCGCGCCCCATTGGCTCGACCCCCTCGTTACGGAGTGCGGGCGCCCAGCACTGGGCTGGACGGCCCGTGTGGCGACCCCGACTGAGTGACTGTGTCCTGCAGCGAGCTTACGACACGGATCGGGCACGGGCACGCATCGGCGTCCGCGACCCCCTCATCCGGAGGTGGATGTGACCGGGGTCTCGCCCTGTCGGGGTCAGATGGGCAGCCGGATCGTGGCCAGCCGGCCCACGTCGCGCATCCGCTCCTCGGCGAGCCGGTCGGCGGCGACCGCGGGGGAGACCCCGTCGTCCTCGGCCTGCCGGAAGACCCGGAGGGCCACGTCGAAGATCGTCGTCGCCTTGGCCTCCGCCCGGGCGAAGGAGAACCCGTGCCGCTCGTCCTCGACCTGGATCACCCCGCCGGCGTTCACCAGGTAGTCCGGGGCGTAGAGGATGCCGCGCTTGCGGAGCAGGTCCGCCGTCGCGTCGGAGGTGAGCTGGTTGTTGGCGCCCCCGCAGACGATCTCGGCGGGCAGGACGGACACGGTCTCGTCGTCCAGGGCACCGCCCAGCGCGCAGGGCGCGTAGACGTCGTGCGGGGTGCGGACCAGGGTGTCGGTGTCGGCCACCGCGGCGGCCTTGGGGTGGCGGGCCAGCAGCCGGTCGACCGCCCGCTGGTCGACGTCGGTGACGACGACCGCCGCCCCGTCGGCCACCAGCCGGTCCACCAGGTGCGACCCGACCTTGCCGACCCCGGCCACGGCGACGGTGCGGCCGGCCAGCGACGGGGTGCCCCAGCGGTGCTGCGCGGCGGCGCGCATGCCCTGGAAGACCCCGAACGCGGTGAGCACCGAGGAGTCGCCGCACCCGCCGAACGCCTCCGAGCGGCCGTGGGCGAACCGGGTCTCCCGGGCGACGACGTCCAGGTCGGCGTTGTAGGTGCCGACGTCGCAGGCGGTCAGGTACCGGCCGCCGAGGCTCTCCACGAACCGGCCGTAGGCGCGCAGCAGCGCCTCGGTCTTGTCCCGGCCCGGGTCCCCGATGATCACGGCCTTGCCGCCGCCGAGGTCCAGGCCCGCGAGGCTGTTCTTGTAGGCCATCGCCTTGGACAGCGCGAGCGCGTCGGCGACCGCGGCCTCCTCCGAGGCGTACGGGTAGAAGCGCGTTCCGCCCAGTGCCGGCCCGAGGGCCGTCGAGTAGATCGCGATCACCGCGCGCAGACCCGACCCGGGGTCGCTGCAGAAGACCACCTGTTCATGCCCGGAACCCAGTACGTCCACGGTTCGCAGCCTAGGCCGGGGCCGGCCGGGCGCCCCTGGCCGCCGCGCAGGTCCGGCGGCCCGGTCGGCGGGGCCGGGCCGGGCGGGGTGCTGCCTGCCACCGGCGCAGCGGCAGCCGGGCATGATCGGGTGCGCACGGCAGGCGCCGGTGGAGGCCGGCGCCACGCGTGCCTCGGCGCCCGGGTCCGACGCCGGCCGGGAGGAGGCGGTCCGCCGTGCCCGCGACACCGGAGGGGATCCGCACCATGGCCCGACGCATGCGCCTGCTCGCCCTCGCCCTGGCCGCACCCCTGCTGGTCGGTGGCTGCGGCACGGAGGACCGCGGGAGCGGCGGGGACGCGGCCACCGGGGCGGCTCCCACGCCGGCCGACGGAGACCTCGACGTCGCGGTGGTGACCCACGGCTCGGCCGGTGACGCCTTCTGGGACGTGGTCCGGAACGGGGCCGTGGCGGCGGGGGAGGACCTCGGTGTCGGTGTCGACTACCAGGGCGACGGGGACCCGCAGCGGCAGTCCCAGCTGGTCCAGGCGGCCGTCAACCGGGGCGTCGACGGGATCGTCGTCTCCATGGCCAACCCCGACGCCCTGCGGGACTCGGTGACCGCCGCCGTCGACGCCGGGATCCCGGTCGTGACGATCAACTCCGGCGCGGAGCGGTCGGCGGAGTTCGGCGCGATCGGCCACGTGGGCCAGGACGAGACCGTCGCCGGCCGCGGCGCGGGCCAGCGGCTGGCCGAGGACGGTCGGCTGGACGTGCTCTGCGTGGTGCACGAGGCCGGCAACGTCGGGTTGGAGCAGCGCTGCGACGGCGCCTCGGCCGGCCTGGGCCGCGACGTCCGGCTGCTGCCGGTGGACGTCGACGACCTGGAGGCCGCCCGGTCGACCATCACCTCCCAGCTGCAGGGCGCCCCGTCGATCGACGCCGTGCTGACGCTGAACTCGGCGGTGGCCTCGGTCGCCGTGGCCGCGGCGTCCGACGCGGGCTCGTCGGCGGAGGTCGCCACCTTCGACCTGGACGGCGACGTCATCGCCGCCATCGAGGACGGCACCATCACCTTCGCCGTCGACCAGCAGCAGTACGAGCAGGGCTACCTGCCCGTCGTGATGCTCAAGCTGTACGCGGAGAACCTGAACACCGTCGGGGGCGGGCAGCCGGTGCTCACCGGCCCGGCGATCGTCGACGCGCAGAACGTCGAGGCGATCGCCGGCCTGGCGTCGTCCGGCACGCGCTGAGGACGGCGGCTGCCGGCGGGGAGGGCCGTGAGCGCCGCCCGTGTCGATATCGCCGGCCCGTCGGTGCGCGAACCATCCGTGGCGCCGCGTGTTGCCTCTGTGACGGGCGGTGCCCGGTGCGACCCTCGTCGGGCCCAGCTCGTCCCTCTTCCCCAGGGAGCCCCCATGTCGCAGCGCGCGCAGCGCCCGGACCGGCCGGCCGGCCGGTCCCGGCTGCTCGGCGGTGCGCTGGCCGCGGTGGTCGCCGGCGCGGTCCTGCTCGGCGGCCCCGGCGGTGCCGCGGCGGCCCCGGTGAACCCCAGTGACGAGGAGATCGGCGGCGCCCAGACGGCCCAGGACGCGGCCGCCGCCGAGGTGGGCCGGCTCGCCGGACTGGTCGCCGCGGCCGAGGCCCAGCTGGAGCAGGCCCAGGTGCAGGCGGAGGCGGCGGGCGCGGCCTACCTGGCGGCGGAGGAGGCCAGCCTGCAGGCGCAGGCCGCCGCGGCGCAGGCGGCCGCGGAGCTGCAGGCGGCGACCGACGCGGTGACCGCCGCCCAGCGGCAGATCGCGGACTTCTCCCGGGACAGCTACATGAACGGCAGCACCCTCAGCGCGGAGATGGCGCTGCTGGACGCCGACGGACCCGCCGAGCTGGTCCAGGCCGCAGCGATGCTCGACTACGTCGCCGACCACCAGCTCGACGTGCTCGACGTCCTGGAGATCGCCCAGGTCCAGCAGGCGAACGCCGACTCCACGGCACGGGCCCTGCGCGACGAGGCCGCTGCCGCCGAGCAGGCGGCCGCCGACGCGAAGGCCGCCGCGGACGGCCAGCTCGCCGCGCAGCAGAGCGCGGTCGCCGAGGTGGCCGCGCAGAAGGCCTCCCTGGACCAGCAGCTGCAGGACGCCCAGGTGCGCCTGCTGGAGCTGCAGGGGGCGCGCAACGCCTACCAGACCTGGCTCGCCCAGGAGCGGGCCGAGGAGGAGGCGGCCGCCCGCGCCGCCGCCGCCGCGCAGGCCGCCGACCAGGCGTCCGACGCCGGCGCGGGCTCGGGCTACGCCCGGCCGGCCCGGGGCACCACCAGCAGCTGCTACGGCGCCCGCTGGGGCGTGACCCACCTCGGGGTGGACATCGCCGCCCCCATCGGGACGCCGGTCCGCGCCGCGACCTCCGGCGTGGTGCAGCGGGCCGGCGCCGCCACCGGGTTCGGGCTGGCCGTCTACATCCGCGGCGACGACGGCGCGATCACCGTCTACGGCCACGTCAACGAGTTCTACGTCCAGGCGGGCGACCGGGTGTCGGCCGGGGAGACGATCGCGGAGGTCGGCAACCGCGGCCAGTCCACGGGGCCGCACCTGCACTTCGAAGTGCACCCCGGCGGCTCGCTGTACAGCGGCGCGATCGACCCGGTGCCGTGGATGGCCGCCCGGGGGATCACCATCCGCGGCTGCTGACAGCGGTCAGGCGTTGTCGCAGTACTGCTGGATGCGGACCTGGGGGTCGGCAGTGCTGCTCTCCAGGTCGGTCACCGCCTGCTGGACCGCGGTCTGGCCCTCCGGGGTGTTGAGATCGACCCCGGCCACCGCGTCGCGCAGCCCGGCGAAGGCCTGCTGCATCGCGTCCCAGTCCGGCGCGATCTCGGCCGGGGGCGCGATCCGGTCGAAGACGGCCACGCTCTCGTCCAGCGCGGCACCCAGGCTGTTCGGGTCGGCGGCGTCCAGGCCGTTGGTGACCTGGGCGAAGGCCTGCTCGGCCTCGGTGCAGAAGGCCTGCGCCTCGCTGCCCCCGGCGGCGGGCTCGCTGGACCCGGCGGCGCTGGACCCGGCGGCCGTGGACGTGGCGGCACTGGAGGTCGCGGTGGCGTCCGGGGCCTCGTCCTCCGAGCCCCCGCATGCGGTGAGCACGAGGAGTGCGGCGACGGACAGGCCGGCCCGGGCCAGGGTGCGGGGGGTGCGCATGCGTTCCACGCTAGCCGCGGTCGTCCCCGGCCGGGCTAGCGTGCGGGCGTGACCGCACCCGTCGACCCCCGGACCGGCTGGGACGTGCCCGCGCCGGGGACCATGCCGCACACGGCCGACCTCGATCCGCTGGTCGGCCGGGTGCTCGCCCCCAACCCCTCGGGGATGACGCTGGACGGGACGAACACCTACCTGGTGGGTGCGCCGGGCAGCGGCCAGGCGGTGGTGGTCGACCCCGGGCCGGCCGCCGGCACGCACCTGGCGGCCGTGGAGGAAGCGCTGGCCGCGCGGGGGGCGCGGGTGGTCGCCGTCCTGGTCACCCACCACCACGCCGACCACGCGGAGGCGGCGCTGCCGTGGGGGGCGCACTTCGGAGCGCCGGTGGCCGCCGCCGATCCCGCGGTCGCCGGTCCGCGCGGCCGGGTGCTGACCCCCGGCGAGCGGCTGGTCCTGGCCGGGACGACGATCGGCGTCGTCCCCACCCCCGGCCACACCGCCGACCACCTGGCCTTCCGCCTGGAGTCCGGTGCCGTCCTGGTCGGCGACCACGTCCTGGGCCGGGGGACGTCGGTGGTCACCCACCCGGAGGGCGACGTCCTGGCGTACCTGGAGTCGCTGCGGCGGGTGCACGACCTGGGGCCCTCCGCGCTGTACTGCGGGCACGGACCGGAGCTGACGGTGGACCCCGGCGCCGTCCTCGAGTTCTACCTGGCGCACCGCAGGTACCGGGAGCGGCAGCTGCTCGACGCGCTCGCCGGTGGGTCCCGCACGGTCGACCAGCTGGTGGCGGAGGTGTACGCGGCGGTGCCGCGGGCGCTGTGGCCGGCCGCGGCGCAGTCGACCCGGGCCACGCTGGCGAAGCTGACCGCCGAGGGGCGGGTCCGGCCGGCCGCCGGCGAGACCGTCGTCCTGACCTGCGGCGACAGCGCCTGACGCGGCGTCGCGGGTCAGCGCACGGCGCGGATCTGCGTGCTGGTCGTGGACAGCGGCGACCACGCGTCGGGGTGCGGCCGCCCGGCGTCGGCGACCCAGCTGGGGGTCCGCGGAGCACCGGTGCGGACCCCGCGGGGAGCGCTCAGGTGCACGATCAGGCCGAGCAGGGCGACCAGTCCCACCAGGACGCCGGCGATGACCAGGAGCGTGGAGAGCATGACTGGAAGTTAGTGGGGTGGACCGGTCCGTGTCCGCGTCCCGGCCGGGCAGAAGTCACCGAAACCACGCGGTGATGTGCGGGGACATCGCCAGTTGACGATCGCGGGGAGCGACATGTCGACCGCCGTCCGGCCCAGATCCTGCCAGTCCGCCTTTCAGCTGGAAGGGCGGCGCGAGGCCGGCCTCACCGGTCGAGGGGCAGGCCGGTGTAGTTCTCCGCCAGCTCGCGGGCCGCGGCCTCGGACGAGCAGACCCGGCGCAACTGCGAGAGCTGCAGCTCGGCGTCGAAGTCGTCCCCCGAGCGGTGCAGCATCGAGGTCATCCACCAGGAGAAGTGGGTGCACCGCCAGACCCGGGCCAGCGCGCGGTCGGAGTAGCTGTCCACCAGGTCCGGCTGCCCCTCATGCAGCAGCCGGGCCAGCGCCTCGGCCAGCAGGGTCACGTCCGCGACGGCCAGGTTCAGCCCCTTCGCGCCGGTCGGCGGGACGATGTGCGCGGCGTCCCCGGCCAGGAACAGCCGCCCGCGCCGCATCGGGGCGCTGACGAAGGAGCGCATCGGGAGGATCGACTTCTCGGTGACCGGACCGGTCCGCAACTCCCAGCCGTCGAGGGCGAACCGGGTCGCCAGGCCGTCCCAGATCCGGTCGTCGGACCAGTTCCCGATCTCCTCGGCCGGGTCCACCTGCAGGTAGAGGCGGGACACCGTCGGCGAGCGCATCGACAGCAGCGCGAACCCGTCGGGGTGCCAGGCGTAGACGAGCTCGTCCGCCGACGGCGCGACGTCGGCCAGGATGCCCAGCCAGGCGTAGGGGTAGGTGCGCTCCCACGTGCGGCCACCAGCGCCGGCCACCACCGGCCGGGAGACGCCGTGGAACCCGTCGGTGCCGGCGACGACGTCGCACTCGAGCGCCTGCGGGGTGCCGTCGGCGTCGGTGAACCGGATCCGCGGCGCGTCGCCGTCCACGTCCTCGGGGGAGACGTCGGAGACCCCGAACAGCAGCGGCGGGCCGCCGTCCAGCTGGGCCCGGATGAGGTCCTTGGTGACCTCGGTCTGCCCGTAGACCCACACCTTCCGTCCGCACAGCCCCGGGAAGTCCAGGTGGTGCCGGACGCCGGGGTGCTGCAGGTGGATGCCGTCGTGCGGCAGCCCCTCCCGCTGCAGCCGGTCGCCGACGCCGGCGTCGACCAGCGTCCTGACGGTGTGCTCCTCCAGGATGCCGGCGCGGATCCGCGCCTCGACGTACTCCCGGGAGCGGTTCTCCAGGACCACGGTGTCGATGCCGCGCAGCTGCAGCAGCCGCGACAGCAGCAGTCCGGCCGGGCCGGCCCCGATGATCCCCACCTGCGTGCGCACGGCCCGAGTCTGCGGTCCGCGACGGCCGGACGGCGACCCCCGGCTCCCGCGGGACGGACTCCGGTCGTCCCGTCAGCCGATGTCCGCCCACGGGGTCCAGGTCCCGTCGGGCTCCCGGGTGCGCCACCGGAGGACGTCGTCGGCGTGCACGGCGGCGACGACGAGCCGCCCGTCGCGGGTGGCCACCACGACCGGGGAGTCGACGAGCTGCCCGCCGAGGGCGGTCCACCGGCCGTACGGGGAGTTCGGTTGCCGCTGCAGCGCGACGGAGGCCCCGCCGTCCCGGTCCCGGACAGCCGTGGCGATCGTGCCGGCGCTCGTGGTCGCGGTGGCCGGCTGCCCGAGCCCGCCCGTGCCGTCGAGCGTGGTGCTGGCGGTCCAGCGGAGGTCGGCGTCCTGCCAGGTGACGGCGACGGCCGCCGTGCCCGCCCGGCGGTGGTGCACCTCGAGCCGGCCGTCGGCGTTGAAGGCCAGGGTCGGTGGGCCGGCGGGGGGCAGCGCGGGAACCGGCGCCCGGGCCAGCGGGCCGTTCGGGCCGGTCTGCCGCCAGCCGACCAGCCCGGTACGCGTCGCGGCGACCACCACGATGCGGCCGACGCTGTCCAGGACGGCGGCGCACGGGTCCTGCAGGTCGGTGTCGCCGAAGTCGGTCCACCCCGCCCAGCCGCCGCCGACCCGCTCCCACCGGCTGGACAGCCCGCCGCGGGCGTCCACGGTGAACACCTGGAGCCGGCCGTCGGCGTTGCAGGCGAGCACCGGTGTCGCGACGGAGCGGGCGGCGTCACCGGGGTCCGGCGAGCCGAGGTCGGTCCAGCCCCCGCCGGAGGCCGGGCCGGTGAGGACGCGGTGGTCGGTCGTGCGGGCCGCCAGGTGGATGCCGCCGTCGAGCCGCCGCAGGGTGGTCACCGCGTGGACGCCGCCGCCCAGGTCCACGGGGCCGTCCCAGGAGCCGCCGTCCCCGGTCCAGGACAGTGCCCGGCCGGCGCGGACGACGACCAGGTGCAGCGTGCCGCCGCCGTCCACCGCCGCCCAGGAGGTGCCGGCCGCGTGCCGGTGGTAGGCGCGGTCGGTCCAACCCCAGGCGTCGACCGCGGCGGGGTCCCAGGGCTGGTACTCGTCGGCGAACAGCGTGCGCTTGCGCTCGCGGGTGGCCGGGTCGAGGTCGACCGGGAGCTGGCTGATCCCGTAGTCGCGGTGCTCGGTGACGTGCGGCGGCCGGTGGCCGGTGCCCGTGCGGTACCGGTCGACGGCCTGGACGGCGAGTGCCGCGGCGGCCCGGTGGTCCGGGTGGGACGGGGGGACGTCGTAGCGGGGGTCGGCGGAGAGCTCGGTCAGGTGGAGCTGGGTGGGCCGGTACCGGTGCAGCAGCCGCTCCAGGACCGTCACCGCGGTGCCGGCGTCGTAGGGCTGGACGGAGTCGACCAGCCCGTCCGCCGCCGGCACGGTCCAGACGGTCGCGCCGGTGGCCAGCGCGGCGAGCCGGCCGTCCGGGAGCCCGAGGAAGACCAGCCGCACCGCGGGGCGGTCCCGCAGCCGGTACTCCTCGACCTCGCGGCCGGCGACCCGGACGACCCGGCCGTCCCACTCGCCCTGCAGCGGCAGGTCGCCGACCCCGGCGGACACCCGGTAGGCGTCCCGCACGCCGCGCTGCCGGTCCCGCACCCGGTCGGCGGCCGCGGTCCCGGCCAGGCCGGCCTGCCCGGCGGTCACGTAGACGACGGTGGTGGGGAGCCCGGTCCGGATGCCGGTGTCCAGGTCGGGGTTGAGGAAGAGCAGGTCGTCGTCCGGATGGGCGACGACCGCCAGCACGGCCGCGGGCACCGGCGCGGCTCAGCGGAACCCGGCGGTCCCGGCCAGGGCGCGGCCGATGCCGCGGGCCGCGACCTGGAGGACCGGGGCGAGGCGGCCGACGTCCCGGCGCCCGGAGGGCACCACGATGCCGAGGGCGGCGACGACGACCGGCCCGGCCGGGCGCTCCACCGTCACCGGCACCGCCACCGAGGCCGCGCCCAGGCTCATCTCCTCCGACGTGCGCGCCGATCCGCGCCGGCGCACCTCCGCGAGCTCGCGGATCAGCAGCCGGGGGTCGGCGACGGTGTGCCGGGTCTCCCGGCTGAGCCGGCGCAGCACCTGGTCGACGACGTCGTCCGGCGCCGACGCCAGCAGCACCTTGCCGACCCCGGTGGCGTGCAGCGGCAGCCGGCTGCCCACCTGGCTGACCACCGGGACCGACTCGCGGCCGGAGACGCGCTCCACGTACAGCGCCTTGAGCCCGTCGCGGACGGCGAGGTGGACGGTGTCCCGGGTGGCGGTGTGCACGTCGAGCAGGAAGGGGGCGGCGACCTGGCGCAGCTCCAGCTGCACCGGGGCGAGCAGGCCGAGGTCCCAGAGCTTGCGGCCGACCTCGTAGCGGCCGTCCGGCCGGCGGGACAGCGCTCCCCAGGCGACCAGCTCGGCGAGCAGCCGGTGGGCGGTGGTGAGCGGGGTGCCCGAGCGGGTGGCGACCTCCGAGAGGGTGAGCCGTGGATGCCGGACGTCGAAGGCGTCCAGGACGCCGAGGGCCCGGGACGTGACCGATCGCCCCGCGGTGACCGCGCCACCCGCCATGAGCCGCTCGCTTTCATCCAGTGGAAGATGGGACTTGGGCACCCTAGCCCTGCGCCGTACGGTCCGGAACATGACCGGGACCACAGAACGGCAGCCGCATCCGGCGTCGGACAGCGCGCTCGTCCTCCCGCGTTACCTGCGGGAGGGAGAGGGCCGGCGGACGCCGCTGGACTACCCCGGGTACCGCAGCACGGCTCTGCGCGCGCCGCTGCGCACCCCGGTCGACCTGCCGCACCGGCTGACCGAGGTCACCGCGCCGGTGCTCGGCGAGGACCGGGTGGGCCCGCTGGACGCGGACCTGACGCTGCGGATGGGCGGCGAGGCGCAGGGCCAGCGGATCATCGTCTACGGGCGGGTGCTCGACAGCGACGGCCGCCCGGTGCCCGACACCCTGGTGGAGGTCTGGCAGGCCAACGCGGCCGGCCGCTACCGGCACGTGGTGGACAACTGGCCGGCCCCGCTGGACCCGCACTTCGACGGTCTCGGCCGGGTGCTCACCGACGGCCTGGGCCGGTACGAGTTCACCACGATCAAGCCCGGCGCCTACCCGTGGGGCAACCACCACAACGCCTGGCGGCCGGCGCACATCCACTTCAGCCTCTTCGGCCGGGCGTTCACCCAGCGCCTGGTCACCCAGATGTACTTCCCGGACGACCCGCTGTTCGGCCAGGACCCGATCTTCCAGTCGATGCCGACGGTCGCCCGGCACCGGGCGATCAGCCGGTTCGACCTGGAGCGGACCCAGCCGGACTGGGCGCTGGCCTTCGAGTGGGACATCGTCCTGCGGGGGAGCGACCAGACGCCGTTCGAGACCGACGACGACGGGGATGTCGCGTGATGACAGCCGAGGGAGCATCGCAGGGAGCGCCAGCGACCGAGGAGCGGACCGAGGCGCGGAACCGCGCGGGAGGTGTCGCGTGATGACAGCCGAGGGAGCATCGCAGGGAGCGCCAGCGACCGAGGAGCGGACCGAGGCGCGGAACCGCGCGGGAGGTGTCGCGTGATGACAGCCGAGGGAGCATCGCAGGGAGCGCCAGCGACCGAGGAGCGGACCGAGGCGCGGAACCGCGCGGGAGGTGTCGCTTGATGACAGCCGAGGGTGACGGGGTCATGGCGTCGCACGCGTCGCCGCTGGTGCGGGACGCGGTGGACGTCGAGGTGCGGCGTCCGGGCACCCCCCGGCGGGGCACCGGCTTCCTGACCGAGCCCTTCCGGCTGGGGACCACGCCCAGCGCCACGGTCGGCCCCTACCTGGCGATCGGGCTGACCTGGGACGACGGCCCGTACGCCGTCCCGGCGGGCACCCCCGGCGCGGTCTGGTTGCGTGGCCGGGTCTTCGACGGCAACGGCGACCTGGTCCCCGACGCGATGATCGAGACCTGGCAGGCCGACCCGGACGGGCGCTTCGCCCACCCGGACGACCCGCGCGGCGCGGTGACGCACGAGCCGGGCTTCCGGTGGCTCGGCCGCTCGCACACCGTCGACGGCGGGGAGTACGCCGTCCTGACCCTCAAGCCCGGCCGGGTGCCCGACGGCGAGGGCGGGCTGCAGGCGCCGCACGTGGACGTGTCGGTGTTCGCCCGCGGACTGCTGGACCGGGTGGTGACCCGGATCTACTTCGCCGACGAGGCGGAGGCCAACGCCGAGGACGTCGTGCTCCGCTCGCTGCCCGACGACGCGTCGCGGGCCACGCTCATCGCCCGGCCCACGGACGACGGCTACCGGCTGGACATCCGCCTCCAGGGTCGTGCCGACGAGGGTCTGGACGAGACCGTCTTCTTCGCGGTGTGAGCGGCGACCTGCGGACCCGACCCGCCAGGATGACCGCGTGACGGGACTGCTCGACTCGACGTTCGCCCGCGGCCAGGTCCCCGGCGGGGACGCCTGGCTCGTGGCCCTGCTGGAGGTCGAGGGCGCGATCGCCCGCGCCGCCGCCCGGGTGGGCCTGGTCGCCGCCACGGCGGCCGACGAGGTCAGCCGTGCCTGCGCCGACCCCGGGCGGCTGGACCTCGCCGCGGTGTACGCGCGGTCCGCGGACGCCGGCAACCCGGTCCCGCCGCTGGTGCGCGCCCTGCGGGACGCGGTGGGCCCGCACGCCGCGCGGGCCGTGCACGTCGGGGCCACCAGCCAGGACGTCGTCGACACGGCGGCGGTGCTGCTCGCCCGCCGCGGCCTGCAGCTGATCGACGCGGACCTGGCCGCGGCGGCGGAGGCCTGCGCCCGGCTGGCCGCCGACCACCGCGACGACGTGCTGATGGGCCGCACCCTGCTGCAGCAGGCGCTGCCGGTGACCGTGGGACTCAAGGCCGCGGGGTGGCTGACCGGGCTGGACGGCGTCCGCGCCCGGGCCGCGGCGGTCGCGGCGGAGCTGCCGGTGCAGTACGGCGGCGCGGTCGGCACCCTGGCGGCCAGCGGCGGGTCGGGGGTGGACCTGCGGCGGGAGCTGGCCACCGAGCTGGGGCTCCAGACCACCCCGCTGCCCTGGTTCACCGTCCGGCTGCCGATCGCCGACGTGGCCGGCGTGCTGGGCGCGGCCGCCGGGGTGGTGGCCACCATCGCCGTGGACCTGGTCCTGCTGGCGCAGACCGAGGTCGCCGAGGCCGCGGAGGTCGCGCCGGGCCGGGGCGGGTCCTCGGCGATGCCGCACAAGGACAACCCCGTGGCGGCGATCTCCGCCCGGGCGTGCGCCCGCCGGGCCCCCGGGCTGGTCTCGACCCTGTTCGCCGCGATGGAGCAGGAGCACGAGCGCGGCGCGGGCACCTGGCACGTGGAGTGGCCGACGCTGACCGAGCTGCTGGGCACGGTCGGCTCCGCCGCCTCCTGGCTGGCCGAGGCGCTGGGCTCGCTGCGGCTGGACACCGGCCGGATGGCCCAGACCGTCACCGCCGCCGCGGACCCGCAGCTGGCCGGCGCCCTCGCCGAGGCGCTCACCCCGTCGCTCGGCGCCGACGCGGCGCACGACGCGGCGGCCGCGGCCGTCCGCCGGGCCGCGGCGGAGGGACGGCCGCTGGCCGACGTCGTCCTGGAACGCCCGGACGTCGACGGCGCGGCGCTGGTCGCCGACGCCGCGCCGGACGTCGGCGAGGCGGGCGCCCAGGTGGACGCGGCCCTGGCCGTGCACGTGATCACCGTCCAGCAGCTGGGGGGAACGGCATGACAGCGGTCGAGGTCGACGCCACGGTGGACGGGCCGGAGGACGCTCCGGTCGTGGTCCTGTCCAACTCGCTGGGCGCCACCCGCGCGATGTGGGACCCGCAGGTCCCGGCGCTGGCCGAGCGGTACCGGGTGGTCACGTACGACACCCGGGGGCACGGGACGTCGCCCACCGCGGCCGGTCCGTGCACGCTCGACGACCTGGTCGACGACCTGGTGGCGTTGCTGGACCGGGTGGGCGCCGAGCGCGCGCACGTGGTGGGGCTGTCGCTGGGGGGCATGACGGCGCTGCGGCTGGCCGCCCGCGAGCCGCAGCGGGTGCACCGGCTCGCCGTCCTGTGCTCGTCGGCGAAGACCGAGCCGCAGGGCTTCCTGGACCGGGCCGCCGCCGCCCGCGCCGAGGGCACGGCCTCCGTCGCGCCCGGCGTCGTCTCGCGCTGGCTGACGCCGCCGTACGCGGCCGGGCACCCGGAGCTGGTCGCCCGGCTCGAGGCGATGATCGCCGGCTGCGACGACCAGGGCTACGCCGCGTGCGCCGAGGTCGTCGCCGGCATCGACCTGCGCGCGGACCTGGCCCGGATCACCGCGCCGACGCTGGTGGTTTCCGGAGCCGAGGACCCGGCCCTGCCGCCGGCGCACCAGGAGGCGATCGCGGCCGGGATCCCCGGGGCGGAGCTGCTCACGGTCAGCCCCGGGGCGCACCTCGCCAACCTCGAGCAGCCGTTGCGGGTCACCGGTGCGCTGCTGGGCCACCTCGACGCGGCAGGAGACGAGAGATGACCGAGCCGGGACCGACCAGCGACGACGCCCGCCGCGACGCGGGCATGCGCACCCGCCGCGAGGTGCTCGGCGACGCGTGGGTCGACCGCGCGGTCGCGGGCACCACGCCGTTCACCGCGGACTTCCAGGACTACATCACCCGCACCGCGTGGGGCGACATCTGGCAGCGGCCGGGCCTGGCCCGGCGGGACCGCAGCCTGCTGACCCTGGCCATCACGATCGCGCTGCGGCACTGGGACGAGTTCGAGCTGCACGTGCGCGCGGCGAAGAACAACGGCCTGCGCGACGAGGAGATCGCCGAGGTCATCCAGCACGCGGCCGTGTACGCCGGCGTGCCCGCGGCCAACCACGCGTTCAAGCTGGCCCGGGCGGTGCTCGAGGAGCTGCGCGGGCGGGGTTGACCGCTGCCCGACCCGGGCCGTCGGTGGGGGAACAGCGACGGCCCGGGCCAGGGGTCGGGGGTCAGGCGACCGGCAGCAGGCTGCAGAACTCCACCGCGTCGGTGGGCGTGCTGAGCAGTTCCACCTCGCCGTCGGCCGAGATGGTCTCGGTGAAGGAGCCCGACGTGTAGTAGAAGTCGGCCGGCAGCCCGGCGGCCTCGAACGCCGCGAGCTCCTCCGGGAAGGCCGAGATCCAGTTCGGGCCAGCCAGGTCGTACTCCTGGCTCCCGTCGGCACCGAGGAACACCGAGCCCTCGCCGGAGACGTCGAGCTCGTCGACGAGCACGGTGCCGTCCGGGCCCAGCACGTCGACGGTCGCCGCCCCGCGGTACTCGATCCGGTCACCGCCGTCGTCCCGGGTCACCAGCCACTCGCCGAGCAGGTCGCCGGAGCTGACGAAGACGCCGCCGCACAGCTCCGGGTAGGGCTCCAGGTAGGCCGTGGCCGGCGCCCACACCCCGCCGGTGTCCTGCGGGAAAGCGACCGGCAGCCCGGCGTCCTCGCTGTCGGCGAAGTCGATCCGCCAGACCTCGCCACCGGGGGTGGCGGGGCTCATCGGCGTCGCCGCGATCCCCTCCGCCGGCGCGACGCTGTACGCGGACACGTAGACCTCGTCGTCCGCGCTGACCGCGACACCACCGGGGAAGGGGACGTCGACCGAGCGGTAGGTGCCGGCCGCGACGTCGACGTCGACCACGTTGCCCGGCACCCCGGTGGGGGCGGCGAGCGGGTCGGAGCCGAACAGCTGCGCGACGTAGAGGTGCTCGCCGGCGCCGTCGACGGCCAGGCCGGTGATCGTGGTGAAGCCGGTCCAGGCCTCGAGCTCCTCACCGTCGGGGCTGTACTTGCGGACCTCGGCCGCGCCCGTGACCTCCGAGCCCAGGCCGCCGACGTAGACGTTGCCGTCGTCGTCGGTGACCAGGGACGTGGGCACGTACTCGGGGGTCACGTCGTCGCCGGCCGGGGTGGGGAAGGCGGCGAAGGCGGTGATCGTGTACGGCGGGATGCACGCGTCGCCGACGCAGTCCCCGGGGACGGCGGCGAAGTCGGGCTCGACCCGCCACACCGTGTTCGCGGCGGCGTCGGCGACCAGTGCGTAGCCGTCCTCACCGGCCGTGCCGTCGGGGGTGGGGTCGACGAAGAGGACGGCGTAGGGGTTGCTCTCGTCCTGGGCGCCGTCGGGGTTCAGCTCGGTCTCCGCGGCGGCGAGGTCGGCGTAGGGCACGACGAGCTGCTGCTCCCCGTCGGGCTCCACGACCACCAGGTGGGCGAGGGTGTCCGCGCCGGCGGCGGCGAGCAGCTCGGGTGGCAGCGGGCCGAACGGGAAGTTGCCCTCGGCGACGAGGTACTCGCCGTCCAGGTCGGTGTCGTCCGCGCCGTTCGAACCGATCGCGAAGCTGCCGTCGGGGCCGGCCAGCGAGAACAGCCCGTCGACCACGCGCCCGGCGGCGCCGTCCGCGCCCCCGGGGTCCTCGATCGCGGTGATCCCGCCGGTCGAGCCGCCGCACAGCCCCTCCTCCGGTGGAGCTCCGGGCGGGGTCACGCAGGCGTCCCCACCGGACCCGGCCTCGGCGACCAGCAGGACCCCGTCGTCCCCCCAGGACAGCTGCCTCGGGTTGTCCAGGCCGGTGGCGACCACGACCTCACCCTGCGCAGCGGCCGGCGGGGCGACACCGACGGCGAGACCGCCGAGGACGAGGGCGCCCACCCCGATGTGGGCGATGGACCTGCGCATGTGTGTGCTCCTCTGCGGGACGGCGTCGTGGCACGTCCGGCCTGGTGGGGGGATCGGCTCCCGGAAACTAGGGGGCGGTGCGACGGTCCGCGGGCCGGTACGGGGCCCCGGCGGCGACACTCCGGTGATGATCACGCACGGTCACCGCGAGCGCGGTGCTGTGCGCCCGGTCACATCCCGCATGACCCGCACCCCGGCGGGGGAGATCCTGTGCACGCCCGGTGACCGTTTGTGAGGATCGGGTCCAGGACGCCCCCGCGCCGACTCGGACGTCCGCCCGCGAACGACCAGCGAGCTCCGGTCGAGCGCCGACACCGGAGGGACCGCACGTCGTTGTCCGAGACCGTCGACCCGCGCCGCGATCCGGCCCGGCCGCTCCGGGTGGCTGCGGTCCCGGAGGCGCACCCGTACCTGCGGGCGGTCCTGCCGGACGGCGTGCAGCACGTCGGCGCGGGCGCCGGCGGCCGCAGCGTGTGGCTGGACCCCCGGCACCTGGCCGGGTCCGCCGCGGACGTCGACGTGCTGCACGTCCTGGCCGGGCACCTGCCGCTGACCGTGCCGGAGATCGACGCCTGGACGACGGCGGTCCGGCGCACCGGCGTGCCTCTGGTGGTCACGGTCCTCGACCTGGCCGGACCCGACGGGCCGGACGCGGGCCCGGCCCGGTCGCGGCACCGCGCGCACCTGCGGGCGCTGCTGGACACCGCGGAGGTCGTGTTCACGCTGACCCCGGGCGCGGCCGACGAGATCGCCGATCGGTTCGGGCGGACGGCGATCGTGGTGGCCCACCCCTCGCTGGCCGAGCCGACCCTCGACGTCGGCCGGGAGACCCGGCTGGTCGGCCTGCACCTGGGCCGGCCGGAGGCGGGCCCGGCCCGGGCGGCCGCCCTGGTCCGCGGCGCGCTGTCGGGCGCGGTCTCCGGCGGCGGCCGGCTGCGCGTCGACGTGCACCCCGAGGCCGACCTCGGCGCCGGCGTGCCCGGACTCGACGAGCTGGCCGCGGCCGGCGAGCTCGAGCTGCGCCGCAGCTGGCCGGCCGACCCGTCGTCGTGGGTGCGGCAGCTGCAGGAGCTGCACGTGTGCGTGCTCCCGCCGGAGACCGGCCGCACCCACTCCGGGTGGGTGGAGCTGTGCCGGGACGCCGGGACCCGGGCCGTGGTGCCCGGGGGCGGCCACCACACCGGGCAGTGGTCCGACGTCGTCGCCTACGGCTGCGATCCGCAGACCGGCCCGGACGCCGCGTCGGTGCACTCCGCGGTGGTGGCCGCGCTCACCCGGCCGGCTCCCGGCCGGGCCGACCGCGGCCGGCGGGCCGCGCAGCGGGCAGCGGTGCGCTCGGTGTACGCCCAGGTGTACGCGCAGGTCGTCGGGGACCGCGCGGCGGTCTGAGCGGGCTCAGCGGTCTCCGCCCGCGCTCACGAGGAGGTCACGACGCGGGCTTGATCACGTACCCGGCGCCCCGCAGCGTGTGGATCATCGGCGTCCGGCCGGCGTCGATCTTGCGCCGCAGGTAGGAGATGTACAGCTCGACGATGTTGCCCTGGCCGCCGAAGTCGTACTGCCAGACGCGGTCCAGGATCTGCGCCTTGGACAGCACCCGCTTGGGGTTGCGCATCAGGTACCGCAGCAGCTCGAACTCGGTGGCCGTCAGCCGGATGTCCTCCCCGCCGCGGGTGACCTCGTGGCTCTCCTCGTCCAGCGTCAGGTCGCCGACCACCAGCCGGCCGTCGTCCGCGACGACCCGGCTGGTCCGGCGCAGCAGGCCGCGCAGCCGCGCGGCGACCTCCTCCACGCTGAACGGCTTGGTGACGTGGTCGTCCCCGCCGGCGGTGAGACCCGCGATCCGGTCCTCCAGCGCGTCCTTGGCGGTGAGGAACACGACGGGGACCAGCGGGGCGTCGGCGCGCAGCCGGCGCAGCACCTCCAGGCCGTCCGTGTCCGGGAGCATGACGTCCAGGACGACGGCGTCCGGCCGGAACTCGCCTGCCGCGCGCATCGCGGCGGCGCCGTCGTGCGCGGTGCGGACGTCCCAGCCCTCGTAGCGCAGCGCCATGGACAGCAGCTCGCAGATCGAGGGCTCGTCGTCGACGACGAGCACCCGCAGGGCGCTGCCGTCCGGCCGGGTCAGCTGCGCCCGGGAGCTGGACGCGGGGGTCGTCGTCGTCATGCCCTCGACGGTGCGCCGCGATCCTGCGCGTTCGCTGTGCGGAGAACAGGAACACCCTGGGCGACCCGATCGGCCCGGAACATGGTTAGGTCTGCCTAGCCTATGTAGTGGGAGGACCGTGCGTGACCAGGCCCCGGCGGGCGACCGCCACCCTCATCTCCGTCGTCGGCCTCGTCAGCGCGCTCGCCGCGTGCGGTGGGTCGGGGGACGCCGCGGAGGCCGAGACGCTCACCGTCTACAGCGCCCAGCACGAGAGCCTGGTCCGCACGATGCTCGAGGACTTCACCGCGGAGACCGGGATCGAGCTGGAGTTCCGCGACGCGAACGACGCCGAGCTCGCCAACCAGATCGTCCAGGAGGGCGACGCCTCGCCCGCGGACGTCTTCCTCACCGAGAACAGCCCGTCCATGGACGTCGTCGACGAAGGGGGGCTGCTCGCCCCGGTGGAGCAGGCGACCCTCGAGCAGGTGGGGGAGCAGTACCGGCCCTCCACGGGCAACTGGGTCGGGTTCGCCGCCCGCTCCACCGTGCTCGGGTACGACCCCGACGCGGTGACCGAGGCCGAGCTGCCGGCGTCCCTCCTCGACCTGGCCGACCCCGCGTGGCAGGGCCGGGTCGCCATCGCCGCGGGCGGTGCCGACTTCCAGGCGATCGTCAGCGCGGTGCTGGCGCTGCGCGGCGAGGAGGCCACCCGCAGCTGGCTGACCGGGCTGAAGGCGAACGCCGACGTCTACGCGAGCAACACGGCGGTGATGAAGGCGGTCGACGAGGAGGAGGTCGACGTCGGCGTCATGTACCACTACTACTGGTACCGGGACCAGGCCGAGTCCGGCCTGGTGGGCGACGACGTCACGCTGCACTACTTCCGCAACCAGGACCCGGGGGCCTTCGTCAGCGTCTCCGGGGCCGGCGTGCTCGCCTCCTCCGACCAGCCGGAGGAGGCCCAGCGGCTGGTGCAGTACCTGACCGGCCCGGAGGCGCAGCGGCGCCTGGCGGACAGCAGCGCGCTGGAGTACGCCGTGGGCAACGGGGTGGCGTCGGCCGAGTCGCTGCCGCCGCTCGCCGACCTGCAGGCGCCCGCCGTCGACCCCGGTGAGCTGAACGCCCCGCTGGTCACCGAGCTCATGCAGGACGTGGGACTCCTCTGAGCACGCTTCCGCGCCAGCTCGAGGAACCCGGGGCGCCGGCCCGGCCGGCGGCCCGGGTCTCCCGGCCGTCGGGCCGCCGCCCCCCGGTGCGCCTGCGGCGGCACCCGGTGGCCCTGGCCTCGGCCGGCTGCGTCGCGGCGCTGGCGCTGCTGCCGCTGGGGTACATCGCCGCCTACACCGTGGACGTCGGGTGGTCCGGCATCCAGGAGCTGGTGTTCCGGCCCCGGGTGGCGGAGCTGCTCTGGAACACCACCCGGCTGGTGGCCGGCACGGTCCTCTGCTGCGTCGTCCTGGGCGTCGGGGCCGCGTGGCTGGTCGAGCGGTCCTCGGTCCCGGGTCGCCGGGTGTGGCACGTCCTGCTGATCGCGCCGCTGGCCGTGCCGGCGTTCGTGAACAGCTACGTCTGGATCTCCCTCCTCCCGGGGCTGGACACCTACGCGGGGGCGCTGCTGGTCGTGACGCTCTCCTACTTCCCCTTCGTCTACCTGCCGGTCGCCGCCGCGTTCCGGGGCCTGGACCCGGCGCTGGAGGAGACCGCCCACGGTCTGGGGCTGTCCGCCTGGGCGGTGTTCCGGCGGGTGCAGCTGCCCCAGCTGCGGGTGGCGCTGCTCGGCGGCGGCCTGCTGGTCGCGCTGCACCTGCTGGCGGAGTTCGGCGCCCTGCAGATGCTGCGGTACCCGACCTTCACCACCGCCATCTACGACCAGTACCGCGCCACCTTCAACGGCCCGGGCGCCACGATGCTCGCCGGCGTCCTCTGCCTGCTGTGCCTGCTGCTGCTCCTGGCCGAGCTGCGGCTGCGCGGGGACCGGGGCTACGCGGGCAGCGGGCGGGGCGCCGTCCGCCCCGGGCGGCCGGTGGCGCTGGGCCCCCTGACGGCGCCGGCGCTGCTCGCGCTCGCCGCGCTCGTCGCGCTCGCCGTGCTCGTGCCGCTGGCCGGCATGGGCCGCTGGATGGCGGTCGGGGCGTCCACCGCGCTGGGCTGGGACGTGTTGAGCACCACGGGGACGACGCTGGCCCTGGCCGCCGCCGCGGCCGTGCTGACCACGGCCCTGGCGCTGCCCACCGCGTGGCTCGCGGTGCGCGCCCGCGGCCGGACCGCCACGCTGCTGGAGCGGAGCACCTACCTGGGCAGCGCCGTGCCGGGCATCGTCGTCGCCCTGGCGCTCGTCACCCTCAGCATCCGGGCCACCCCGTGGCTCTACCAGACCGTCCCGGTGCTGCTGGCCGCCTACGCGATCCTGTTCCTGCCGCGGGCGATCGTGACCGTCCGGGCGGCGGTCGAGCAGTCCCGCCCGCTCTACGACGAGGTCGCCGCCTCCCTGGGGTCCTCCACGCCGGACCGGCTGCGCCGGGTCACCCTCCCGCTGCTGGCACCGGGCATGGGCGCGGGCGCGGCCCTGGTGTTCCTCGCCGTGGTCACCGAGCTGACCGCGACCCTGCTGCTCGCGCCGACCGGGACGACCACGCTGGCGACGGCGTTCTGGTCGGCGAGCAGCGCGCTGGAGTACGGCGCGGCGGCGCCCTACGCCGTGGTCATGGTGCTGCTCTCCGCACCGGCTACCGTGCTGCTCTCCCGCGACGCCCGGCGAGGTCTGACGACATGAGCTCCCTGACGGTGGAGGGCCTGACCAAGTCCTTCGGCGCCACCCCGGTCCTCACCGGGGTCGACCTGCACGTCCCCGAGGGCAGCCTCACCGCGCTGCTCGGCCCGTCGGGGTGCGGCAAGACGACGCTGCTCCGGCTGATCGCGGGGTTCGAGGACCCCGACTCGGGCACCGTCGTCCTCGGCGACCGGGTGGTGGCCGGAGCCGGCCGCAGGGTGGCCGCGCGGCGCCGCGGTGTGGGACTGGTCCCGCAGGAGGGCGGCCTGTTCCCGCACCTGACGGTGGCCGGCAACATCAGCTTCGGGCTGCCCCGGCGGCAGCGGCGGGACGGCGGCCGGGTCCGCGAGCTGCTCACCCTGGTCGGCCTCGACGGCGCCCTCGCCGACCGGGCGCCGCACCAGCTCTCCGGCGGCCAGCAGCAGCGGGTGGCGCTCGCCCGCGCCCTCGCTCCCGAGCCGTCGCTGGTGCTGCTCGACGAGCCGTTCTCCTCGCTCGACGCCGCGCTGCGGGAGGAGACGCGCGGCGCCGTCTCCGCCGCGCTGGCCGCCTCCGGGGCCACCGCCGTCCTGGTGACCCACGACCAGGCCGAGGCGCTGTCGATGGCCGACCAGGTCGCCGTGCTCCGCGGCGGCCGGCTGGTGCAGATCACCGATCCCCGGACCCTCTACCGCCGGCCCGGGGACCTCGACGTCGCGGCCTTCGTCGGCGAGGCCGTCGTCCTGGACGCCGACGTGCGCGACGGGCGGGCGCACTGCTCGCTCGGCGCGCTGCGGTACGAGCCGGCGTCGCCCGGCGGCCTGCCCGGGGGCCGGGCCCGCGTCCTGCTGCGCCCCGAGCAGCTCCGGCTGTCGGCGCCGGTGCCGACCGCGCCGGTCGCGCGGGTGCGCCGCGTGGACTTCTTCGGTCACGACTCACGGGTCTGGCTGGACCTGCCGGACGGCGTGCGGGTCAGCGCGCGGCTGGACGGGGCGGACGTGCCCGCGGCCGGGGACGACGTCTCCATCACGGTCCGCGGTGCGGCCCTGGCCTTCGCCGCTGTCGACGCCGCCGCTGCCGCTGCCGCTGTCGACGCCGCCGCCGTGGGGCCCCAGCCGGGATCGGCCTGACGAACGCGCACACTCGACACCCGGCAGATGCTTAGGCCAGCCTAAGCTCACCCCGTGGACCTCTACCTCTTCACCACCGACGAGCGGTGGGGCGCCGACGTCGTGGCGGCCGGCGCGGCCGGGATCGTCGTCGACTGGGAGCGCCGCGGAAAGGCCCGCCGGCAACTGGGGGAGGGCACGCAGATCAACGCCGACACCCCCGCCGACCTCGCCCGGGTGCGCGCCGCGACCGACGGGCGGCTGCTGTGCCGGGTCAACGGCTTCGGTGCCTGGACGGCGGCGGAGGTCGACGTGGCGGTGGGCTGCGGCGCCGACGAGATCATGCTGCCGATGGTCCGCACGACCGACGAGGTCGACCGGACGCTGGAGCTCGTCGCCGGCCGGTGCGGGCTGGGCATCCTGATCGAGACGCAGGACGCCGTGCACCGCGCCGCGGAGCTGGCCCGGCGGCCGCTGACCCGGATCTACGTGGGGCTCAACGACCTGCGCATCGACCGGCGGTCCGACCAGCTGTTCCGGCCCCTGGTGGACGGCACGGTCGAGGACGTCCGGGCCCGGGTGACCCAGCCGTTCGGGGTCGGTGGCCTGACCCTCCCCGGCGGCGGCTTCCCGGTGCCGGGCGACCTGCTGGCCGCCGAGCTGGTGCGCATGGCGACCGACTTCACCTTCCTGCGCCGCTCGTTCACCGCCGACATGGCCGGCCGCGACCCGTTCACCGAGGTGCCCCGCCTGCTCGCGTCCCTCACCGCGCTGCGCAGTGCCCCGCCGGCCGAGGTGGCCGAGCGCCGGGCCCGGTTCGTCGCCGCCGCCGCGGCGGAACGGGACGTCGCCGGTGCACCGGTCGCCGCGCTGGCCCGGCCGGCGTGAGGGCCCTGGTGACCGGTGCCGGCGGCTTCGTCGGCCGGCACCTGACGGCCCGGCTGCGCGCCGACGGCTGGGAGGTCGTCGCGCTCACCCGGGCGAGCGTGGACCTCGCCGATCCGGCCGCCGCAGCCGCCGCGGTGCGGACGGCCGACCCGGACGTCGTGTTCTCCCTGGCGGCGGGCCGGGCGAAGGCCACCGCCGCCGAGCGGGCCGCAACCGTCGCCGTCAACACGAGCCCGTGGCTGGTGGACGCCCTCCCGGACCGGTGCCGGACGGTCGTGCGGCTCGGTTCCTCCACCGAGTACGCCGCCTCCCCGCGCCCGCTGACCGAGGACGCCCGGCTCGAGCCCCGCGGCTTCTTCGGGGCCACCAAGGCCGCCGGGTCGCTCCTGCTGCAGGCGGCCGCCGCCGAGCGCGGCATCCGGGCGGCGGTGCTGCGCGCGTTCCAGGTCTACGGGCCCGGGGACCACCCGACCCGGCTGGTCCCCGTCGTCCTCGCCGCGGCGCGCACCGGCGCGGCGGTGCCGCTGCCGGCCCGGCTCAGCCGGCGCGACTGGGTGTGGGTCGGGGACGTGGTCGACGCCTGCGTCCGCGCCGCCGAGCGCACCGCCCTGCCGGCCGGCACCGTGCTCAACATCGGCACGGGGCTGCAGACCAGCACGGAGGAGCTGGTCGCGACGGCGCAGCGGGTGACCGGCCGCCCGATCGCGACCTCGCCGGGCGCGCATCCCGGCCGGGACTGGGACACCGCGGACTGGGTGGCCGACCCCGCCGCCGCCCGGCGCGCGCTCGGCTGGGCACCGACCGTCGACCTCGCCGAGGGGCTGGCCCGGACGTGGGCGGCGTGACCGGGCCGCGGGTGGCGGTGGTGTCGCCCGTTCACGGCAACGAGGCGACGCTGCCGGCGCTGGCCGACCGGCTGGCCGCGGCGCTGGCCGGGCGGCCCTGGCGGCTCCGCCTGGTGATCGACGCCTCGCCCGACGGCAGCCTGGCCGTGGCCCGGGCGCTCGCCGAGGCCGACCCGCGGATCGCCGTCACCGACCTGCCCGTCAACGTCGGGCAGCACGCCGCGCTGGCGGAGGGGCTCGACGCGGAGCCCGACGCGGACGTCTGGGTGTGCCTGGACGCCGACCTGCAGGACCCGCCGGAGGCCGTGCCCGGTCTGCTGGACCGGCTGGCCGCCGGGGACGTCGGGGCCGTGTTCGCCGGACGGCGAGGCGGCTACGAGTCGCCCGCGCGGCGGCTCACCGGGACGCTGCACCGGCGGCTGGCCGCCGGGTTGACCGGCCTGCCGCCGGACGCGGGCGCCTTCCTCGCCCTGGACGGCCGGGTGCGCGCCGCCGTCCTGACCGCGATGGCGGACGAGGCCGCGCCGAGCGTCGTCCTGGGGGTGGCGCGCGCCCGGGTCCCGGTGGCGAGCGTGCCGGTGGCGCGGGACCGGCGGCCGGTCGGCCGCTCGGCGTGGACGGGCCGGGCGCGGCTGGCGCAGTCGGCCCGCTCGCTGGGCTGGGCGCTGCGGGTGCGGGGCCGACCGGCGGTCAGCGTTCCCAGCGCTGGAGGACCAGCACGGTCTTGCTCCCGGGGAGGGTGACCTCGTCGACCTGCCGGAAGCCCGCCGCGGCCAGGACGGCGTCGTCGTCCGTGGGCTCCGGCTCCCAGTCGACCAGCCGGCGGACCAGCCACACCACGTCGCCGGCGTCGGCGGGGGCGTCGTCCGGCGGCAGGACCACGTCCGGTCGCAGCCCGGGCTCGAGGGTCCGGACGTAGTGGTCCAGCCCGATCGCCGAGCGCTGGTCGGCGGCGACGATCGGCTCACCGGGCCGGTGCACCTCGGCGAGCAGCCGGACGACGTCGTCCGCCCGCTCCCGCGGGGCGCGGTCGAACATCGTCAGGCTGGCCCCCAGCGAGAAGGCCACCAGCAGGGCCGCCACCGGACCGCGGGCGGCGCGGGGCAGCGTGCGGACGCCGGCCGCGGCCAGCACGCCGACGCCGAGCAGGCCGGTCAGCAGGTACCGCGGCAGGTAGACCGGGCGGAGCAGCTCGGCGGCCAGGAGCAGCAGGAGCGGCACCAGCGCCCACGAGGCGGCGACGCCCCGCAGACCGGAGGGACGGAGCGCGCCCAGCACCGCCAGGCCCACGGTCAGGCAGAGCAGGGGCGTCTGCCCGCCCGACCAGTCGCGCAACGCCAGGCCGGCCAGCTGCCCGCCGGTGCCGCGCAGGTGCTCGGCGTTGCGCCCACCGGTGCCGTTGAGCAGGTTCAGCGCGACGAGCCCGACCACGGGCAGCGCCGCCGCGCCGCCGGTGAGCAGCAGCGGCAGCGCGGACCGTCGCCGCAGCAGCAGCCCGGCGACGACGAACGCGGCCAGGACGGTGACCGCGTACCAGTGCGCCAGGCCCATCCCCGCGCCGGCGAGGCCGAACAGCACCAGTCCCCGGGGCGGGTCCTGCAGCCACCGGACCAGCCCGAGCGCCGTCCCGCCGGTGGCCAGGACGGCCAGGCCGTAGCTGCGCGCCTCCACCGCCTGCTCCAGCACCAGGGGGCTGCACGCCAGGACGGTCCCGGCCAGCACGCCGGTGGCCCGGCCCGCGAGCCGGGCCACCGCCCGGGTCGTCAGTGCCAGCCCGCCGGCCGTGGCGAGGAGGGACAGCACGCGCAGCGAGGTGTCCCCGCCGAGGCCGGGCAGCGCCGTCCAGCCGTGGGCCACGACGTAGTAGGGCGCGTTGTAGGACGGCGGCACCCCGGCCAGGTAGCTCGTCGTCCCGGCGCCGGTGACCACCGCGGAGAGGATCTCGCCGAGCGGCAACCGGGCCACCTCGGCGGTGAACAGCTCGTCGAACCACAGGCCGTGGCGGGGCCGGAGCAGCAGGGTGCCGAGCAGCAGCACGAGCAGCGGGGGGAGGAGCTCCAGGGGATGCCACCGGCGGCTGGTCCCGGGGGCCGGCGAGGGCCGCGCGCCGATCCGGGGGCGCGTGGACGTCACCGGCACAGGTTAGGGGAGCCTTCCCGAGCAGCGCGGGAGGACGGGGATGGAGGTGGGCAGGGGCGGGGTCGAACCGCCGACCTCTCGCTTTTCAGGCGAGCGCTCGTACCGACTGAGCTACCTGCCCCGGCCGGAACCGGGTGGGACATCTGGCGCCGGATGGCGACCCTGACGGGACTCGAACCCGCGACCTCCGCCGTGACAGGGCGGCGCGCTAACCAACTGCGCTACAGGGCCTTGCTGGTCGTGCTGGTGGTGCTCGGTCGTGCGTGCCCCCAACGGGGTTCGAACCCGTGCTACCGCCTTGAAAGGGCGGCGTCCTGGACCGCTAGACGATGAGGGCTCGTGGAGCGCCGGAGGCAGGTCGAACTCTACATGCCCCTCGGAAGGGGGGTTCACCGGGGGGTCCCGGGCGTGGCACTGGGGGCGCGGGACCGGGCCGTGTCAGCATCGACCCGTGCGCATCCGTCCTCGCTCCACCGCTCCTGCCGTCACCCTCGCGGCCGTGCTGCTGCTCGCCGGCTGCGGCGGGACCACGGGGACGGAGTCCGTCGCCTCGACCGGCGAGGCACCCGCCTCCTCGTCCGCGGCCGGGAGCCCGTCCGCGTCGTCGGCCGCGCCGGCCCCCGCCGACCCCGCGGACGCGGAGGTCGACGCCGCCGCGCCGGCCTTCCCGGCGGACACGAGCGCCGACACCTCCGACGCCGTCTCGCCCGCCGGCCTGACGCTCACCTCGGTGCGCACCGGCAGCCACGACGGCTACGACCGCGTGGTGTTCGAGTTCGCCGGCAGCGGGACGCCCGGCTGGCGGGCCGAGTACGTCGACGGCGCGGTCGCCCAGGGCAGCGGGGACCCGGTCGAGGTGCCCGGAGCGGCCACCCTGCAGCTGGACCTCAACGGCATCAGCTACCCCTACGAGACCGGCGCGACGGAGGTCGCCCGCGGGCCGCTGGCCGCCTCGGGGACCGACGTCGTGCAGGGCGCCTTCTACGACGGCACCTTCGAGGGTGTCGCCGTCGCGTGGGTGGGCACCGCGGCGCAGACGCCGTTCCGGGTGTTCGCGCTCAGCAACCCGACCCGCGTGGTGGTCGACGTCGTCGACGCCCCCTGAGGCCCTGAGGTCTGACGCCCGCGGCCTCAGCCGGCCGAGGCGGTCAGCTCCACCGAGTTCTCGGTGACCGTGGTGCAGGTCAGGGACAGCGGGCCCAGCGAGACGCGCTCGCCCTGCGCGCAGGTGACCGACGCGTCCCCGAGGGACAGGCCCGCCCGGCCGTCCTGCGTGCCGGCGAAGCCGATCTCGTTGCCGAGGATGTTCGCCGAGGCGCCGTTGCCCTCCAGCGTCACGGTGCACTGGCTGCCCGAGCAGGAGACGTTGTCCGACGTGAAGCTGCAGGCACTGAGCGGCAGCGCGAGGAGGCCGCCGGCGAGGGCGAGACGTGCGGGCCCGAGGAGTCGCGTCGGCATGCCGTCAGCCTAGGACGGTCCGGGACGACGCGCCGGGACGGCGGCTCAGTGCTGCTGCTGGGCCCCGGCGAACACCCAGCTGCGCAGCACCAGGAACTTGATCAACCCGATCAGTCCGGTCACCGCGGCGACGAGGCAGAGCTGGGGCACGGTGCCGACGTCCCCGACGAGGCCGTGCACCCCGGCCAGCGCGAGGGAGGTCGCGACCAGACCGATCCCGGCCAGCCCGCCGGCCTCCCACTGCGCGGTGAACCAGGAGACCCGCTCCCCGGCGTGGAAGGTGAGCCGGCGGTGCAGCTCGTTGGCCAGCAGCGTCGACCCGACCACGCCGGCCAGGTTGGCGGGCTGGGCACCCCAGCGCTCGAGCGTCACGAACAGCAGCGCGTACAGACCGCTGGACAGGCCGCCGACGACGACGTACCGGGTGAACTGCGCGGTCCCGGTGTCGCCGCGCAGTCGCCTGCGGAGCGTGACCGCCGCCCGGGGCGCACGCCCGGCCGGGTCGCCGGCCTGACCGTCCGCCGACCCGGCCGGCGCGCCGTCCCCGGGGGAGCGGCGCAGCAGGGCCGGGCAGGTCACGGGGGTGCTCCTCGGTCAGGGACGGCGGACGTGCGGGCCGCACTGTCCATGCTCCGACGGCAAGGCGGCCAAATAGCTGCACATTCCCGGAGCGTCGGCCGCAGCCCCGGTGATGCCGCTCACCGAGCGTGGTCCCCGGACCGGGTCCGACCTGCGGGTTCCCGATCCGCCTCCGCGGGGTAGGAGCAGCCGCATGAGCCTGTTCGGGATCCTCGACCGCCTCGCCGACGTCCCTTCCTTCGACAAGGTGATCGAGCCCGTGCGTTCGGCCGTGGACAAGGCGCTGCAGCCGCAGGCGTTCAAGGACCTGCTGCACGGCAGCTGGCTGGGGCACCCCGTGCACCCGGTCCTCGCGATGGTGCCGGTCGGCACCTGGCTGTCGGCGGGGATCCTGGACCTCACGCCGCCGACCCGCCCGGCGGCGACCGCGCTGATCGGCACCGGTGTCGCCGCCAGCCTGCCGACCGCCCTGGCCGGCGCGGCCGACTGGTCGGAGCAGGAGATCGGCGTGCGCCGGCTCGGCGCGGTGCACGCGGTCGCCAACGTGGCGGCGCTCGGCCTGTACATCGGCTCGCTGGTCGCCCGGGCGAAGGGCCGCGGCGGGCTCGGCCGGGCGCTGTCCTACACGGGCCTCGGCATCGCCGGCGGGTCGGCGGCCATCGGCGGGCACATGTCCTACGCGCAGTCCTCCGGCGCCTCGCACTCCGCCGCCGCGGCCCGGACGCTGACCACCGACTGGATCGACCTCGGCCCGCTGGACGACCTGCCGGACGGCCGCCCGGCGGTGCGCACCGGCGAGGGCAGCGGCGGGGCGCCGGTCCCGCTGGCCGTCGTCCGCCGGGGCACGCGGGTGGACGCGTTCGTCGGCGCCTGCACGCACCTGGGAGGGCCGCTGGGCGAGGGGACCGTGGAGGAGGTGCGGGGCCGCACGTGCGTGGTCTGCCCCTGGCACGGCTCGGCGTTCGACCTGGAGGCCGGCCAGCCGCGGCGGGGCCCGGCGGCCGACCCGCAGGTGAAGCTGGAGGTCCGCTACGAGGCGGGCCGGGTGTTCGCGCGGCTGCCGGGACGCCACCGGCAGCCCTGACCGGCCTAGGGTGCCGCCATGGGGCGGACACCCGTCGTCGTGGTGGTGCTGCTGCTGGCCGGGTGTGCCGCGGAGGACGGCGCCCCGGCGGGACAGGGCACACCTCCCGTCGGGGCGCCTCCCGTCGGGGCGCCCACCGTCTCGGCACCCCCGGCGGTGGCCGGCATCGAGGCCGAGGCGGTCCGGCTGCGCAGCGACGTGACGGCCGGTCGCCGGCTGCAGGTGCGGATCTCCGACACCGGCCCGGCGCCCTTCACCGTGACGTCGGTCCAGCTGGACACCCCCGGCTTCGCCGCGCTGCCGCCCCGGGACACCGCCACCGAGTTCACCCCCGGCCGGGTCATCGACCTGCCGGTCGAGCGCGGCGCCGTCGACTGCGCGACACGGCCGGAGCCGGCGGCCGCGCGGCTGACCGTGGTGCGCCCCGACGGCACCACCGAGGAGCTCCGCGTGCCGCTGGGCGGGGACACCCTGGCCCGGCTGCACGCGCAGGAGTGCGCGGCTGAGGCGCTGCTCGCCGTGGTGGACGTGCGGGTGGAGGACCTGGCCGGGGAGGGGGACACGCTCGCCGGGGACGTCGTCCTCACCCGGCGGAGCGGGGACGACGAGATCGTGGTGTCCGAGCTGTCGCCCAGCGTCGTCCTCGCGCCGGTGCCGCACCGGCAGCTGCCGCTGCGGCTGGCCCCCGGCGAGGAGCGTCTGGAACTGCCGGTGACCTTCGACGCCACGCGGTGCGACCCGCACGCGCTCGCCGAGACAAAGCAGCCGTTCGTCTTCCCCGTGCGCGTGACCGTGGGGGACGGCGAGGACGCCCTCGTCGACCTCCCCCTCGACGACGGCCAGCGCGCCCGGCTGCAGGAGTTCCTGACCAGCGCCTGCCGCTGACCGCTGCGGCGGAACGTGCTGCGCGGTTCCGCGGTCGCGGCAGTGCTGATGTCCTCGGGGACTCTCCAGCAGCCGCAGCTGCCCCCGCGCGGGTTGTTGCGGTCGAGCTCCGCCGCTCCAACACTGTGGTGCGGCGGGGCCGCCCTGCTCGGATCCGCTGGAGCCGTCCCGCGGATCACTCAGGGCGGCCGCGGCTGGGATGGTGTGCTCGTGCGGTCGGCGCCCGGGCGCCGGATCCCGGCACCTGGAGGGTTGCCGTGACCGAAGACGTCACCTTCAACGAAAGGCTCGCCGCGATCGCCCGCGCCCTGCTGCACGAGCCGGACGTGCAGGCCACCCTGCAGCGCGTCGTGACCGACGCCGCAGCGACGCTAGACGGCGCGCTGTACGCCAGCGTCTCGCTCGTGCTGCAGCGCAGGCAGGTGGAGACCCCGGTGTACACCGACGAGCGAGCGCTGCGAGCCGACGAGTTGCAGTACGAGCTCGAGGTGGGGCCGTGCCTGGACGCGGTCTGGAACCAGGACGTGTTCCAGATCGACGACCTGGCCACCGAGCCGCGCTACGTGCAGTGGAGCCGCCGCGTCGTCGCCGAGACCGGCATCCGCAGCAGCCTGTCCCTGCAGCTGTTCACCGACCCTGCGGGCGTCGTCAGCCTGGGGGCGCTGAACCTGTACTCGCTGGAGCCGCGGGTCTTCGACGTCGACACCCGGGGCGAGGCCGTGGCGTTCGCCGCCCACGCGGCCATTGCACTGCAGAACGCGCGGACCGAGGCGCACCTGCGCAGCGGGCTGGTGACCCGCACCGTCATCGGTCAGGCGGAGGGCATCCTCATAGAGCGCCTGAAGATCACCGCGGACGAGGCGTTCGGGGTGCTGAGCCGTTTGTCCCAGCGCAGCAACCGCAAGCTGCGGGACGTGGCCCGGGCCCTGGTGGAGACCGGGGAGGTCCCCAGCACCTGAGCCGCCGTGTCTGGCCGTGGCCATGCCGTGGCGCGTTAGCCTCGCAGCGGGCCGCGGATGCCCCAGACGGCCCGTGCGTCGTCTGGAGGTCTCCCTGCGCCCACCGGGCCTCTAGCTCAACTGGCAGAGCAGCGGACTTTTAATCCGCGGGTTGTGGGTTCGATCCCCACGGGGCCCACCGTCCTGACCTGCGCCTTCGCCCGATTCGGCCACCGTCGCGGTGGTCTCGCGGGCCGATGTGGTCGCAGTGTGGTCGCGGGCTGCCGCTGCGGTGGTCTCGAAGGCCTGCTCGAGCGCGGCGGCCATGGCGTCCGACGCGGTCCGGGCAGTGTCCTCCGACAGGTGGCCGTAGGTGTCGACTGTGATCCCGATCGAGGAGTGGCGCAGCATCTTCGACTCATGGGGACGCCGGCCGCGAGCATCAGCGACGCGGCACCGTGCCGGAGGTCGTGCAGCCGCACTTGGCGGAGGCCGGCGGCCAAGGTCAGGGCGACGAAGCGGCGGTGACGTACTCCGGCCGCAGCGGCAGCCGCTGTCCTTCGCGCTGACCGACGCCATGCGTCGGGTGGCCCTCGGCGCGGACATGCCCGGGGTGTCGCTGACCCGCCGCGCCACCGAGCGGCTGGCCGTGGTGCGTGAGGACGTCGCGCCGACGGTGTCCACGGACACCAGCCTGGTTCTGCCGCACGACAGCGGCCAGGCGCGCTGGTGGACCTGGGCCGGTGGCCGGGCGAACGGCGTCCTGGCCGCGGCACTGTCTGCTGCGGCTCCCGGGCTGGTCGACGAGCTCGAGCGTTACGACAACCGGTACGTGAAGCTGCGCGGCGACGCGACCACCGGCGCGGTGCGGCAGGCCGTCGCCGAGGCGCGGAAGCGGCTCGGGGACGACCTGGCTGGCGTCGAGCCGAGTGTGTCGGACGAAGCACTCAAACAGCTGAAGTTCGCCGACCTGCTACCGGCTGACCTCGCCAGCTCGACGCTCGGTTGGCGCGGTAGCGATCATGACGGCGCAGCGAGGGTGCTGCGTCGCCCGGTGGCCTGACGGAGGGCCGAGTGTGCTACTTCCAGTCGCGCTCGGGTTCGGCGCCGTGGTGGGAGGGTTCGGCTCGGCGCGGCGACGACTGAGCGCACCGCGAGTGCAAACATGGGCGCGGTACCAGCGGCGTGGCGCAGTCGAGGTTGTGCGATGGAAGTTCGACGGCTTGCCACGTCGCCGGCCTCGTCCTCGGTCCTCGGTCGGCACAGCAAGGTCAGCACGCCGTCGATGCTGCCCGCTTTGGCTACGCCTCCGTCGCGGGGTCGGGCAACGCCGGCGGCAACGTCCTCAGGTGCTCCGTGAGCCGGCCTGACCCTGTCCGCAGGCTCGCACAGGTGAGGCCCCCGGACACGATGCCACCGACCAGAGGCACGACCTTGGTCACCGTCCTGGCGAAGATCTGCTTGTTGATCTGTACGCCGACCCGCTTCAGCGTCTGCTTGACCACCGGGTAGCAGGCGGTTCTCGTGAGCGCCTTGCTCGCCAGCTGCTTCTGCAGCGCCGGGCGGGCGACGTTGCTGGCGAAGCCGGTCAGTGCCGTGCTGGCACCGGCGACACCCAGCATCACCCCCAGAAATGCGCCCAGTTCACCCAGCGTCTCGTCGTCCACCTCGAGGCAGTCGTCGAGCAACGACTGCCACCCGTAGAGGTAGGCGAGCTCTTGCATGACGCGGAACGCGTGGACGTAGTACTGGGCGATGTCGGCTGGCACGGTGCCGACGAGAGCGAAGCCTCCGGGCAGTCCCGCGGCGAACGCCATCGTCGCGGACTTCTCCGTCTCGAAGGCGATCGAGTGGCGGGCTATGTCGTCGAGGGTCTCGGCTGCCACGCCGGCAGCGGCGGGGCGGTCGGCGACGGCTCGCACGATGACGTCCTCCGCCACGCGCCTCCTGCGCAGCTCGGCGGTGAGGAAGTGCTCCCGGTCGATGCGTACGCCGCGCAGGCGCAGGAGCTTGCCCATGAAGGCCAGGGCGAAAGCCTCCCCATCGCCGTCCTGCGCACGAATCGTCGCGCCGATTCCCCCAGCCGCCGGGACGAGTGCATCCGGATCCCCGCCTGGGCGGACGATCTCCGCGTGCGCGCCCCCGTTGTCTCCGCTCACTCGCGCCTGTCCTTTCCAATGCGGCCCGCCGACTGGCCCCCGGTTCCGGAGGCCAGTACCAGGACCGCTTCACCAACCCCGCTCCCGCCACTCCGGCAGGTGCAGGCCTTCTGCGCTGAGCACGATGTCCGGGCGCAGCTGGGGTAGACCGACGCCGAGTCGGGCGCCGCCGAACAACCGCTAATCCGCGGCGTCGCCCAGGCTCGCGAAGGGGCTGGGCGTGATGACCGTCGAACTGCGCTTCGAGCCTGCGGATCAGGTATCCGCAGGCGCACCCACTGACCTGCGGTTATGGGCGGTGTGGTCGCGGTGTGGTCGCACGGTCCTGTGGCTGGACGGGGACCTTCGGCCGTCCGGCTGGACTGCCTGGAGTATTGCGTTCCGCCGCTCCCGAACCGTTACTCGGCTGCTCGGCCAGGGGATCAGCTCTCCCCGGGTCACGGGGTCATACCCCGACGGCCCAGCCTCCGCCGGCCTGCTCGAGGGGACGCTTTGGGAAGTGGGTCGCCCGGTACACGCCCTGCTCGGCAATGAGTTCGGTGCCGACCAGCTGCCAGCCCTCGCGGCCGTAGTCGTTGAGCGCCCGCAGCGTGCGCTTCAGGGTGTTGCTCTCCGGGTCGATGACCTCCGTGCCTCCAGTCGGTGTGTAGGCGACGATCTGCCGTCCGGTGCCGGTCGACCTGGACTCGATGGCCATGTGCTCCCACTGCTGCAGTCGATGGTGCCTTGACGGCAGTTGCCGCCGACGATGTGAGGGCTGGTGGTGCCCGGCCACATCTTCGGCTTCACAAGTGAAGCGGGCAGTCCGATGACATAGTCGCTTCAGAGCAGGATTCTGAGGCGTTCCCCGGCCCGAGGACGACCGTGCAATCGCCTATCCGTACCTGTGTTGAGTGCGCCCGGCAGGACGGGTGGCGGGTAGCTTCGCGAGCCCTCGTGGCCGTCGTGATCGCGTTCGGCCTCCTGCTGCTGACCCTCCGGCCGGAAACCAGTAGCGCCTCGGCCGGCTCGGCCGACTGTCCCTGCACCATCTTCGGCGAGGCCGTCCCCGAAACGCCCTCCTTTCCCGATCAGCAGGCCGTCGAACTCGGCGTCAGGTTCCAGGCGGATCAGCCCGGCTGGGTCACTGGCGTGCGCTTCTACAAGGGAATCGACAACGAGGGGCCGCACACCGGGACCTTGTGGTCCTCGGATGGGAGCCTGCTCGTAAGCGGTTCCTTCTCCGAGGCGAGCTCGGAGGGGTGGCAGCAACTCACCTTCTCCGCGCCCGTCGCCGTCGCGGCGGGGACCATCTACGTAGCGTCCTACCACGCACCTCACGGCGGCTACGCCGCCGACCACCACTACTTCGCGGATTCCGACTCCGGGGGTACGCCGATCCGGGCCGTCCACGGTGGAGCGGACGGGTCGAACGGCGTATTTCGCTACGGCGAACAGTCCGGCTTTCCGTCCGAGAGCTACCGCTCCACCAACTACTGGGTGGACGTGGTCTTCACCCCGCAGTCCCCGGACGCTGCCACCCCGACGCCGACGTCGGTCCCGGCCACCCCGACGCCGACGTCGGTCCCGGCCACCCCGACGCCGACGTCGGTCCCGACCCCCCCGACGCCGACGTCGGTCCCGGCCACCCCGACGCCGACGTCGGTCCCGACCCCCCCGACGCCGACGTCGGTCCCGGCCACCCCGACGCCGACGTCGGTCCCGACCCCCCCGACGCCGACGTCGGTCCCGGCCACCCCGACGCCGACCCCCCCGACGGCGGCCACTGACGAAATGGGAGCGGCGCCCGGCCCCGCCGCTTCCGCGAGCCTCGGTGTGGAGCCCCTGTCCGCGGGCATCCCCCGGGCACGGACGCCACCGTCGAGCGATCCGAGGACTGGACCTCCGGCCGGGCCGAACGGGTACGGCGAGGCCGCGCAGACCACACCCGGCGTGGCCGCTCCTGCGGTGACGGCTCCTGTCGCCGGACGGCCGACGACCCACTTGGCCGGTGGTGTTCAGCCGGGATCCAGCCCCGGGGTTGCCGGGCCCCTCGTCGTGATGGGTCTGCTAATCGGCGGCGGTAGCACGCTGGGTCTCAAGGTGTGGCGCCGATCCAAGGTGTCGTGAGCCCGAGGTACGCGGCGTCCTGTACGGCGACATCTCCCCCTTGTCCCCGCCGGCGACTCAGCCTCCGATGATGCCGTCCATCGCCGTCACGAGCGGTGACAGACCGCACCCGGGGGAGGCAACGGTGAGCGCGGGGGCCGTCGTGGTGATGCGGCTCACGATGGCTCAGCTCGGGGCACGGGCCCCTGCGCAACGTGGTGACCGCGGCACGCAGCTGATTGCCACGGCGCTCAGCGACCTCGACGACAGCGTCCCGGTCGATGGGCAGCGGTGACCGCCCAGCCCGCCCGAGACGGGCTGAGCGGGCTCGGCATCTCTACGAGGATGGGCTGCCGTTGCGGGAGCTGGCGGCGCAGCTCAGGGTGTCGGTGCTGCCGGCGGAGTGGTACCTACTCGGGGGGTGCGTGCAGACCGTGCCCGGCCGGTCGGAGGCGATGAGTGCCTCGAGCTCTTCCACCGAGGGGCCGCCGGGCTGTCACGCGGCCTCGCGCGGGGTCCTGGCCGCCTGCTCCCCGACGACGAGGGCGAGGTACGCCCCGGCTGCGGCGATGCGCGCGTCGCGAGTCGGCCACGGGTCACTGAACGTCCCCGGCCTGTCAGGCGCGAATCCCCGCCTCGAACCCGGCGACCGCGGGGCCGCCGGGTACGTAGGCCACCAGCGCGGCCTCGTGCGAATCACGCGTCGCCAGCCGCTCCATCGCCGCGGCGTGCGCTGCGCCGGCGCGGGCGATGGCCTCCTCGCGAGTGTTCGGGAGGTCACCGAAGTCGTCTCGTCCGTCGCTCATGCCGGTAACTTCGCCTCGAGGTCTGAGGACTCCGTGTGGTCGCCTTGTGGTCGCGGACTACGCGCTAGTGGGGGACCGGGGCAGTACCGCGCGGCAGCGCGCGCGGCTCTGACCTGCAGGGACGGCATCATGCGGCACCGTCTGGCACGCCCTGGTCGGGACTTTGATCCGCGGGTTGTGGGTTCGATCCCCACGGGGCCCACCGCCTTGACCTGCAATCCCATACCGGGACGAGGTGCCGGTTGGGGCGCGCGCGCCCTGAGGTGCCCATGCCGGCTCTTGTCCGGGACCGGGGGCTGTGAGCCGGCTCAGGTGCGCGGGGTGACCCGCAGCAGCCGGTCGGTGCCCCCGCCGTTGTCGGTGGTGACGTACAGCGCGCCGTCCCCGCCCTGCTGCACCGTGCGGATCCGGCCGTACACCCCTTCGAGCTCGGGCAGCCGGAACTGCTCGAGCAGGGTGCCGTCGTCATCCAACCGGAGCGCGAGCACCCCCTGGTCCTTGAGGACGCCGAGCAGCAGCAGCCCCTCGTAGTCGCCCCAGTGCGGCCCCGCGAGGAAGGTCGACCCGCTGGTGGCGATCGTGGGGTCACCCGAGGCCCAGTTGGGCAGCATCACGTCGGGCAGCGACGGGTCGGTCATCGGCACGCTCTCGTCGTAGTCGCCGCTCCCGACGGGGTTCCACCCACCGTTGCCGCTGGGGCGCAACAGGGTGACCTCGTCGTCACGGTAGCTGCCCTGCTCGGTCGAGTAGACCTGTCCGGAGCCGGGGCGCACGGCCAGCCCCTGGACATTGCGGTGCCCGTAGGTCCACATGTAGGCCGCCGCCCCGGACTCGTCGGCGGACGGGTTGTCGGAGGCGGGCTCGCCGGTGGCCGCGTCGATCCGCAGCACCTTGCCCGCGAGGGTGTCCTGGTCCTGCGGAGTGGTGCCCACGACGGTGTCGCCGGTGCCGACGAGGAGCGCGCCGGTCGGGTCGAAGCGCAGCCGGCAGCCGCTGTGCGAGCCGATCTGCTCGTTGACGGGGATGTCGTCGAGCAGCGGGTCGGCGACCCGGGTGGCCGTGCGCCACCCGGCGTCCACGATCCAGGCGACCACCTCGACGTCGGCCGAGTCGCCGTCGCGGGCACCCTGGCAGGTGTAGAAGCGGCGGTTCTCCGCGAACGCCGGGTCGAGCACCAGGCCCATCAGACCGGTCTCGCCGAGGACGAAGAGGTCGGCGAAGTCGGCCTCGACCTCCCGGACGGTGCCGTCGGGCAGCACCGCGGTCAGCCCACCGGGCCGCTCGTCGAGCAGGAGCGTGCCGTCGGCGGCCTGGGCGACGTCCCAGGGGTGGTCCAGGTCGTCGACGACCACCGCGACGTCCAGCGCCGGTGCTGCGGCGGCGATCGCCAGCGGCGGCACCGGGACCACGGCGGCTCCGGCCGGCGCCACCGCGCAGGCCACCAAGGGCGGGACAGCGAGCAGGGCGATCAGCGAGCGGCGCATCGCGACAGCATGCACCCGTCGGGCCGCCGAGGCACCGCCCTCGGCGGCGACAACTACGTACTGCGGTCCCGAGACGAACGGACGTGCCCTCCACGCGGCGAACGCGACAGCCGATGACTCCCGCGCGCTGGGGCAGTCGATCCTGTGTGTGCAGCGCAGGAGGAGCGGACGCCGATGGGCGGGACCGGGCAGTCGTGGGTGACCGGCGGCCTGCCGGCCACGACGGGTGGGTTCTGACATGGCAGTGATCGATGACGTCCGGCCGCTGGGCGCCGAGCTGGAGCGCTCGTACCCGGTGTACGTCCGCGGCAGGCTGAAGTTCCGCGTGGGGCAGATCGTCTACGTGGCGTTCTCCCTGGACGAGCGCGTGATGGGCTTCGCGTTCCCCAGGGAGGAGCGGGAGGCGCTGGTCCGGGGCGAGCCGGGCAAGTTCCAGCTGCCGACGGCGTCCGACATGCGCTTCAACTGGGTCTCCGCCGACCTCGCTGCACTGGACCCGACCGAAGCGCGCGAGCTCGTCGTCGACGCCTGGCGCATGGTCGTCCCCAGAAAGGTCTCGGTCGCTCACGACCTCGTCCACCCGATCGGCCCGGGCTGAGGTCCGGTCTCCACGACTCCCGTCGGTTCCCCGGTCGGTGGCGCGTCCGGCCGCGTCCCGACGGCGGCCGGATGCCAATAGCGTGAGGTGGCCACTGGTCGCAAAGATCGGATTCGCTCATGGAGATCCTGCACTCCGCCATCGCGATCCTGGGCGCGATCGTGCTCATCATCCGGTTCAAGGTCGACCCGGTGATCTCCCTGCTGATCGCCTGCGTGTACCTCGGACTCGCCACCGGACTGGGCGCCGAGGGCACGGTGGCGCAGATCACCGGGGGGTTCGGCGAGATCATGGCCGAGGTCGGCCTGCTCATCGGCTTCGGCGTGCTGATCGGCGCACTGCTGCACTCGATGGGCACCTTCAGCGACCTAGTGGAGCTCCTCGCGCGCAAGGTGGGCCGCCGACTGCCGTACGCCATGGCCGGCACGCTGTCCACGATCTTCCCGTCGATCTACGTCGACGTGCAGGTCGTCCTGGCCGCGCCGATGGCCAAGGAGTCGGCGCCGGCGGTCGACCGCCGCATCGGTCTGCCGTGGCTGGCCGGGGCCATGGCGATCGGCATCTTCGCCGGGTACGTCTTCGTCGTGCCCGGCCTGGCAGCGGTTGCGATCGCCGGGCTGATGGAGGTGCCGCTGGGCACCTACCTGCTGTACGGGCTGCCGATCGGCCTGACGACCGCGCTGGTCACGACGTTCCTGTTCCGGCTGCTGCTGGGGCGGGGCTACTGGAACGACGAGACCGACTTCGACCCGGACGTGGTCGTCGAGGAGGGCCGACCCCACGACGAGACGGAGGACGTGCCGCGGGCCGAAGGCGCCGCGCGGTTGCCGCTGGGGGTGCGCCTGTTGCCCATCCTCGTGCCGCTGGTGCTGATCGCCACCGGGGCGATCGCCGGCCTGGCGGAGTTCTCGAACCCGGTGATCACCTTCCTCGGCGACGCCAACATCGCGCTGTTCATCGGGCTGCTGATCGCCTTCGGCATGGTCCGGCCGTCGCTGGGCGCCGGAGGGGTCGGCACGGTCCTCACCGCCGGGTTCCACACGACCGGCGAGATCCTGCTCGTCACTGGCGTCGGCGGGTCCCTGGGTGCTGTCATCGCCGAGAGCGGCATGGACGAGACGCTCACGACCCTGTTCTCCGCCGATGAGAACGCGCCGGTGATCCTCAGCATCCTGCTCGCCTGGTTCATCGCCGCGGTGCTGCACTTCGCGATCGGGTCGGTGTCGGTCGGGGCGATCACCGCCGCAGGCATCATCGCGCCGATCGTCGGCTCGCTGGCGGTCGATCCCGTCGTCATCGCACTGGCCATCGCATCGGGCGCCATGTTCGCGCTGCACGTCAACAGCAACTTCTTCTGGATGTTCAGCACCCTGCTCGATCTCTCCACCAAGGGCAGCCTGAAGACCCTGACGATGGCGACCTCGCTCGGGGCCGTCGTCTCCCTGCCACTCGTCCTGGTAGCCAGCCTGGTGGCCGCGGCCGTCTGAGCCCGGTCGAGGTCGGGGGCGGGCCGCGGACCGAGCGCGCGGCGTGCCGCGGCCCCGGCGCAGGGACCTACCGCCTCACCACTCGACCCAGGCCGACCGGGCGTCCGGCGCACTCGCGGGGCACGGTGACGTGGTGGCGTAGACCACGGCCCCGTTGGGCGCCCACGTCCAGGCCGAGTAGGTGACCGCCTGTCGTTCCCCGCACTCCTGCACCACGCGGAAATGGGTTCCCCCGGACGCGCCCCGGCAGGCGCCCGTGGACTGGCTGCCCCGCACGTGGGCCCACCAACTGCTGCACGTCCCCGGCGCCGCCTCCGCGGCGGGGACGTGGACGGCCGCCGGCGCGAGGAAGGCGGCACCGAGCAGGAACGCGACGACGATGCGGCGGAGCGGACCACGCGTGATGGACATGCGGCGGACGGTAGGACCGGAAGCCGCCCGTGCCCAGACATTCCTGTACCGGAACGAAGAAGACGGTGTGCCGTGCCGGCCCCACGGGCGCAGCGGGGCCCGTGGCGCCGCCGTCCGGGGCTAGCGTCGTCGTCCCTCGGGGCGCATGCAGGCGGACAAGGGGGCCGGACGATGCCGCTCTACCTCACCAGGTTCAGCTACACGCCAGAGACGTGGGCCCGGTTGATCAACAACCCGGAGGACCGACGGCAGGCGGCGCGGACCTACATCGAGTCGATCGGCGGGCAGCTCCACGGGTTCTGGTACGCCTTCGGGCCCCAGGACGGCTACACCCTCTGGGAGGCCCCCGACAACGTGTCGATGGCGGCGGTCGCCGTGGCGCTCGCCGCCGGCGGCGCGCTCAGCCCGGTAGAGACCACCGTCCTGCTCACCGTCGACGAGACGATGGAGGCCATGGCCAGGGCGCAGCAGGTGCGGTACCGACCGCCGGGCAGCTAGGCGCCGGCGGGCGCGGCAGCCGTGCTGAGCACCGCGGCCACGGCGTCGAGGGCGCCGGGGACGAGCGCGTAGTACGCCCACACGCCGCGCTTCTCCCGCCGCAGCAGGCCGGCGTCCACGAGCACCTTCAGGTGGTGCGACACCGTCGGCTGGGAGAGGCCGAGCGGCTCGGTGAGGTCACAGACGCACGCCTCCCCGCCGGCGTGCGCGGCGACCAGCGAGAGCAGCCGCAGCCGGGCCGGGTCGGCGATCGCCTTGAGGACCCGCGCGAGATCCCCGGCCTCCTCGGCGGTCAGCGCCCGGCCGACCAGCGGTGCGCAGCAGGCGACGGCGGCCGTGGGGGAGGGGAGGACGTCGACGCTCACATGAACAGTATGCAGACGACATTGACCACCGTCGATCTCTCGTGCAGGCTGGGGCATCGATGGACGTCGATGACGGTCTCCTGCCACCGAAAAGGAACAGCGCTGCACGTGAGCGACACCGTCGCCGAGCACCCCCGCCCCGGCACGTCCCTGGACGCCCCGGTCCTGACGCGGTTGTCGACGCTGGACCGCTTCCTGCCGGTGTGGATCATCGCGGCCATGGCCCTCGGCCTGGCACTTGGCCGCTGGGTACCGGGCCTGGACGACGCGCTCTCGGCCGTCGAGGTCGGCAACGTCAGCCTGCCGATCGCGGTCGGCCTGCTGCTGATGATGTACCCGGTGCTTGCCAAGGTCCGCTACTCCGAGCTCGACCGCGTCACCGGTGACCGGAGGCTGCTGGGCGCGAGCCTCGCGCTCAACTGGCTGGTCGGCCCGGCCCTGATGTTCGCGCTGGCCTGGCTGCTGCTGCCGGACCTGCCCGAGTACCGCACCGGGCTGATCATCGTCGGCCTCGCCCGATGCATCGCCATGGTGCTCATTTGGAACGACCTGTCCTGCGGTGATCGCGAGGCCGCCGCAGTACTCGTGGCCCTGAACTCGGTCTTCCAGATCCTCGCCTTCGCCGTGCTGGGCTGGTTCTACCTGCAGGTGCTGCCCGGCTGGCTGGGCCTGTCGACGACGTCGGCGGAGTTCAGCGTCTGGGCGATCCTCCTCAGCGTCCTGGTCTTCCTCGGCATCCCGCTGGTGGCCGGCTTCCTCACCCGCACGGTCGGGGAACGTGCGAAGGGCCGCGACTGGTACGAGCGTCGCCTCCTCCCGCGGATCGGCCCCATCGCCCTCTACGGCCTGCTCTTCACGATCGTGATGCTCTTCGCCCTGCAGGGCGACGCCATCACGTCACGTCCCTGGGACGTTGCCCGGATCGCGCTGCCACTGCTGGCCTACTTCTCCCTCATGTTCGGCGGTTCGTTCCTCCTCGGCATGCGTCTCCGACTCGGCTACGCGAAGACGGCCACGCTGGCCTTCACGGCAGCCGGCAACAACTTCGAGCTGGCGATCGCCGTGGCCATCGGCACCTTCGGGGTGACCAGTGGGCAGGCGCTCGCCGGCGTCGTCGGGCCGCTGATCGAGGTGCCGGTCCTGGTGGCCCTCGTCTACGTCGCCCTGTGGGCGGCCCGCCGCTGGTTCCCCGCAGATCCCACCGTCCCCGACGCCGTCCGGAGCGCGCGATGACCGCAGACAAGGCCCTGTCCGGCCTGCTGACCCCCGAGGCCGCGCTGCACCGGCTCGCCGACCGGCTCGCCGAGCGGTTCACCGGCGTGTTCGCCCGGGAGACGATCGACCGCTACGTCTTCGAGTCCTACACCGCGCTGGCCCGCAGCGCGTCGGTGACGACGCACCTGCCGGTGCTCACCGAACGGTTCGCCACGGACAGGTTGACCGCGCTGGCGCAGGCCAAGGGGGCCATCGAGAGCAGCGTGTGCGAGGTCCTCTTCGTCTGCGTGCACAACGCCGGCCGGTCGCAGCTGGCCGCCGCGCTCCTCGCCCATCGAGGCGCCGGGCGGGTGCACGTCCGCTCCGCCGGCTCGCTGCCTGCGGCCAGCATCGACGACGCCGTCGTCGTGGCGATGGCCGAGATCGGCATCGACATCACCGCGGAGTTCCCCAAGCCGCTCACCGACGATGTCGTCCGGGCGGCCGACGTCGTCGTCACCATGGGCTGCGGCGACGCCTGTCCGATCTACCCGGGCAAGCGCTACCTGGACTGGCAGGTCCGCGACCCGGCCGGGCTGACGCTCGGTGAGGTGCGCGCCATCCGCGGTCAGATCGACGAGCGCGTCCGAGCGCTGCTCGCCGAGCTCCAGCCCGCCACCGCCTGACCACCCCCACGACCACCCGAGAGGTACCCGTGATCGACAAGCCCAGCGTCCTGTTCGTCTGCGTGCACAACGCCGGCCGCTCGCAGATGGCCGCCGGCTGGCTGCGGCACCTCGCCGGGGACGGCGTGGAGGTCCGCTCGGCCGGCTCCATCCCCGGCGACCAGGTCAACCCGGCCGCCGTCGCGGCCATGGCCGAGGTCGGCATCGACATCGCCGACCAGCGGCCGAAGGTCCTGACCACCGAGGCGGTCGAGGCCTCCGACGTCGTCATCACCATGGGGTGCGGTGACGCCTGCCCGGTCTTCCCCGGGAAGCGCTACCTGGACTGGGCCCTCGAGGACCCGGCGGGCAAGGGCGTCGAGTCGGTCCGCCCGATCCGCGACGAGATCGAGTCGCGCATCCGCGGCCTGCTGACCGAGCTGGACGTGCCGGTCCGCGGCTGAGGGTCAGCGGGTCCGGCTGCTGATCGCGGCGAGCGCCACGGCCACGCCCACCAGCGCGGCGAGCCACCAGAACATCGCCGGATGGCTGCCGGTCAGCTCGGCCAGCGCGGTGCCTCCCCACGGCGCGAGCGCGGCCGCCGCCGTGATCGGGGCGGAGAACCACCCGGCGAGCGTGCCGTAGCGCGCCGTGCCCCACCGGTCCGCGACCACGGTCGCCTGCAGCAGCGTGCCGGCGCCCCGGACCGCGCCCGTGGCGATCGCCGCGGCCACGAGCAGGGCCGGCGGGCCGGTCAGCGCCGCGAGCAGGGCGACCGAGACCGCCGAGGCCGCGACGATGGACATCGTCCGCCCGGTCGCCGTGGTCCGCGCCGTCAGCGGTGCGTAGCCCAGGCGGCCCAGCAGCTGGCCGGCTCCCAGCAGGCCGAACGTGGTGGCGGCCAGCCCGGCCGACAGGCCGCGGGAGGTGAGCAGCGGGATGAGCGTCAGGCTGGCGGCGTACATGCCGAACGCGGTGAGGGTCAGCGCCGCGGAGAGCAGCACGAAGCCCGGCGTCCGCGCCTCGGCCGGCAGCCGCCGGCCGCGGTGGTGCGCCGGGGGCTCCGCTGCCGGCGTCCACGGGGGCGTGAGGGCGAGGGCGTGCAGCGGCACGGTGACGACGGCGAGGACGCCGGCCAGCACGAGGTACGTCGTCCGCCAGTCGAGGCGTTCGAGCAGTGCGTGGGTGAGCGGGGCGAAGACCGTGCTCGCGAGACCCGCGACCAGCGTGACCGCGGTGATCGCCTGCACCCTCCGGTCCCCGTACCAGCGGGTCAGCGCGGCGAAGGCGGCCTGGTAGAAGACCGCGGCCATGGCCACCCCGGCCACCAGCCAGGCGACGACGAACCACGCGTACGTCGGGGCGAGGGCGATCCCCACCGTCGCCGGGACGGCGAGCAGCGAGCCGCCGGTCATCACCCGGCGGGGCCCCCAGCGGTCGAGCCAGTGCCCGATCGGGATGCCGGCCAGCGCGGAGACGACCAGGCCGGCCGAGAAGGCCGCCGTGGCCGCGGGAGCCGACCAGCCGGTGTCCTCGGTGATCGAGGCAAGGGCGACCGGGAAGGCGTAGTAGAGGACGCCCCAGCTGGTGATCTGCGTGATGCAGAGCGCCACCAGGGCCCGCCGGGGCGTCCCGACGCCCGCCGCGGTGGTCTGCAGCCGTTCCACGCCAGGGTCAGCCGCGGCCGCTGATCGCCACCGGTTCCGGCGCACCGCTCGCGCAGCAGCCCGCGGCAGCGGGCTCCTCGGCTGAGCGGCCGTGGGCCGAGCCGGTGGCGAAGCCGACCCCGCCCGTGCCGCACGAGGCCGACGCGGTCTCGGCGGCCTCCCGGTCGCCCAGGTCGGTGGAGCAGACGCCGGTCGAGGGCAGGTGCAGAGCCACCCGCTCGGCGGCGGCGGTGTCGCCGGCCAGCGCGGCGGCGATGGAGCGGACCTGCTCGTAGCCGGTGGCCAGCAGGAAGGTCGGGGCGCGGCCGTAGGACTTCATGCCGACGACGTAGATGCCCTCGTCGGGGTGGGCCAGCAGCGCCTCGCCGTGCGGGGGCACGGTGCCGCAGGAGTGGAAGTCCGGGTCGATCAGCGGCGCGAGCCGGGCCGGGGCCTCCACTCCGGGGTCCAGGTCGAGGCGGACCTCCCGCAGCACGTCCAGGTCCGGGCGGAAGCCGGTGGCCGCCGCGAGCGCGTCCACCGCGAGGTGGAACGCCGCGCCGTCCCGCCCGGTGCCGGTGACCTGCAGCTGCCCGGTCCCAGCCGGAGCCAGCGCGGTGAGCGTGACCTCGCGGTGCAGCTCGACGCGCCCGGCCTGGACGGCCGCCTTCAGCGTCGAGCCGAGCAGGCCGCGGGCGGGCAGGCCGTCGGCGTCGCCACCGCCGTAGAGCCGGGCGGGGGAGCGACCCCGGATCGCCCAGCCGATCCGGGTGCCGGGCTCGCTGCGCTGCAGCTCGACCAGCGCCAGCAGCGTGTTGGCCGCCGAGTGACCCATGCCGACCACCAGCGTGTGCCGGCCGGCGAAGCGCGCACGGTCCGCGCCCAGCACGTCGGGCAGCGGCCCGGCCAGCCACGGACCGGCCTGCTCCTCGCCGAGGGCCGGCAGCCCCGCCGGGCCCAGCGGGTTGGGTCGACCCCAGGTGCCCGAGGCGTCGATCACCGCGCGGGCCTTCACGTCGAGGATCGAGCCGTCGCGGACGGTGCGCACCAGGTAGGGGCGGCCGGCGCGGCCCACGGTGCGCGTCTTGTCCACGCCGTCCCGGCTCACCGCCAGGACGCGCGTACCGGTCCGGATCCGCGGCGCCAACGGCGGCGTCGCGGCGAGCGGGGCGAGGTAGGCGTCGACGAGCTCCGCGCCGGTCGGCAGCGCGTCGCGGTCGGGGGACTCCCACCCGACCTGCTCCAGCAGCCGGACGGCGGCGAGGTCGACGTCGTACTCCCACGGGGAGAACAGGCGGACGTGGCCCCACTGGCGGACCGCGGCGCCGACCCGGTCGCCGGCCTCCAGGACGAGTGGCTCGAGGCCTCGCTCCAGCAGGTGGGCCGCGGCGGCCAGCCCGACGGGCCCCGCTCCGATCACCACGACCGGCAGCTCCGACGTCATCCCGACCAGCTCCCAAGACATAGACGGCCATCGATGTAAGAAAGGTAGCAGAGGAGCTCCCCTCCTGCTGCGGGATGGAGCGCTCCTCAGGCTTGACCTTGGACCGGACTCCGAGGTCTAGCGTCCGCCGCATGACCACCACGGCGGTGCGCGGCCTCCGGGTCGCCGAGCTGGCGACGGCCGCAGGCGTGCGGCCGGACACCGTCCGCTACTACGAGCGCGCCGGGCTGCTGCCGGCGCCCGAGCGCACCGCCGCGGGCTACCGCAGCTACGACGCCGCGGCGCTCGACCGGCTGCGGTTCATCCAGGGAGCGCAGCGGCTCGGCCTCCGCCTGGCCGACATCCGCACCCTGCTCACCGTCCGCGACACCGGCACGTGCCCCTGCGAGCCGGCCGAGCAGCTCCTGCGGCGGCGGATGGCCGAGGTCGACGCCGAGATCGCCCGGCTCCTCGCGCTGCGCGCGGAGATGGCGGCCATGGCCGACGCCCTGCCCAGCGCCGACTGCCCGCCCCCGAGCCCCGGCACCTGGTGCCCGCCCGCGGGAGGAGGTGATCCCTCATGCCCGAGCTGACCTGTCCGTGTGACCCGGACTGTGACGACGAGACCTGTGGCTGCTGAGCAACGCCAGCGGTCGGGCGGACGCCGGGCACCCGGGACCGGCGGACGTCCCACCGGTCGGCCCGCGTCGGGGGCCGTCAGGTGCGGGCGAGGGTGACGGACCACTCCACGGAGGTGGCACCGCAGTTGAGGGACTGCCCCGTGGACTGCTCGTAGCTGCCCACCAGCCGGCCGCCGGAGACGACGAGGTCGAGGCGCCACATGGCGCTTGTGGACGGCGCCCCGACGCAGGCGGGCGCGACCTCCGCCCGCACGGGCCCGGCCGCCCGGTAGCGGCCGGCCTCGAACCTCAACGGTGGACTGCCGGCGCCCCGGCCCACGGCTGTCACGGTGCAGGACTCCCCGGGGCAGCTGATGGCGAGCGTGAGCGAGGGCGTCCGGGGGCAGTCGTCGAACCCGGCGCAGTCGGTCAGCGACCCCGTCCCGGACCACCGTCCCGCCAGCTCGGAGGGCGGCAGTGCCGGACCGGCCGCCGGCGCGGGGATCGGCCGCGAGAGGGTCCTCGGCCGGTCGTCGACGACGGCGGCGACCACCACGGCGAGGATCCCGGCGAGCGCCGCCATCACCCACCGGGGCGGGCGCCCGGGACCCGGTGGCCGACCGGTCGAGGAGGCGGGGCCCACCGGCTCACCTCCGGATGCGGGGGCTGTCCGGCGCACGCTACGCGCGTCCGGCCGCATGGCGTGTGCCGCTGCGGGGCAGGAGGGGGCTCCGGACCACGCCAGGAGGACGACGATGACCCCCCGCTCGATCGCCGACCAGACCGTCGAGGAGCTCGGCGGCCCCAGCAGCGTCCTCGTGCGGCAGCGCCGCGACCACGAGGAGCTGGACCGGCTGCTGCACGAGCTCGACGGCACCACCGGCCGCGCGCAGGAGCGGGTGCTGCGGAAGATCGACCAGCTGGTGTTCAGCCACGCGTTCGCCGAGGAGACCGTGCTGTGGCCGGTCCTCCGCCGGGTGCTGCCGGACGGCGACGCGCTCACCCTGCAGGTCGAGGAGGAGCACCAGGAGGTCAACGAGCTGGTCAGCGAGCTGGAGGCGCTCCCCCACGACGACCCCCGCCGGGCTCAGCGGATCGCCCGGCTGGTGGAGGTGCTGCGCGAGGACGTCCGGGACGAGGAGGACGTGCTCTTCCCCCGGCTGCAGCAGGCCCTCGACCCGAAGGCGCTGCGCCGGCTCGGCCTGCAGTGGGAGGTGGCCCGGCGGGTCTCGCCGACCCGGCCGCACCCGACCGTGTCCCGCCGTCCACCGGGCAACGCCGTCTCGGGCCTGCCGCTGTCGCTGATCGACCGGACCCGCGACCTGGTCGACGCGGGCGTGCAGCACGCCCCCGAGCGCATCGCCCCCGCCGGGGAGGCGGTCAGCAAGGTGCTGGCCGCCGCCGCAGGCTGGGTCGAGCGCGTGCCGCTCGCCCGACGCGGCGACCGGCCGCCGACCAGCCGGTGAGGCCCGTGGTCTGATCGGCCGGACACGGGCGGGCACCGGCGCCGGCCCGGGAGGGAGCTGGCATGGCATCCGACGAGGTCCTGCTCGAGGTCGACGGGGCGGTCGCCGTCGTCACGCTCAACGCCCCCGAGCGGCGCAACGCGCTGACCCCCGCCATGGCCGCCGAGCTCATCGCCGCCTTCGACGAGGTCGACGCCCGCACCGAGCTGGGGGCGGTCGTCGTCCGCGGGGTCGGGAGGTCGTTCTGCGCGGGCGGTGACGTGCAGACCCTGACCGACGCCGGCCGGGACCCCGCGGCCCCCGACGCCTACGCCGGCATGGGCGCGATCTACGACTCCTTCTACCGGCTCGGCCAGGTGCACGCGCCGACCATCGCCGCCGTCCGCGGTTCCGCCGTGGGCGCCGGGATGAACCTGCTGCTCGCCGCCGACCTGCGGATCGTCGCCCGCGATGCCCGGCTGCTCTGCGGGTTCCTCAAGCGCGGCATGCACCCCGGCGGTGGCCACTTCGTGCTGCTGTCCCGCCTCGTGGGCCGCGAGGCGGCGGCCGCGATGGCGCTGTTCGGCGAGGAGGTCGACGGGGAGACCGCCGTCCGCCTGGGGCTGGCCTGGGAGACCCTGGACGACGACGCCGTGGAGGACCGGGCGCTGGAGCTGGCCGCCCGGGTCGCCCGGGACCCGTCGCTGGCCCGGGTGGCCGCGGCCAACTTCCGCAAGGAGACGGGCCCGCCGCACGTCAGCTGGGAGATCGCCACCCAGTTCGAGCGCCCGGCCCAGATGTGGTCGATGCGCCGTCCCGCCCCGTGACACGCGTCGGGCCCGGCTCCCGCAGGAGCCGGGCCCGACGTCGGGCCGGAGGGCAGATCAGGTGGTCTGCTTGTCCTTGGGCGTGGCCCGGGCGTCGAGCTGGATCTCCTTCTCCGCCCGCGGCACGCCGTCCTTCAGCTCCTTCGTGCGCTCGATCTCGGCGTCGAGCTCGATGCCGAACAGCAGCGCCAGGTTGATCAGCCAGAACCAGATCAGGAAGATCACCACACCGGCCAGCGTCCCGTACGTCTTGTTGTAGCTGCCGAAGTTGGCGACGTAGAAGGCGAAGGCCGCCGACGCCACGACGGCCACCAGGATGGCCACGAGGGCACCGGGGCTGACGAACTTGAAGCCGCGCAGCTTCACGTTCGGGGTCGAGTAGTAGAGGACGGCGATCATCAGCGCCAGCAGGACGAGCATCACCGGCCACTTGACCCAGGTCCACACGGTGAGCACCGTGTCGCCCAGCCCGATGGCCTGACCGATCGCGTCGACGACCGGGCCGCTGAGCACGAGCATCGCCAGGATCAGCGCGGCGAACAGGATGCCGATCAGCGTGATGAGCAGCTGCAGCGGCTTCAGCTTCCAGACCTTCCGGCCCTCGGGCGTCTCGTAGACGATGTTGGCCGCCCGGGTGAAGGCGCCGACGTAGCCCGAGGCCGACCAGACGGCCGCCGCGACACCGATGATCAGGCCGAGGCTGGCGGCGCCCGAGTTGCCGGCGATCTGCTGGATCACCGGGTTGAGCGTCTCGGCCGCCTGTGCCGGCACGACGGCGGTGATCGCCTCGGTGAGCTGCTGCGGGTTGGTGAGCAGCCCGACGATCGACAGCAGCGCGGTCAGCGCCGGGAACAAGGCCAGCACGCCGTAGTAGGTGAGGGCGGCGGCCCAGTCGGTCAGCCCGTCCTCGCTGAACTCCTTCAGCGTGCGCTTGATCGTGCCGCCGGTGGTCGGCTTGGGGTCGGCGCCGGTGGGCGCGAAGTCGGCCCGCTCCCGGCTGATGTTCTCGTCACCGGGTGCGGTGTCGTGCGGATCGCGGTCCTGCTGCGCGGTGCCGCGCGCGCCCTCCTCGGGGCGGTTCTCTCGTGCTCCGGCCATGCGTGGCCTCCGGGGTAGACGCGGGCTTGTCCTCCCCGCTGTTCCCCGGAGGGGCGCCGGCCACGCGTGACGGAGGTGGCAATCCGGTCACGACGCGAGCGCAGCGTCACCACGGAACCGCGCTGAGCTGCGCGACGCCATGCCGCCCGGTCCAGTGACGCGACGATCGTCACACAGTGTTCACCGAGGAATTCGCCGCGTGCAGGATTCACCGTGTGGTCAGCCGGGCACCCTGCCGCTCAGACGAGAGCCGCCGGCTCCCCCCGGCGGACGCGAGAGGACGTGGAGCGCACAGATGGTGATCTGGCCGACGCTGACCCTGATCGGGTTCCTGGTGCTGACGGCGCTGGTGATCGCGATGGGCACCCGGTCGACCGCCCGCTACGAGGCCGAGCAGCGCGCGGCCGCGGCCCGACCGTCCCGGGCCCGCAGCGCGGCTCCCGAGGCGGCCACCGCGACCGCACTGCTCTGAAGAAGGACCCTCCTGCCCCCCGCCACCCGCAAGCTCGCGACGGGGCCCTGCAGCGGGGCCGGAGCTTAGTACCAGTCGCTGCGCATCTCCAGGACGGTTGAGTCCATCGACGCGAGCAGGGCCAGCTGCGGGCCCACCTTCGGCAGCTCCCAGCGCTGGAAGAACCGGGCCGCCTGCCGCTTGCCGGCGTAGAGGTCGCCGTCCCGGCCCTCGGCGGCCAGCGCCTGCTCCAGCCACAGCCAGCCGACCACCACGTGCCCGGCGGCCTCCAGGTAGACCGTGGCGTTGGCCAGCGCCTGCTCCGGGTCGCCCGCCGACCACAGGGTCGCGGTGACCGTGCCGAGCTGCTGCACCAGGTCCTCGAGGGTGTCGGCCAGCTCGGCCCACGGCGTGCCGGCCGCCCGCCGGGTGGTGGCGGTGATCGTCTCGCCGAGCAGGGTGAGGCCCGCGCCGCCCTGCATCACCACCTTGCGGCCGAGCAGGTCCAGCGCCTGGACGCCGTGGGTCCCCTCGTGGATCGGGTTGAGCCGGTTGTCCCGGTAGAACTGCTCGACCGGGAAGTCGCGGGTGTAGCCGGCGCCGCCAAGCACCTGGACGGCCAGGTCGTCGGCGGCCAGGCACCACTGGGAGGGCCAGCTCTTCGCGATCGGGGTGAGCACCTCCAGCAGCAGGTGCGCCCGGGCGCGCTCCTCCTCGGTCTCCGCCGTCCGCTCCTCGTCGACCAGGCGTGCGCAGTACAGCCCCAGCGCCAGGCCGCCCTCGACGTAGGACTTCCCGGCCAGCAGCATCCGCCGCACGTCCGGGTGCTCGATGATCGGCACCGGCGGGGCCGCGGGGTCCTTGCCCGCCAGCGCCCGGCCCTGGGTGCGGGTGCGCGCGTACTCGACCGCGTGCAGCCAGCCGGTGTAGCCCAGCGCCGTCGCGCCCATCCCGACGCCGATCCGGGCCTCGTTCATCATGTGGAACATGTAGGTCAGGCCGCGGTGCAGCTCGCCGACCAGGAAGCCGACCGCGCCGGGCCGCCCGCCGGGGGTGTGCCCGCCCTCGCCGAAGGACAGCAGGGTGTTCGTCGTCCCGCGGTAGCCCATCTTGTGGTTGAGCCCGGCCAGCACGACGTCGTTCCGCTCGCCGAGCGAGCCGTCGTCGTCCACCAGGAACTTGGGGACGACGAACAGCGAGATGCCCTTCACGCCGGGCGGACCGCCGGGGACCTTGGCCAGCACCAGGTGGACGATGTTCTCGGTCAGCTCGTGGTCGCCCCCGGAGATCCACATCTTCGTGCCGGTGAGCCGGTACGTGCCGTCGTCCTGGGCCGCCGCCCGCGTGGTGATGTCGGCCAGCGAGGACCCGGCCTGCGGCTCGGACAGCGCCATCGTGCCGAACCAGCGGCCCTCGGCCATCGGCGGGACGTAGGTCCGCACCTGCTCCGGGCTGCCGTGCGCGACCAGCAGGTTCGCGTTCGCGATGGTCAGGAACGGATAGGCCGAGGTGGCGATGTTGGCCGCCTGGAACCAGGCGTGCACGGCCATGTTCACCACCGCCGGGAGCTGCAGGCCGCCCAGCTCCTCCGGCAGGGCCGCCGCGGTCATCCCGGCCTCGGCGAACACCCGCAGCGCCGCGGCCACCTCCGGGACGAGCACCACCTTCCCGTCGACCAGGTACGGCTCGTGCTCGTCGGCCTTCCGGTTGTGCGGGGCGAAGTGGTCGGTCGCGATCTCCTGCGCCAGCGCGAGGACGGCGTCGAAGGTCTCCCGCGAGTGCTCGGCGTAGCGCGGCCGCTTCGTGAGCGTCACCACCTGGAGCCACTCGTGCAGCAGGAACTCCAGGTCGCGGGAACTCAGGATCGAGGACGCGGGCACGGGCACTCCAGGCGGTGTGGGGGCGGGCCGGTGCCCGTGCCGCCAGGCTAGGCCCGGGGTTCGCCCGCGGGCGCTCGGGTACGGGCGCGCCATGGACCTGGCCACGATCATGTCGCGCGCGGCGGGGCTGGCCGGCGGTGCCGGTGGTGAGGCGCTCAAGCGGCTCCAGCACGTGCGCCTGCCGGGTGTGGGGCAGTCGTCGGTCACCGACGACGCACGCACCGCCGCCCGCCGCTGGCGCGCGGTCACCGTTCTCACCGAGCCCGCCCGGTTGCAGGAGGCACTGCCCGCGCCGCTGGCCGCCTTCGGCGACCGGCTGGAGGTGCGGGTGACGCCCGCGCCCGGGGACCGGGGTGCCGAGCTGGCCGCCCGGTTCCGCGGCCCGGTCACCGAGGAGGACATCGGGCAGCTGCGCGCTGCGCTGCGGGAGGCCAAGGCGTTGGTCGAGGTGGGTGAGGTCCTGCGCGTGGACCCGCAGCCGCACGGTCATCGGAAGCCGACCCCGCAGGGCGCGGCGGTCGAGGGGATGGCGGCCAAGGCTCCAGAGGAGGGTGTGCTGTGAGCGGACAGCGGCGTGAGCGTCGCAGCGAGGAACGAGCGAGGAGCGGAGCGGCGCGCCGGAGTGAACGGGGGGCATCGTGAGGGCCGCGACCTGGACCGGGGTCAACGAGGTCTCCGTGGAGGAGGTGCCCGAGCCGACGATCCTCAACGACCACGACGTGATCGTGAAGGTGCGGCTGAGCACCACCTGCGGCTCGGACCTGCACCTGCTCGGCGGTTACATCCCGTTCATGCGGGCCGGTGACGTGCTCGGCCACGAGTTCATGGGCGAGGTCGTCGAGGTCGGCCCGGGCGTCCGGCAGCGCCGGGTCGGTGACCGGGTCGTCGTCAACTCGTTCATCGCCTGCGGGAACTGCTGGTACTGCCGGCAGCAGCTGTTCAGCCTCTGCGACAACGGGAACCCCAACCCCGGCATCACCGAGGGCCTGTGGGGCCAGAGCCCGGGCGGCTGCTTCGGCTACTCGCACGCGGTCGGCGGGTTCGCCGGCAGCCACGCCGAGTACATCCGGGTGCCCTACGCCGACGTCGGGGCCTTCGTCGTCCCGGAGGGGGTCTCCGACACCCGCGCCCTGTTCGCCTCCGACGCGGTGTCCACCGGGTGGATGGGTGCGGAGCTCGCCGGGACGGAGCCGGGGGACGTCGTCGCCGTGTGGGGAGCCGGCGGGGTCGGCCAGATGGCCGCCCGCGCGGCGATGCTGCTGGGCGCGGAGAGGGTGTTCGTCATCGACCGCCTCCCCGAGCGGCTGGCCCAGGTGCGGCAGCACGTGGGCGCGGAGGCCATCGACTACTCCGCAACCGACGTCCTCGCCGAGCTGCGGGAGCAGACCGGCGGCCGCGGGCCGGACATCTGCATCGAGGCGGTCGGGATGGAGGCGCACAGCCCCGGCACCCACGGCGTGTACGACCAGGTCAAGCAGCAGCTGCGGCTGCAGACCGACCGGCCGGCCGCGGTCCGGGAGGCTGTCCTGGCCTGCCGAAAGGGTGGGACCGTCTTCGTGCTCGGCGTCTTCGCCGCCGCGGTGGACAAGTTCCCGTTGGGCGCGGTCATGAACAAGGGGCTGACCGTGCGCGGTGCGCAGGTGCACGGTCAGCGGTTCACCCCGCGGATCCTCGAGCACATGGCCCGCGGTGAGCTGGTGACCGAGCACCTGGCCACCCACGTGCTGCCGCTGGACGAGGCCCCGCGGGGCTACCAGATGTTCAAGGACAAGACCGACGGCTGCGTCCGCGCCGTCTTCACGCCCCACGGCTGACCCGCGACCCTCGCGGTGTGGCCGCCACCCTCGCCGCGTGCCGCGGGGGTCGCGACCACACGGCGAAGGTGGACGGTGCGTCAGCCCTGCCTGAGACGGACGTCCTCGGGCAGGTGGTCGGCCGGGACGCTGGCCAGCCCGGTCGGCTGGTCGGGCGCCGCCTCGTGCCGGCCGCCCCGGCCCGGGACGTCGTCGTCCTCCCGGGCCTCGTGCCGGTCGACGCCGTCGACCGGCGGGGCCGTGGACGTCGGCGCGGCGGCACCGGCCGCGTGCGCCGCTGCCTCGGCCGGGGTGCCGTCCGCCTCGCCCGCCCCCGCCTGGGCGGCCTGGATGCCGGACTGGGTCCGCAGGGCCAGCTGGGGCAGGAAGATCAGCACGAAGAAGCCGAGCGCCACGATCGCCGCCGCGATGAGGAACACCACGTCGAGGGTGTCGCTGAAGCCGGTCTTGAACGGCAGGGCCAGGTGGCCCGGCAGCTCCGCGATGAACGAGGTGTCGGACAGGTCGCCGCCGGTGTTCAGCTGGCCGCTCTGCACCGCCTGGGCGACCCGCGGGTCGTCGGCCGCCGCGCGGGTGAATGCGCTGGTGATGTCGCTGGGCAGCCGGGTGAACAGGACGGAGAGGAAGATCGCCGTCCCCAGCGTGCCGCCCATCTGGCGGAAGAACGTCACCGACGAGGTGGCGACGCCGATCTCCCGCGGGCTCACCGCGTTCTGCACGGCCAGGATGACCGGCTGGAAGTTGAAGCCCAGCCCGAGACCGAGCATGACCATGAACGGCACCAGGGTCCAGATCGCGGTGTCCGCGCCCACGACGACGGACAGGCTGACCAGCGACGCGACCATCAGCACGATGCCGACCAGCGGGAAGGGCTTGTAGACCCCGGTCCGGGCGATCGTCTGCCCGGAGACCACCGAGCCGACCATGATGCCGAGCACCAGCGGGATCATCTGCAGACCGGCCACCGTCGGGCTCGAGCCGTGCACGATCTGCAGGTACTGCGGGAGCAGCAGGATCCCGCCGAACATGCCCATGCCCAGCACGATGCTGGACAGGCCGCTGACCGCGAAGGTGCGGTTGCGGAACATCCGGATCGGCAGCAGCGCCTCGTCGCCGTAGGCCCGCTCGGCCAGGAAGAACAGCACGAAGCCGACCGCGCCGATCGCGTAGCAGACCAGCGACGTCGGGTCCGTCCAGCCCCAGGTGCGGCCCTGCTCGGCGACGATCAGCAGCGGCACCAGGAAGGTGATCAGCGCCAGCGCGCCGGGGTAGTCGATCCGGTGGTCGCGGCGGGTGTGCGGCAGGTGCAGGACCTTAACGACGACGGCGAAGGCCAGCACGCCCAGCGGCACGTTGACGTAGAAGATCCAGCGCCAGCCGGTGATGCCGAGGATCGACTCCTGCCCGGAGAGCAGCCCGCCGATGACCGGCCCCAGCACGCTGGAGGAGCCGAAGACGGCCATGAACCAACCCTGGTACTTGGAGCGCTCCCGGGGCGGGACGATGTCGGCGATGATCGCCAGCGCGAGGGACATCAGGCCACCGGCGCCGATGCCCTGGATCGCCCGGTAGACGGCCAGCTGGTACATCGTGTCGGCGAGACCGCACAGCGCCGAGCCGATCACGAACACGGCGATGGCGAACAGGTAGAAGCCGCGCCGGCCGTACATGTCGCTCAACTTGCCGTACAGCGGCGTGGCGATCGTCGAGGTGATGAGGAACGCCGTGGTGGCCCAGGCCTGCAGGTCGTAGCCCTGCAGGTCGTCGGCGATCACCCGGATGGCGGTGGACACGACGGTCTGGTCGAGGGCGGCCAGGAACATGCCGAGCAGCAGGCCGACCAGGATCGTCATGATCTGGCGGTGCGTGAAGGAGCCGGAGGCGTCCGGGGCCGCCGCGGCGGCGCGGGCGCCGCGCCGCTCGGCCGCGGTCCCGCGGTCGGAGGTCTGGGTCATCGGTCCGTCTCGGTGCGGGGGAGGGGTGCGCCGGCGGCGGCACCCAGGCTGGGGAGGTGGTCGGTGAGGTCGTCCACGAAACGGCGGAGCTGACCGGTGAAGCCGGCCAGCTCCGCGGGGGACCAGTCCGCGGTGACGGCGGCGAGGAGCTCCTCGCGCTCGCGCCGCATCTGGTCGAGCACGGCCTCACCGGCCGGGGTGACCACCAGCCGGCTGACCCGGCCGTCCTGCTCGTCGGCGACCCGGCGCACCAGGCCCCGGTCGACGAGCAGGGTCACGTGCCGGCTGACCGTGGAGGGGTCGGCGTGCACGAGCTCGGCGAGCGCCCCCTGCCGCATCGGGCCGAGCCGGGTGAGCGGGAACAAGAGCACGTGGGCGGCGCGCTCGCGGGCCTCGGTGCCCGAGCCGACGGCGGACTTGAGCGCGTGCAGCACCCGGGAGAGCCGGGCCAGCTCGTCGGACAGCAGGTGGGCGGCGGCGTCGGCACCGGCCGACACGGAGCCGGCGGAGGACGCGGGGTCGGTCACGGGGACTCCCAGGACGGCGAGGGGAGCGCGACGGTGCGCCGGGGAACAGGTGCACGATACGAGCCGTTGTGCCGCGCATGCAACAAGTTGCAGTCAGCATGGACTGTGACGTGGGCAACCGGGTCGACGGGGGTGGGACCCTGGACGCGACCCCCCTCGGAAGGAAGCGCGAGAGCTCCGTGACCACCCCGCACGACGACCTGCGCGCCCGGCTTTCCGCGCTGACACTCGCGGACGAGCACCGGTTGCGCCGCCGGCTCGACGGCACCCGGCGCACCAAGGACCCGGCCACCCGCGCCCGGCAGCAGGACGCGATCGCGACCGAGGTCGCGGCGGCCGAGCAACGGATCGCCCGGCGGCGCGCCGCCGTGCCCGCGGTGACCTACCCCGACGAGCTGCCGGTCAGTCAGCGCCGCGACGAGATCGCCGCCGCCCTGCGCGACTCCCAGGTCGTGGTGGTCGCCGGTGAGACCGGGTCGGGCAAGACCACGCAGCTGCCGAAGATCCTGCTCGAGCTGGGGCGGGGCGTCCGCGGCCGGATCGGGCACACCCAGCCCCGACGGATCGCCGCCCGCACGGTCGCGGAGCGGATCGCCGAGGAGCTCGGCAGCCCGCTGGGCGACGTCGTCGGCTGGAAGGTCCGCTTCACCGACGAGGTCGGCGACCGGACGCTGGTCAAGCTCATGACCGACGGCGTGCTGCTCGCCGAGATCCAGCGCGACCGGGCGCTGCGCCAGTACGACACGATCGTCATCGACGAGGCCCACGAGCGGAGCCTCAACATCGACTTCCTGCTGGGCTACCTGGCCCGGCTGCTGCCCCGCCGTCCCGACCTCAAGCTGGTCATCACCTCCGCGACCATCGACGTCGACCGGATCGCCAAGCACTTCTCGATCGACGGCGCCGACGTGCCCGTCGTCGAGGTCACCGGCCGCACCTACCCGGTCGAGGTCCGCTACCGGCCGGTGGTCGACCCGGACGGGGTGGGTGGGGAGGCGGCAGCCGACGAGGACCGCGACCAGGTCAGCGCGATCGTCGACGCCTGCGCCGAGCTGGTCGCCGAGGGCCCGGGCGACGTGCTGGTCTTCCTCGCCGGCGAGCGGGAGATCCGGGACACCGCCGAGGCGCTGGGCGGGCTGACCGAGCGCGGCGGCGCACCGATCGACGTCCTGCCGCTCTACTCGCGGTTGAGCGCGGCCGACCAGCACAAGGTCTTCGCCCCGCACACCGGACGGCGAGTGGTGCTCGCCACCAACGTCGCCGAGACGTCGCTGACCGTGCCGGGCATCAAGTACGTGGTCGACCCGGGCACCGCCCGGATCTCCCGGTACAGCCATCGCACCAAGGTGCAGCGGCTGCCGATCGAGCCGATCAGCCAGGCCTCGGCCCGGCAGCGGTCCGGCCGGTGCGGCCGCACCAGCGAGGGCATCGCGATCCGGCTGTACACGCAGGACGACTTCGACGCCCGGCCGGAGTACACCGACCCGGAGATCCTGCGCACCAACCTGGCCTCGGTGCTGCTGCAGATGGCCGCGCTCGAGCTCGGGCACGTCGCGGACTTCCCGTTCGTCGACCCGCCGGACCGGCGCGCGGTCGCCGACGGCGTGGCGCTGCTCGAGGAGCTCGGCGCACTCGACGAAGCCGGGAAGCTGACCCCCACCGGTCGGGCCCTGGCCGCGCTGCCGCTGGACCCCCGGATCGCCCGGATGGTCGTCGAGGCCGACCGCCGCGGCGTCCTGGAGGAGGTGCTGGTCATCGCCGCGGGCCTCACGGTCCAGGACGTCCGCGAGCGCCCGGCCGAGCACCAGCAGGCCGCCGACGAGCTGCACGCCCGGTTCGCCGACGAGAACTCCGACTTCCTGGGCCTGCTCGACCTCTGGCGGTACCTCGGCGAGCGGCAGGAGAGCCTGTCGGGCAGCCAGTTCCGGCGCACGGTCAAGCGCGAGTTCCTGCACTACCTGCGCATCCGCGAGTGGCAGGACCTGCACGGACAGCTGCGCAGCACCGCCCGCCGGCTGGGCATGGCCACCGGCTCGCTGGCCGCCGAGCCCGACGAGCGCGGCGTGCACGCCGCGCTGCTGTCCGGGCTGCTGTCGCAGATCGGTGTCCAGGCCGAGCCCGCCAAGGGCCAGAGTCGCGACAACGGCCGGGCGCGGGGGAGCCGGGAGTACCTGGGCACCCGCAACACCCGGTTCGTGATCGCGCCGGGCACGCCGCTGGCGAAGAAGCCGCCGCGCTGGGTGGTCGCCGCCGAGCTGGTCGAGACCAGCCGGCTGTTCGCCCGGACCGTCGCGCGGATCGACCCGGAGGTCGTCGAGCGGCTGGCCGAGCACCTGGTCAAGCGGCAGTACAGCGAGCCGCGCTGGGACGCCAAGCGCGGGTCCGTGGTCGCCACCGAGCGGGTCACCCTCTACGGCCTGCCGCTCGTCGTCGGCCGGCGCGTGCAGTACGGCTCGATCGACCCGGTGGTCTCCCGCGAGCTGTTCGTCCGGCACGCGCTGGTGCAGGGGGAGTGGACGACGCACCACCGCTTCTGGGCCGACAACGCCCGCGCGATCGAGCGGGTCGCGGAGCTGGAGGAGCGGGCCCGCCGCCGCGACATCCGGGTGGACGACGAGACGCTGTTCGAGCTCTACGACGCACGGATCCCGGCCGACGTCGTCTCCACCCGGCACTTCGACCGGTGGTGGAAGCAGGCCCGCCGCGAGACCCCGGACCTGCTCACCTTCACCCCGGAGATGCTCACCAACGCGGCGGTGGCCGGCCAGGTCGACCCGGAGGACTACCCGGACCAGGTCGAGCTGACCCGGGGGCTGACCCTGCCGCTGTCCTACGCGTTCAACCCGGGCGCGGTCGAGGACGGCGTGACCGTCGACGTGCCGCTCGGCGTGCTCGACACCGTCGCCGCGGAGACCTCCGGGGAGTCGCTGGCCTTCACCGTGCCCGGGCTGCGCGAGGAGCTGGTCACCGAGCTGCTCCGGTCGCTGCCCAAGCAGCTGCGCCGCGGCCTGGTGCCGATCCCCGACCGGGTGCGCGAGGTGCTGCCGCACATCCGCCCGACCGAGCCGCTGCTCCCGGCGCTGGAACGGGAGCTGCGCCGGGCCACCGCCGTGACCATCCCGCCGGACGCCTGGCGTCCGGCCGAGGTGCCGGCCCACCTGCGGGCCACCTTCCGGGTGCTCGACGACCAGCACCGTCCGCTGGCCGAGGGCAAGGACCTGACGGCGCTGCGCGCGCAGGTGGCCCCGCAGGCGCGGGCCGGCCTGGCCCGCGCCGCGTCGGAGCTGGAGCGCACCGGGCAGACGTCGTGGACCTTCGGGGAGCTGCCGCGCAGCGTCGAGGTGCGCCGCGGGGGCCACGTGGTCACCGCCCACCCCGCGCTGGTCGACGAGGGGGAGACCGTCGGCGTCCGCGTGGTGCCCACCGAGGCGGAGGCGACCCGGCTGAGCTGGCGCGGCGCGCGCCGGCTGCTGCTGCTGGAGGTGGGCACGCCGGTGAAGCAGGTGGCGAAGGGGCTGTCGCCGCGGTCCCGGCTGGCTGTGCAGTTCAACCCGGACGGTGAGATCCCCGACCTGGTCGCCGACTGCGCCGACGCCGCCGCCGACGAGTTGATCGCCGCGGCCGGCGGGCCGCCGCGCGACGCCGAGGCCTTCGCCGCGCTGGTGCGGACGGCCCACACCGAGCTGCTGCCGCTGACCAGCGACGCGTTGCGCCGGGTCGAGGCGGTGCTCACCCAGGCGCGGGAGGTGGCCGTGGCCATCGGCGCGGCACCGGGACGGCGGGTGCCCGAGGCGGCGATCGCCGACCTGCGCCGCCAGATGGCCGGGCTGCTGCACAAGGGGTTCGTGGCGGCGGCGGGCCGGCGCCGGCTGCCCGACCTCGTGCGGTACCTGACCGGGATGGCGTACCGGCTGGAGAAGCTGCCGGCGAACGCCGCCCGGGACGCCCTCTGGATGGACCAGGTCGCCGCGGTGACCGCGGAGTACGAGCAGCTGCGGACCCAGGTCCCCGCCACGGGCGGCCCGGACGACCCGGTGGCCCGGGTGCGCTGGATGATCGAGGAGCTGCGGGTGAGCCTGTTCGCGCAGGGGATCCGCACGCCGCGGCCGGTGTCCGAGCAGCGGGTCTACAAGGCGATCGACCAGCTGACCGCCTAGCCCCGCGACCGACGGGTTTGCCCGCTCGACGCGGCGGGGAGGGTCCCGGTGACCCAGTCGCCGTACCGAGGAGTCGTCGCATGAGCGAGCCGACCGGCAGCACCCGTGCCGCGGGCGAGGGCCTGACCGACGAGGAGATGGTGGAGGTGGTCGCCGGGCAGACCGACAGCGCCTCGGAGAACGCGGACAAGGCGGGCAAGGACTGGGACGGCGACCCGTCCCAGGCGCCGCAGCAGTAACCTGCGGCAGCGGTCGGACCGGCCGCGTCCCGCCGGTGCGACGGAGGGCTGAGCCCGTGGCGATGACGATCCCCGAGCGCGCGCGGCTCGCTCCCCGGACGGTCCTCCGCTGGGGGGTGCGCCACGGGATCCCCGGGGCGTTCCTGCAGCGGGCGGCCGCGCGCGGGGACCTGGTCGGCCGGTTGCTGCGCGACCCGGCGCAGCGGGCGGACCCGCACCCGCTCTACGAGCAGCTGCGCGCCCAGGGGCCCCTGGTGCCCAGCAGCCTCGGCCTGGTCACCACCTCGCACGCGATCGCGTCCGAGGTGCTGCGGTCCGCGGACGTCGGCGTCGGCTTCGACCGGTCGCTGGCGCCGCGCTGGGCGCAGTGGGTGCTGCGGGTGACCGACGACCCGTCGGCCGACGGGGTCGCCGAGCCGCCGTCGATGATCGTCGTCGACGCGCCCGAGCACACCCGCTACCGGCGCCTGGTGAGCAGGGCGTTCACCCCGCGCGCGGTCGCGGCCAGCGAGCCGATGGTGCAGCGCACCGCCGACGCGCTGCTCGACCGGCTCGCCGCCACCCCGGGCCCGGTCGACCTCGTGACCGGCTACGCCGCGCCCTTGCCCGTGCTCGTCATCGCCGACCTCCTCGGCGTCCCGGGTGATCGGCGGGAGGACTTCCTCCGCTGGGGCGCGGCGGCCGCCGCCACCCTCGACCCGGGGCTGCCGTACCGGCGGTACGTGGCGGCCGAGCGGTCGATCCGGGAGATGCACGGCTTCCTGGCCGACCACTTCGCGAAGCTCCGCCGTGAGCCCGGGGAGGACCTGGTGAGCCGGCTGGTCGGCCTGCCGGACGACGAGGCGCTCACCGAGCGGGAGCTGCACGCCACGGTGCTGCTGCTGCTCGGGGCCGGCTTCGAGACGACGGTGAACCTGCTGGGCAACGCGGTCGTGCTGCTCGACGCGCACCGCGAGCAGTGGGAGGCGCTGGCAGCCGACCCGTCCGGCTGGCCGAACGCCGTCGAGGAGGTCCTGCGGATCGACAGCCCCGTGCAGATCACCGGGCGGACGGTGCTCCGCGACCTGACCCTGGACGGCCGGCCGGTGCCCGCCGGCAGCCGGGTGACGATCCTGCTCGGCGCGGCGAACCGCGACCCCGGCGTCTTCGAGCGGCCGGACCGGTTCGACGTCCGCCGGGACAACGCCCGGGAGCACCTCGCGTTCTCCGCCGGCGCGCACTACTGCCTCGGCGCGGGGCTGGCCCGGCTGGAGGCGGTCGTCGCGCTGCGCACGCTGGCCGAGCGGTTCCCCCGGCTACGGGTGACCGGCACCCCGGAGCGGCGCGACCTGCAGACGTTGCGCGGCTTCGAGCACCTGCCCGTGACGCTCGCCTGACCCCGCCCCCGGCGGGGGGCGGGGTCCTTCGGTCAGCGGCGCGGGGGTGTGAGCATCCCGGCGCCCACCGTCGCGTTGGTGGACTCGTCGATGAGGATGAACCGGCCGGTCTCCCGGCTGCGGTGGTAGTCGTCGACGAACAGCGGCTGCGTGGTGCGTAGGGTGACCCGCCCGATGTCGTTGAGACCGAGGCGACCGGCGTCCTGCTCCCGGTGCAGCGTGTTCACGTCCAGCCGGTACTGCACGTCCTTCACCATGGCGCGGACCGACCGGGTCGTGTGCTTGATCGCGAGCCGCTGGCGCGGCTGCAGCGGCTGGTCGGTCATCCAGCAGACGAACGCGTCGAGGTCCTGGGTCACCTGCGGGGCGTTGGCCGGGCGGCAGATCATGTCGCCGCGCGAGACGTCGAGGTCGTCGGACAGCCGGACGGTCACCGACATCGGCGGGAACGCCGCGTCGACCGGGCCGTCGGGGCCGTCGATCCCGGCGATCGTCGTGGTCAGGCCGCTGGGCAGCACCTGCACCTCGTCGCCGGGCCGCAGCACGCCGCCGGCGACCCGGCCGGCGTAGCCGCGGTAGTCGTGGAAGGCGTCGGACTGCGGCCGGATCACGTACTGCACCGGGAACCGGGTGTCGACCAGGTTGCGGTCGCTGGCCACGTGCACGTGCTCGAGGTGGTGCAGCAGCGAGGTGCCCTGGTACCAGGGCATGTTCGTCGAGCGGGTCACCACGTTGTCGCCGAGCAGCGCGGAGATGGGGACGACGGTGACGTCGGTGACCTCGAGCTTCGTGGCGAAGGCGGTGAACTCGTCCCGGATGCGCTCGAACACGTCCTCGGACCAGTCGACCAGGTCCATCTTGTTCACCGCGACCACCAGGTGCGGTACCCGCAGCAGGGAGGCGAGGAAGGCGTGCCGGCGGCTCTGCTCCACCATGCCCTTGCGGGCGTCCACCAGCACGATCGCCAGGTCCGCGGTCGAGGCACCGGTGACCATGTTGCGCGTGTACTGCACGTGGCCGGGGGTGTCGGCCAGGATGAAGGTGCGCCGCGGGGTGCTGAAGTACCGGTAGGCGACGTCGATGGTGATGCCCTGCTCGCGCTCGGCGCGCAGGCCGTCGGTGAGCAGCGCGAGGTCGACGTAGTCGCCGCGGCTGGCCCGCTCGATGGCGGCGTACTGGTCCTCGAAGACCGCCTTGCTGTCGAACAGCAACCGGCCGATCAGCGTGCTCTTGCCGTCGTCCACCGACCCGGCGGTGGCGATGCGGATGATGTCCTTCCGGGCGACGGCGAGGTCGTGGGCCTGCTCGGCGGCAGCCGAGCGGACGTCGACGGGCGTCTCGGGCGAGGCCATCAGAAGTACCCCTCCTTCTTCCGGTCCTCCATGGCGGCGTCGCTGACCTTGTCGTCCCCGCGGGTGGCGCCCCGCTCGGTCAGCCGGGTCACCGCGATCTCGGCGATGACCTCCTCCACCGTGGTCGCGGTGGACCGGACGGCGGCGGTCAGGTTCGCGTCGCCGACGGTGCGGTACCGGACGCTCTCCCGGAACACCGTCTCGCCGTCCCTGGGCGTGATGAACTCGTTGACCGCGTAGAGCATCCCCTGCCGGTCGACGACCTCCCGCTCCTGCGCCAGGTACAGCGGCGGGATCTCGATCTCCTCCTGGGCGATGTAGCCCCAGATGTCCAGCTCGGTCCAGTTGGACAACGGGAACACCCGGATCGACTCACCGAGGTGGATGCGGCCGTTGTACAGGTCCCACAGCTCGGGACGCTGGTTCTTCGGGTCCCACTGGCCGAACTCGTCGCGGAAGGAGAACACCCGCTCCTTGGCGCGGGCCTTGTCCTCGTCCCGGCGGGCGCCGCCGAACAGCGCGGTGAACCCGTGCTGCTCGACCGCGTCCAGCAGCACGGGCGTCTGGATCCGGTTGCGGGAGCCGTTGGGCTCCTCGCGGACGGTGCCGGCGGCGATCGCGTCCGGCACGGAGGCCACCACGAGCTCCACGCCGAGCGCCGCCACCCGCTTGTCCCGGAACTCGAGCACCTCGGGGAAGTTCAGCCCGGTGTCCACGTGCATCACCGGGAACGGGATGCGGGCGGGCGCGAAGGCCTTGCGGGCCAGCTCGAGCATCACGATCGAGTCCTTGCCACCGGAGAACAGCAGCACCGGGCGTTCGGACTCGGCGGCCACCTCGCGCAGCACGTGGATGGACTCGGCCTCCAGCGTCTGCAGCTGGGTCAGCCGGTGGTCGGGCAGGGTGTCGAGCGGTCTCACGCTGACGGACTCCCGGGGACGGCGGTGGAGCGGGCACGCGACATCGGCAGACGTCGCGTCTGGGGTGGGCCAACCGCATCGGGTCGATGGGCATTCCCGCCACCAGTGTCCGGCATGCCCCGGTCGGCCCGGCGGTCGGTCGCCTCGGCCTTTCCCGCGGATCGGAGCAGCTGCCGGCCGACCCGGTCAACCGGGGGCGTCGCCGTCCGCGGGGGTGGCCGGGCCGGAGCGCGGCAGCCGGACGGTGAAGGTGGCGCCTTCGCCCGGGGCGGTGGTCACCTCCACCCGCCCGCCGTGCGCCCGCACCAGCGACGCGACGATGGACAGCCCGAGCCCCGTGCCGCCGGCCGCCCGGGTCCGCGACGTGTCGGCGCGGTAGAAGCGCTCGAACACCCGCTCGGCGTCGGCCGGGGCCATCCCCGGGCCCTCGTCGCGCACGGCGAGGACCACCACGTCCGGGTCCGCGGGGTCGGCCGCCAGCCGGACGACGACCCGGGCGTCGGGCGGTGTGTGGGTGAGCGCGTTGGTCAGCAGGTTGCCCACCACCTGCCGCAGCCGCGCCTCGTCGCCCTGCACCACCGGGGCGTCGGGCAGGGAGTCGTCCAGGTGGAGGCTGACCGGCCGGTCCGGCTGGACGGCGCGCGCGTCGTGCACCGCGTCCCCGGCGACCTCGGCCAGGTCGACCGGGCCGAGGGACAGCGGCCGCTGCTGGTCCAGCCGGGCCAGCTGCAGCAGGTCCTCGACGAGCAGGCCCATCCGGGTGGCCTCTGACTCGATGCGCTGCATCAGCCGGGCGGTGTCCTCCGGCCCGTGCACGGCGCCCTGCCGGTGCAGCTCGGCGAAGCCGCGGATCGAGGTCAGCGGGGTGCGCAGCTCGTGGCTGGCGTCGGCGACGAACCGCCGCATCCGGCTCTCCGACGTCCGGGCCTGCTCCTCGGAGGCCTGCTGCGCGCGGAAGGAGGCCTCGATCCGGGCGAGCATCCCGTTGAGCGACCGGGACAGCCGCCCGATCTCGGTCCGGTCGTCCCCGGCCGGGACGCGGCGCGACAGGTCGCCGGCGGCGATCGCCTGCGCGGTGTGCTCGACCTCCACGAGGGGGCGCAGGCTGTTGCGCACCACCAGGGAGCCGGTGACGCCCAGCACCGCCACGACCAGCAGGCCGACCCCGACCTCCAGGACTACGAGCCGGGTGAGCACCGCCCGGTCGTCGCTGAGGTCGGTGCCCACGACGACGGCTGAGCCGCCGCTCATCTGGGCGACCGCCACCCGCCAGGACGTGGACCCGTCCTCGGAGCGGAGATGGAACGGTGCGCGGTCGTAGCCGCCGATCGACGCCCGGTCGATGTCGTCCACCTCGGGGAGGTGGGCGTCGGACCTCGGGCCCTGGATGACCGACACGGTCGGCTCGACGGAGGTCAGGTCGATGCAGGCGATGTAGACGTTGCTCGGGATGCGCAGCTCGGTGAGCGCGCAGGCGCGGGCGAGCTCGCCGGACTGCTGCTCCAGCTGTTCCAGCGTGGCGGTCAGCCGGGCGTCCCGCTGGTCGAGCAGGAAGCCGCGGAGCAGCGAGGTGGCGGCGAAGCCGGTGGCGGCCAGCGCCAGGGTGAGCAGCGCGATCAGCAGGGCGACGAGGGTCACCCGCAGCGGGATCCGCGGGGCCGGCGCCGCCGGTCGCGCCGGGGGCGGCCCGGACGCGACGTCGGCGCCGGGGCCGTGGGGCCCCGGCGCCGGGTGGCCGGACGGAACGGGGGTGGGTGCGCCGTCCGGCCGGGTGCCGGCCGGTCGGCTCACGTGCCGCGGGGGAGGCGCAGCGAGTACCCGACGCCGCGCAGCGTGTGCAGCAGCCGCGGCTCGGTGGTGTCCACCTTGCGGCGGAGGTAGGAGATGTAGGACTCCACGACGTTGGCCTCGCCGTTGAAGTCGTAGTTCCAGACGTGGTCGAGGATCTGCGCCTTGGACAGCACCCGCCCGGCGTTGGTCATCAGGTAGCGCAGCAGCTTGAACTCGGTGGGCGAGAGGCTGACCAGCTTCCCGGCCTTGAGGACCTCGTGGGACTCCTCGTCCAGCTCGATGTCGGCGAAGGTGAGCCGCGGCGCCTCGCCGGCCCGCTGGGCGGCCTGGCTGCGGCGCAGCACCGCCCGGATCCGGGCCAGCACCTCGTCGAGGCTGAACGGCTTGGTGACGTAGTCGTCGCCGCCCAGGGTGAGCCCGGTGACCTTGTCCTCGCCCGCGTCGCGCGCGGTGAGGAAGAGCACCGGCGTGTGGGTGCCGTTCTGGCGCAGCCGGCGGACGACGCCGAAGCCGTCCAGCCCGGGCATCATCACGTCGAGCACGAGCAGGTCGGGGCGGAACTGCTCGGCGACGGCGAGGGCCTGCTGGCCGTCCGCGGCGGTGGCCACCTCGAAGCCGGCGAACCGGAGGCTGGCCGAGAGCAGTTCGCGGATGTTGGGCTCGTCGTCGACCACGAGCAGCCGGGCCTCGGGTGCCTGGGGCTTGCTGGTGCTGCCGGGCACGACCCCTCCCGATGGACCCTGTGCGGCCGTCGTCGTCATGCCACCAGGCTCCGCCGGGGGCCTGCGGACGAACTGGACGGTACCTGTGAGGACCCTGGGTGTCCTCCGTCCGGCTCCCCGGGCTGAGCCGCCTGCCCGACCGGGGAGCCGCGTCGTGTCCCGGCTCCCCGGTCGACGAGGCGGCTTGACCCCGGTCGTCAGCCGGCGGGGGCCATCGCGCGGCCACGCCGCCAGTAGCCGATGGCGTGGTGCTGGCCGCGCCGCAGACCCCATCGGCCGCGCAGGTCGGCACGGACGGCCCGGACGGCGGCGGACTCCGCCGCCACCCAGGCGAACAGGTCCTCCCCGTCCGGGCGCGGCAGCGCGGCCACCGCGTCGGCCAGCAGCGTGCTCAGCCCCGGCCCGGTGCCCGCGCGGTGCAGCCAGCGCAGCTCCACCCCCTCCGGTGCGGACAGCGGCTGCTCCTCCTCCGGGCCGGCCACCTCCAGCAGGGCCACTCCCCGGGTGGTCGGCGCGGCCGAGGCGAGGATGCGGCTGATCGCCGGCAGCGCCGTCTCGTCGCCGGCCAGCAGCAGCCGTCCGGCGGGCGCGTCCCCCAGCGGCGCGCCGCTGGCCACGCCCAGCAGGGCACCGGGCGCGGCGGCCGCGGCCCACGACGCGGCCGGACCGTCGCCGTGCAGCACGAAGTCGACGTCCAGCTCGCCGGCGGCGGGGTCCTGACGGCGGGCGGTGTAGCTGCGCAGGCTCACCCCGTGGCTGCCCTGCGGCCACACGATGCGCCCGTCCCGGGCGATCTGCGGCCAGGCGGGTGCGGCGTCGCCGATCCGCGGCACGAGGAGGGAGATGGTCGGGCCGGCCGCCGCCACGGCCTCGGCTGGCGCGGTCAGGGTGACCCGGCGGACGGCCGGGGTCACGTCCCGGACGGCGCTGACGCTGAGGACGTCGACCGGGCGGACGTCGCCGGCGTCCGGGATCGCGCGGGCCGGACGTCCGGCCGCGGGCTGCTCGTCCAGGGGCGTGCTCACGGTGCTCCAGCCTAGGGCGGGCTCGGCCGGGCCCGGACGCGCGCGGGCCGACCCGACCAGCCCCGGGGGAATGGGGCCAGCCGGGCCGGCGATCGCGGACGGGACCGTCACGGAATGTGGCCAGCGGCGTCACCCTGACCAGCGGTTGTCCTCCGTGGAGCCCGTCGGGTGGCAACGCTACGTGATCGTCGACGGCTGTCGAGGCCCTGGTGATCACGGCTGACCCGGAGGGGTGAGCCCGATCGGGCGTCACCCCCGCCGCAGCGGGCACGCGCTCGGCGGCGCACCTGATGTGTGCGGGCCCGCGGGCGCGGGCAGGGCTGTGCCCACGCGACCAGACGGGAGGCCGGGGATGGCCGAGGAGTTCTCCGAGGGCGACCACGTCTCGTGGAAGAGCCACGGGAGCAAGGCGGAGGGCACCGTGCAGCGGGAGATCACCTCGGACACCGAGGCGGCCGGCCGCACCGTGCGGGCGAGCGAGGACGACCCGCAGTACGAGGTGGAGAGCGACAAGAGCGGCAGGACCGCGGTCCACAAGCCGGGCGCGCTGGAGAAGGACTGACCGGCAGCAACGCTGCCGCTGAGCGAGGAGGACACATGAGCGAGACCGACGGCACGTTCGCCGCCTCGAGCCGGAGCACCACGCACAGTCCCCGGGTCGACGAGCAGCTCGAGCACGAGGTGCAGGGGATGCTCAAGGGCGGGCGGGCGACCCGGGCCGAGGAGTGGCGGGAGGTCGAGCCGTCCGGCGAGGACCAGCCGGACATCGACGCCAACCCCGGGGGCACGCTCACCGGCGGCGTCCCGGTGGGCATGACCCCCGACGCCGTGGTCGCCCGCGCGGAGCTCGCGCGCTGGCTCGACCGGGCCGACTTCCCGAGCACCGGAGCCGACCTGGTCGAGGCGGCCCGTGACCACCGGGCTCCCGACGCCGTCGCGGACGAGCTGTCCCGGCTGCCCGAGGGGGAGACCTACGAGCGGATCGGGGACGTCGTCCGGGCCCTCGGGTACCCGACCGAGACCTGACCGCCGGGCCGGCGCCGTCCCACGGGGCGGCGCCGGCTCACCCCTGGCCGGCCGCAGCCTCCTCGTCCTCCTCCTCCGCGGCGATCTCCTCCGCCCCGCGACGCCGGAACAGCCTCGAGCCGGGGAAACCCTTCACCACCTGCCGCATGTCCTGCACCGTGTCCAGCAGGGCGTGCAGGTCCGGGGCGACGTCCCGCAGCGTGACGAGCACCGGGATCACGTCCTCGTCCAGGTGCACCACCAGCGCGGGCATCCGGTCGATCAGCGTGACGAACGCCTGCACCTCCGCCGGGCTGAACTCCGTGGCGAGCCGGCCGACGACCGGGGCGAGGTCGGTGAGCACCGGGCGGTAGGCGTCCAGCAGCGGCTGGACGGCGGACAGCATCGCCTCCGCCCGGTCCAGGGTGCCGTTGGCCCCGTCGGCGGTGCCCGCGATGTCCACGACCAGCTGCGCGGCCGCGTCGGTGCTGCGGCGCACGGCCACGACGGCCTCGTCCGCGGCGCCCTGGCTGGACCGCACGGCTGCGATCGCGTCGTCCGCGGAGCGGCGGGTCCCCTCCATCGCGGTGATGGCGACGTCGGCCGCCTCCTGGGACCGCGTAATCCGCTCCATCGCCTCGTCCGCCCGGGCGCGGGCCTCGTCGACGCGGGTCATCGCCACCTCGGCGCGGGCGGTGGCGGCCTCGATCCGGTCCAGCAACCCCGACGTCCGGTCCAGCAGCTGCTCGGCGGCGCCCACCGCGGCGACCACGCGGGGGAGGAGCGCGAGGCCCTGCGCGACCCCGTCCCGCAGCCCCTCTACGGCACCCAGGACGTCGGACGGGCCGGGGATCGAGAGCCTCATCCCGCGCACGCTACGCAGCAGCGGGCGCGGCCGCCGGTCGGCTGAGCGGTGGTCGGCCCGCGTGCCCGCCGGGCAGTGGCCTCGTGCACACGTATCGTCAACGGCCTGTGTGCGGCCCGTCCGGCCGGGCGCGGAGACGGACGGCGGCCCACCCCCGGGCCGAGCACCACGACGATGGGAAGTCGACACACGTGGCCGACGAGCCGACGCGGAACGGAGCCGACGGCACCTCCGCCGGGGACCCGTCCGGGCCGAGCACCCGGGCCGGGAAGGCCGTTCCGGGCGGGGGACCGCCGGCCCCCCTGACGGTGCAGGAGCTGATCGCCCGGTCGGGCGGCACCGGGGTCGGCCGTCGCCGGGCCGAGCGGCGCGGCGCGCCGCCGGCTCCCGGCGGCCGGCAGCCGGCCGACCCGGCGCCCCGGACCGGCCCGCCCGCGCCCCCCGTGCTGCCCACCGGCTGGCAGCCCGCGATGCCGAGCACCCCGCCGGAGGACGACGAGGCCCCGCGGCCCGCCACGCCGCCGTCGTCGCCGTCGCCGTCGCTACCGCTACCGCCACCGCTGTCGGCGTCGCCGTCGGCGCCCGAGCGGCCGGCCGGCCCGCCGGTGCGCCGGTCCGCCGCGCCCGAGGTCGCCCCCGAACGCCGGCCCACCGCCCCGCCCCGCCCGCCCGCCCGGCCGGCACCGCCGGCCACCGGTTCCACCGCTGCGCCGTCGTCCCCGCCGGTCCCGGTCCCGCCCCGCCCGTCGGCCGGGCCGGCCACGCCGGCCACCCCGGCCGCACCCCCCGCGGTGCCCGACCGGCCGCGGCCGACGCCCACCCCGACGCCCCGGCCCCGACCGGCCGTTCCCGCCGCCGCGCCACCGGCGGCGCCGCCGCGGCCACCGGCGGCCGAACCGCGGCCGGTGCCCGCGTTCCCGGGGACGGCGCACCCCTCGGCCCCGGTGCCGGGGGTGCGGCGCAGCCTGCCGATCCCACCGATCCCCGGCCTCGACGTGCCGGCCGGCGGGAACTCGGCCGCCGACCCCGGGCCGGGCGCCGAGCGGCCCCCGCCCAGCGCCCGCCGCCGCCGGCTGACCCGCATCGCCGTGGCCGTGAGCGCGCTGCTCGGCCTCGTCCTCGCCTACCACGTGGCTCTCTACTTCTACGTGGACCGGTCGATGAGCCGGGTCGACGCGCTGGTCACCGATGGTCCCGAGGTGGTGGCCCCCCAGCTGCAGGAGTCGTCGCAGACCTACCTCGTGGTCGGCACCGACCTGCCCGGCCGCTCCGGGTTGGCCTCGGTGAGCACGCTGGTCGCGCACCTCTCCGCCGACGGCGAGCGCGCCACGCTGGTCTCGGTCCCGCCGACCGCGGCGACCGACACCCCGGCCTGCCGCACCGGCGAGGACGACGTCCGCCCACCGGTCACCGAGCCGTTCGCCGCCGCCCTGCTCGAGGGCGGGCCCTCCTGCCTGGTCCGCTCGGTGCAGCAGCTCACCGGCCTGCGGATCGACCACTACCTGGCCGTGGACCTGGGCCGGCTGCCGGGGCTGGTCGACGCCCTCGGGGGTGCAGCGGGCTGCCTGCCCGGCGCCGCCGGGGAGCCCACCGGCGAGCAGGCGCGCGAGTACCTGGCCGGCAGCGTCGGGCCGAACGGGACCGACGTCACGGGGGCGGCCGCGGCCGAGCGGCAGCGGCGGCTGCTGGCCGCCACGCTCGGGCCGGGCATGTCGGCCGGCCTGGTCACCGAGCCGGTGACGCTGGCCCGGTTCCTCACCCGGGCGGCCGGCGCCTTCACCGTCGACGAGGACACCACGCTCGCCGAGGTGCGGACCCTGGCCTCGACCCTCGGCGACCTCTCCGGCGACGCACTGCAGACCGCCACGGTGCCGGTCGCCGCAATCGGTTCCGTCCCGGCCGGCGGCGACCAGGCAGCGGTGGTCGTGGACGGGACGGCGACCCGCGCGCTCTTCGACGCCGTCATCTACACCGGCCGGCTCCCGGAGGACGACCCGGCGGAGGCCGCGGCCGCACCGGCCGAGCCGGCGCCCGCCCCGGCGGCGGTCGACCCGGTGCCCGAGGGGACGACGGTGACGGTCGTCCCGGCCGCGGTCACCGTCGACGTGCTGGACGCCACCGGCGGCGGCCGCACCGCGGAGGTCGCCGACGCACTCGTCGGCCAGGGCTTCCGCGTCGGGGCGCGCGGGGCCGAACCGGCCGCCGTCACCCGGACCGTCGTCCGGTACGCCGCCGCCTCCCTCGAGCTGGCCCGCACCGTCGCCGCGGCCGTGCCCGGCGCGGTGCTCGTGGAGACACCGGAGGTGGGCAGCGCGGTGCAGCTGGTCATCGGCCCCGACGTCGCCGGTCCGGTCCCGGTCGACATCGGCACCCCGGTGCCTCCCGCCGCCGCGCCGACGGCCCCCCCGGCCGCGTCGTCGTCCTGCGGCTGAGGGGGCCGTCGAGGCGCCCGGATCAGGTGCGGCTCATCCGAAGCGGCCGCTGATGTAGTCCTCGGTCGCCTTCTGGTCGGGGTTGCTGAAGATCTTCTCGGTCGGGTTGAACTCGACCAGCCGCCCGGGCTGGCCCACCCCGGCGAGGTTGAAGAACCCGGTGGACTCGCTCACCCGGGCCGCCTGCTGCATGTTGTGGGTGACGATGACGATGGTGAAGCGGTCCTTCAGCTCCGTCATCAGGTCCTCGATGGCGAGCGTGGAGATCGGGTCGAGCGCGGAGCACGGCTCGTCCATCAACAGCACCTCCGGCTCCACCGCGATCGCCCGGGCGATGCACAGCCGCTGCTGCTGGCCGCCGGACAGCCCCGAGCCGGGGCGGTTGAGCCGGTCCTTGACCTCGGTCCAGAGGTTGGCCCCGCGCAGCGACCTCTCCACCAGGTCGTCCAGCTCGGACTTCTTCATCCGCGTGCTGTTCAGGCGCACGCCGGCGACGACGTTGTCGTAGATCGACATCGTCGGGAAGGGGTTGGGGCGCTGGAACACCATGCCGATCTGCCGCCGGACGTCGACCGGGTCGATCTCGGCGCCGTAGAGATCCTGGCCGTCGATGACGACCTTGCCTTCGACGCGCGCGCCCGGGATGACCTCGTGCATGCGGTTCAGCGACCGCAGGAAGGTCGACTTGCCGCAGCCCGAGGGGCCGATCAGCGCGGTGATGCTGCGGGGCTCGATGGAGATGTTGACGCCCTCCACGGCCTTGAAGTTGCCGTAGTAGATGTCCAGGTCCGAGACGTCGATGCGCTTGGCCACAGTGTCCTCCGGGTGGGTCGGTCTCAGCGACCGGTCTTGGGGGCGAAGAAGCGGCTGATCAGGCGCGCGACGACGTTGAGCGCCATGACCAGCATGATGAGCACGAGCGCGGCCGTCCAGGCCCGCTCGATGGCGAGCTCGGGCGGGAAGCCCGGCTGGGTGAGCTGGTAGAACGCGAAGACCGGCAGCGTCGCCATCCGGCCCTCGAACGGGTTCAGGTTGGTGCCGTTGATGATCCCGACGGTGACCAGCAGCGGGGCGGTCTCGCCGATCACCCGGGCCACCGCGAGGGTGACACCGGTGCCGAGGCCGGCGATCGCGGTCGGGATGACGACCTTGACGATCGTCCGCCACTTGGGCACGCCCAGCGCGTAGCTGGCCTCGCGCAGCTCGTTGGGGACGAGCTTGAGGACCTCCTCCGAGGACCGGACGACGACCGGGATCATCAGCACCGACAGCGCGACCGCGCCCATGACGCCCAGCCGGATCCCCGGGCCGAAGAACAGCGCGAACAGGGCGAAGGCGAACAGGCCGGCGACGATCGACGGGATGCCGGTCATCACGTCGACCAGGAAGGTGATCGCCCGCTTCAGCCGGCCGGTGCCGTACTCGACGAGGTAGATCGCGGTCAGCAGGCCGATCGGCACGGAGATCACCGTGGTCAGCAGCGTGATGATCACCGTGCCGAGGATGGCGTGGTAGGCGCCGCCGCCCTCGCCCACGACGCCGAGCATCGAGGAGTTGAAGAAGGTCCCGTCGAAGCGCCGCAGCCCGTTGTCCAGGACGGTGTAGACCAGGGAGACCAGCGGGACCATCGCGATGGCGAACGCCGTGGTCACGATTGCGGTGACCAGCCGGTCGGTGCTCTTGCGGCGGCCCTCGACCGCCCGCGAGGTCAGCCAGACGGCGAGCGTGCCCAGGACGGCGCCGTAGACGACGGTGAGCGCGACGCTGAAGCCGGTCACCGCCGACAGCAGCGCCCCGAGGACGAGACCGGCCAGGTACACGCCGGTCGCGGCGAACCGGGGCAGGCGCCGGTGGCTCCGGACCGGGCCCGGGTGCTCGGTGACCGGAGCCGGAGCGGAGGGGGTCTGGGTGCTCATCAGTTGGCTCCGGAGAAGTCGGCGCGCCGGTTGACGATCCAGCGGGCGAGCATGTTGACCGCCATGGTGATCACGAACAGGGCGAGCCCGCTGGCGATCAGGGTGTTCACGGCCAGCCCCGTCGACTCGGGGAACTGCAGCGCGATGTTCGCCGCGATGGTCGAGGGGTTGCTGCTGGAGATCAGGTTGAAGGTGATGCCGCCCGACCCGGAGAGCACGATCGCGACGGCCATCGTCTCGCCGAGCGCGCGGCCCAGGCCGAGCATGGCGCCGCCGATGACACCGGACTTGCCGTAGGGCAGCACGGCCATCCGGATCATCTCCCAGCGGGTCGCGCCCAGCGCGAGGGCGGCCTCGCGGTGCAGCGCGGGTGCCTGGCTGAACACCTCGCGGGAGATCGCCGAGATGATCGGCAGGATCATCACCGCCAGCACCAGGCCGACGGTGAGCATCGTGCGGCCGGTGGCCGAGGCCGGCCCGGCGAAGAACGGGATGAAGCCGAGGTTGTCCTCGAGCCAGCCGTAGAGGGGGACCAGGGCGGGCGCGAGTGCCGCGATGCCCCAGAAGCCGTAGACCACGCTGGGGATCGCGGCGAGCAGGTCGATCACGTACCCCATGCCCGCCGCCAGCCGGCGCGGCGCGTAGTAGGTGATGTAGAGGGCGATCGCCACGGCGAGCGGGGTCGCGACCAGCAGCGCGATGACCGAGGCGATCAGCGTCCCGAAGACCAGCGGCCCGATGTAGGCCGTCAAGGTGTGGCCACCGGGGAGATCCGCGGCCTGTGCGGTGATCGCCGGCCAGGCCTCGGCGATCAGGAAGATCGCGACACCGGCCAGCACCAGCAGGATGAGGATCCCGGAGCCGGTGGCGCTGCCGGCGAAGATCCGGTCCCCGGCGCGCCGCTTCGGGCGCGGGGGAGTGGGGGGTGCGCTGGTGAGGGTCACCGATCGCTCCGTGGCTCGTCGCAGGGGGTGGTCAAGGGGTGAGGGGGGACGCGCCACGGCGGCCCGGAGTGTCCGTGGGACTCCCCGGGCCGCCGCATCGGTCCGTCGATCAGCCGGCGGCCGTGATGGCGTCGACGGCGGTCTGCGCCTGCTGACGCAGGGTGTCGGAGATCGGGGCGCTGCCCGCGGCGTCGGCCGCGGCCGACTGGCCCTCCTCGCTGACGACGTGGCCCATGAACGCCTTCACCGCGTCGGCCTTGGCCTGGTCGTCGTACTCGACGCAACCGATGTGGTAGCTGACGAGGACGATCGGGTACTCGCCCGAACCCTCGGTCTGCCGGTTGACCTCGATCGCGAAGTCGTACTGACCGCGGCCTTCGAGCGCCGGGCTGTTCTCGACGACCGCCGCAGCGGTCTCGGCGCTCGGCGCGACGAACTCGCCGCCGACACCGATGCTGGCGACCCCCAGCTCACCGGCCTGGCTGGCGTCGGCATAACCGATGGCGCCGTTGCCGGCCTGCACCGCGGAGATCACGCCGGAGGTGCCGTTGGCGGCCTCACCGCCGGGCAGCGGCCACTCGCCGTCCGGCTCCGAGGTCCACACCTCACCGGCCGTCTGGAACATGTAGTCGGTGAAGTTGTCCGTGGTGCCCGAGTCGTCCGCGCGGTGCACCGGCGTGATCGCCAGGTCCGGGAGGGTGACGCCGGCGTTGTCGGCGGCGATCGCCGGGTCGTTCCAGTTGGTGATCGTGCCGGCGAAGATGCCCGCGACGGTCGCCGGGGAGAGGTTCAGCTGGTCGACGCCCTCGAGGTTGTAGACGACGGCGATCGGCGAGATGTAGTTGGGCAGCTCGAAGACCTCGCCCCCGGCGCAGCGCTCCTGTGCCGAGGCGAGCTCCTCGTCGTCCAGGGCGGCGTCGGAACCGGCGAAGTCGGTGCCGCCGGCGATGAACTGCTCACGGCCACCACCGGAGCCGACCGGGTCGTAGCTGAAGGAGACGCCGGGCTGCTGGCTGTTGAAGCCGGCCTGCCAGGCCTGCATGGCGGCCTGCTGGCTGCTGGCGCCCGCGCCGACCAGGTCGCCGCTGAGCTGTTCGGCGCCGGCGTCGCCGCTGCCCGCGGCGCCGGCGCCGCCACTCGTCTCGTTCGCGGCGCCACAGGCGGCGAGGGCGAGGGTGGCGGCGAGCCCTGCGGTGAGGGCCGCGGCGCGCGTCGTGGTGCTGAGCTTCAACGCAGTGCCTTTCGATGGAGGTGACCCGGACGTCGATGCCGGGTGGCGAGTTCCTACGAGGCACAGCGTGGGCGGCGCAGATGGACGGATCCGGGTGCCCGGGTGAACGCCCGGTGAACGACTGTCGAGGCTTCGGTCACGACTCGTCAGACACTGTCCGTCCAACGGGTGAACGCGCTCCGGAAAGGTCCCTGGACGGGGGAACGCGGCCGGTTCAGCGAGGAGCGGGCGAGCGTTCCCAGGAGACGTCGACGGCGTGCCGGGTGAACCCGCTGCGCTCGTACAGCGCCACCGCCGCGGTGTTGTCCGCGTCCACGTACAGCAGCACGGTGGACAGCCCGGCCCGCCGCAGGTGGGCCAGCCCGGTGTCGGTCAGGGCCCGACCCAGCCGCATGCCCTGGGCGTCGGGGTCGACGCCGAGCACGTAGATCTCACCGACCGGTTCGTCGCCGGCCTCACCGGCCGGGTGCACCTTGGTCCAGTGGAAGCCGAGCAGCCGGGGACCGGCCGGCTCCGCGCGCCAGGCGAGGAAGAAGCCGGCCGGGTCGAACCACGGCTCGGCCTGCCGGATGGCGAGGTCCTCGGGGGTCCAGCGGCCCTGCTCGGGGTGGTGCGCGAAGGCTCGGGCGTTCACGGCCAGCCAGGCCGCCTCGTCGACGCCGGGCCGGAACGTGGCGATCGACAGCCCCGGCGGCAGGGACGGGCGCGGGTCGGTGTCGACGCCGGACAGCGGACGGCGCATCTGCAGCAGCACCCGGGCCCGCCGGTACCCGCGCGCGGTGGCCAGCTCGGTGGACCCGGGCAGCTCGCCGTGTGCCCACACCCGCAGCGGCCGGTCCCCGGCCAGCTCCTCGAGCCGGGCGAGCAGGGCCTTGCCGACGCCCCGCCGCCGGGCGCCGGGGGCGACGACCAGCTCGGCCTCGGCCTCGGCCGGCTCCTCCGGCAGCTCCAACCGGGCGTAGCCGACCAGCGCGCCGTCCGGCGTGCGGGCGGTCAGGTCGCTGCCCCCGGGGGGACCCCCGTGCTGCAGGCGCAGCTCGGACTCCTCCGAGACCGGGCGCACGCCGTCGGCCGCCAGCGCGGCACCGAGCAGGTCGAGGACCTCGGCCACCGCGGGCGGGGTCAGCCGCCCGGTGCGCTCGATCGCTGCCGGGCCGGGGCCGGCGGCGGGGGTGGGGGTCAGGAGACCGGGGAGGCGGCGTCGGCCGGCGACACGCTCGCGGCGGCCGCGGTCGCGTCGGCCACCTGCTGGTCGAGCTTGTAGCCGACGTTGCGGACCGTGCCGATCAGCGCCTCGTGCTCGGCACCGAGCTTGGCGCGCAGCCGCCGCACGTGGACGTCGACCGTCCGGGTGCCGCCGAAGTAGTCGTAGCCCCAGATCTCCTGCAGCAGCTGCGCGCGGGAGAACACCCGGCCCGGGTGCTGGGCCAGGTACTTGAGCAGCTCGAACTCCTTGTAGGTGAGGTCGAGCGGGCGACCCCGGAGCTTCGCGGAGTAGCTGTGCTCGTCGATGACGAGCTCACCGGCCCGGGTCACGGCACCGTCGCCGCCGTCGGCCGGCGCCGCGGCGGCCAGCCGCCGGGCAGCGGCCCACTTCAGCCGCGCGTCGACCTCGGCCGGGCCGGCCGTGTCCAGGACGACGTCGTCGACACCCCAGTCGGCCGACAGCGCCACCAGCCCGCCCTCGGACAGCACGGCCACCAGCGAGGCGGCCACCCCGGTCGAGGACAGCAGGGCGCAGAGCGTGCGCGCGGAGACCAGGTCGTGCCGGGCGTCGACGAGGACGACGTCCCCGGCTTCACCGTCGAGCAGGCTGGACAGCTCGGGAGCGACCACGCGCACCTGGTGGGCGAGCAGGCCCAGTGCCGGGAGGACCTCCGTGGTCGCCTGGCGGGCCGAGGTCATGAGCACGAGCCGCATGTCGTCTCCTCATCGTGCTGCCGTACCGGGGCCGTCGACCGCACTGTCGAGGTGGGAGGGCAGGATAACTGATGTGCCCCGCCGTCCTCCCCGAGCTGCGGAGGAGCGCACGGTGCGTGTCCGCGCCGCGGACGGCGTCGAGCTGTCGGGCATCGTCGTGCCGGCGCTGCCCGGGGCCGCCGCGGCCGGCCGGCCGGTCACCTTCGTCCTCGCGCACGGCTTCACCAACTCGGTGTCCCGGGAGCCGTTCCGCCGGCTCGCCGGGTGGCTGCGGGCCTTCGGCGAGGTCCGGGCGCTGGACTCGCGGGGGCACGGGCGCTCCGGCGGCGGCACCACCGTGGGAGGCGATCCCGAGCTGGGTGACGTCGACGCGGCGGTGCGGGCCGCTCGGGCCGACGGCGCCGACGCGGTGGTGACCCTGGGCCTGTCCATGGGCGGTGGGGTCGCGCTGCGCCAGGCCGCCCTGGGCACCCACCGGCCGGACGCGGTGGTGTCGGTCAGCGCGGTGAGCCGCTGGTACGTGCGGGAGACCCCGCCGATGCGGCGCGTGCACTGGCTGCTGGAGACCACCGCCGGTCGCCGGGTCGCCGCCGGGCTGCTCGGCCTGCGGCTGGGCGTGCCGTGGGAGACCGTGCCCCCGGCACCGGTGGAGGTCGTCGCCCGGATCGCCCCGACACCGCTGCTGCTGGTGCACGGCGACCGGGACGAGTACTTCCCGCTGGAGCACTTCCGCGCCCTGGTCCAGGCCGCCGGGCCGGCGGCGACGGCCTGGGTGGTGCCGGGCATGGGGCACGCCGAGAACGGGATGACCGGCCCGCTCGCCGAGCGGATCGGCCGGTGGGCGTGCGCGGCCGTGGCCGGGCCCGACACGGCCGGCCGGCCTGCCCCGGTCACCCCGCCGTCCTCTGCGACGATCGTCGGATGACCTCCGCCGCGCCGGACGCCCCGGTGTCCCCGCGGGCCCACCACCTCCCGGCGGCGGGCCTGGCCGTGGTCGTCACCGCCCTGCTCGCCGGCCTCCCGCTCGCGCTCGACGGGATCGGCCGGGTCGTCGCGGTGGCGGCGCTGCAGGCCGCCCTGATCGCCGCCTGGGGCCGGGCCACGGGCATCCGCGGGCCGGCCGGCGCGCTGGTGGTCGGCGCGGCTGCCTCGCTCGCGGCCGACGTCGTCCTGCTGCTGCCCGAACGGCCCACGCTCGACCCGCTCGCCGCGGTGCTCGGCCTGGGCCTGCTGGCCGCGGTCGTGCACCAGATGACCCGGCCGGCACCCCGGGCGCAGCTGGTCCCCTCGCTGGCCGGTGTGGTGCTGCTGCTGTGCGCGGTGTGCGCGCTGGCGGTGCTGCTGGTCGTCGGCCGGCTGGACGACGGTCCGGGCGCGGTGATCGGTACGGCGCTCGTCGTGGGGGCCGCGCTGGTGGTGCGACACCTGGTCGACCTGGCGCTGCCCCGGCCGGCGGTCGCGCCGGGCGTGCCGTGCGGTGCGGCTGCGCTGGTGCTCGCGGTCGCCGCCGGCGCGGGGGCCGCCCTGCTGCTCGGCGACCGCGGGTCGCTGGCCGACGTGCTCTCGGCCGTGACCTCCGGTGCCGCGGTCGGCGCGGTCGCGGCGCTGACGTCGCTGGGTGCGTCCTTCGTCGTGGTGGAGCGCGCGGAGTCCGGCTGGGCCGCGGCGGTGCTGCAGGCGGTGCTGCCGCTGGCCGCGGCCGCGCCGGTGGCCTACGCGCTCACCCTGAACGGGCTCGGGTGAGCCGGCGCCGGGCCGGGTGCCTGCCCGTCCTGGTGGTGCTGCTGCTCCTGCTGGTCGGCGCGCTGGTGGTGGTCGACCGGGTCGCCGTGGGCGTCGCCGAGGACCGGGTGGCCGAGCAGGTCGCCGCTCGCGGCGGGCTCACCGCGCCGCCGGAGGTCGACATCGCCGGCTTCCCGTTCCTCACCCAGGCGCTGTCCGGGGAGTACGAGGACGTCCGCATCCGGCTCACCGCCGAGGAGCTGGCCCAGCCCACCGGCACCCGCGCCGACGTCGTCCTGCGCGGCGTACACCTGCCGCTGTCGGACGCGCTGTCCGGGCAGGTCTCCGAGATCCCGGTCGACCGGGTCGACGGGACGGCGACGCTGTCCTACCCGCTGCTCGCCGAGCGGATCGGCGGCGACACCGCGCTGGCGCAGGAGGGGGACGGCATCCGGGTCACCCGCACCGTCGAGGTGCTCGGCCTCGAGCTCCCGGTCACCGCGACCGGCACGGTGGGCCTGGACGGGCAGGACCTCGTCATCGACGTCGGCAACGCCTCCGCCGGCGCGGCCGACGTCCCCGACGCGGTGCTCGACCGGGCCGCCGGCCTGCTGGAACTGCGCTACCCGGTGCCCGCCCTGCCGTTCGGGCTGCAGGTGGTGGGCGTCACCCCGGCGGCGGACGGCGTCGTCGTCCGGGTGCAGGCCGCCGACACCGTGCTGCGCGGCTGATCCCGGCCCACCGGAATGCACCCGGCGGTGCGCCCGTTGCCGGGAGCGTGAGCGCAGCGGGTCTGGCGGTGCTGGAGCGGTTGGGCGTCCGGCCGGCCGAGGCCGACCTCACCGTCGTGCAGTTCTCGACCGCCTTCTGCGGCCCGTGCCGGGCGACGCGGGCGCGGATCCGGCAGCTGCAGGCCACCCGGCCGGGCCTGGCCTACCTGCACGTCGACGCGGAGAGCCACCTGGAGGCGGTGCGCGAGCTGGACGTCCGGCGCACCCCGACGCTGTTCTACCTGGGCCGGGACGGCACCCTGCTGGGGCGCAGCTCGGGGGCGCCGCGGCCGGCGGAGCTGACCGCACTCGTGGACGCCCACACGGGGGTGGACCGGTGATCCGCTACCCTTCGGCCGTGGGCACCTTGCTGACCTCGCGCCGCACAGTGGACCTGTGCCGCGTCGGCAGCTGCCTCTGTCCGACCTCCTGAGGGGACGATCGCTCGTCCCGGAACGCGCCGTCCCGCCGTCCCGAGGTCCTCTCCGCCGCCCGTTCCGCTGGGGTGCGGCGACCGTGGCGGGTGCCGGCCCCGCGAGTACCGACACACCTTCCCGCACATCCCCGGACAACTGATGGAGGAACACATGGCTCGCAACGACGTGCTCGTCACCGCCGACTGGGCGCAGGAGAACCTGGGCAAGCCCGGCCTGGTCTTCGTCGAGGTCGACGAGGACACCAGCGCCTACGACGGCGGTCACCTCGAGGGTGCCGTCAAGCTGGACTGGAAGCAGGACCTGCAGGACCCGCTGCGCCGCGACTTCGTCGACAAGGCCGCCTTCGAGGCGCTGCTGTCGGCCAAGGGCATCAGCAACGACGACACCGTCGTGCTCTACGGCGGCAACAACAACTGGTTCGCCGCCTACGCGTACTGGTACTTCAAGCTCTACGGGCACCGCGACGTCAAGCTGATCGACGGCGGCCGCAAGAAGTGGGAGCTGGACGGCCGCCCGCTGTCCAAGGACACCGTCGAGCGCCCGGCCACGCAGTACCGGGCCAGCGAGCCGGACCTGTCGATCCGCGCCTTCCGCGACGAGGTCGTCGCGTCGATCGGCTCGAAGAACCTCATCGACGTCCGCTCGCCCGACGAGTTCTCCGGCAAGATCCTGGCCCCGGCCCACCTGCCGCAGGAGATGGCGCAGAAGGGCGGCCACGTCCCGACCGCGAAGAACATCCCGTGGAGCAAGGCGGCCAACGAGGACGGCACCTTCAAGTCCGACGAGCAGCTCGCCGCCCTCTACGCCGAGCAGGGCTACGACGACAGCAAGGCCACCATCGCCTACTGCCGCATCGGCGAGCGCTCCAGCCACACCTGGTTCGTGCTGCGCGAGCTGCTCGGCAAGCCCGACGTGAAGAACTACGACGGCAGCTGGGTCGAGTACGGCTCGCTCGTCGGCGTCCCGATCGAGAAGTGAGCTGACATGTGCGGAGCCCCGAAGCAGGGCGGGACCCTCGCCGGCATCGACCTGACGACCCAGACGGTGATCCAGGGCCAGGTGTGGCACGACGGCGCCCCGGTCGCCGGCGCCTACGTCCGGCTGCTGGACGGCACCGACGAGTTCACCGCCGAGGTGGTCACCAGCCCCGAGGGCGAGTTCCGGTTCTTCGCCGCCCCGGGTGAGTGGAAGCTGCGCTCGCTGTCCCCGGTGGGCAAGGGTGAGCGCGTCGTGAGCGCGGACGTCGGCCTCAACGAGACCACCGTCGTCCTCGCATAAGGACCCCTTCCTCCCCGCCCTTCGCAGGCTCAGGGCGGGCCCCTGGAAGGGGGCCTACGGGCCCGTCTCCCCGGGAGGCGGGCCCGTCGCGTTCCCTACAGGCCGAGGAGGCCGGCGAGGTCGCGCATGGCGGCGTCGAAGAACGCGTCGGCGTCGGTGACCGCGCCGGTGAAGTGGCCGAACAGCTCGAAGCTGATCGCGCCGAACAGGCTGCTCCACGCCAGCAGCCCACGCGCGCGCACCGTGTCGTCCAGGGCCGGGTGCTCCCCGCCGAGCACCTCGGCCGTCGCCTCGCTGATCGTGCCGGTGACCGCGCCGGAGGCCGCCGGGAGCCGGCCGGCCCGGGCGGCGTCGCCGAGGACCCGGCCCAGGACGACGCCCACCCGGATCGCGGCCGGGACCGTGTCCCGCGGCGCCTGGTAGCCCGGCACCGGGGAGCCGTACAGCAGCGCGTACTCGTGCGGGTGCGCCAGCGCCCACCCGCGCACCGCCCGGCAGACCGCGAGCCACCGCTCGGCCGGGGCGGCCGTCGGGTCGTCGGCCTCCTCCGCCGTCGCGCCGAGGGCGTCGTACCCGTCGATGATCAGCCGGGTCAGCAGGTCGTCGCGGCTGGGGAAGTACCGGTAGACGGCGGAGCTCACCATCCCCAGCTCCCGCGCGACGGCCCGGAGCGACAGGCCGGTCGCCCCGACGGTGGCCAGCTGGGCGCGCGCCAGGTCGGTGATCTCGGCGGTGATCTCGGCGCGGGCGCGTTCACGGGCGGTGGGCGGCACCCGTACAGGATGCCTCACGAGATCGGTGCACGCAATCGAGGGCAGTGCTCTTGACATGGCCGGCCCGACGCGGCACGGTGGTCATCGAGCGAGAGCACCGCTCTCGACCGAGGGGAGGATCAGAAGATGGCGCGACACGTGGTGGTGGGCAAGGGCCCGGTGGGCTCGGCGACAGCCCAGCTGCTGGCCGAGCGGGGGCACGAGGTGCTCGTGCTCTCGCGCAGCGGCGGCCGGAGCACCGACGCCGTCGAGCACCGGGCGGTCGACGCCGCCGACGCCGGAGCGCTCACCGCGGCGGTGGGGCGGGCGGACGTCATCTACAACGCGGTGAACCCGCCTGCCTACGACCGCTGGACCCAGGACTGGCCGCCCATCGCGGCGGCGCTCCTGCAGGCCGCTGAACGCAGCGGGGCGCTGCTCGTCGTCATGGGCAACCTCTACGTCTACGGCCGGCCCAGCGGGCCGATGACCCCGCGGAGCCCGCTGGCCGCCACCGACGTCAAGGGCCGGATCCGGATCCGGATGTGGGAGGAGGCGCTGGCCGCGCGCGAGGCCGGACGGGTCCGGGTCACCGAGGCGCGGGCCTCGGACTTCGTCGGCCCGACGGTGCCCGCGGGGCAGTCGCACCTGATGCGGCAGCTGGCCACCCTCCGCCGCGGCCCCCGCGCCTGGGTGATCGGCGACCCCGACGCCCCGCACAGCTGGTCCTACGTCCCCGACGTCGCCGCCACCCTGGCGGCCCTCGGGACCGATCCGCGGGCCGAGGGCCGGGCCTGGCACGTGCCCACGACACCGCCCCGCTCGCAGCGCCAGGCGCTGACCGACCTCGCGGCGGCGATGGGCGCTCCACCGGCGCGGGTGAGCGGTGTGCCGTGGCCGGTGCTGCGGGCCGTCGGGGCGACCAACGGCCAGATGCGCGAGATCGTGGCCATCCGGCACCAGTGGGACCAGCCGTTCGTCATCGAGGCCACGGAGACCACCGAGGTGCTCGGCCTGACGGCGACCCCCTGGGACGACGTCGTCCGGGCCACCGTGCAGGCCGTGCCCGCGGGGGCCTGACGGGCGGCCCGAGCCGCGCGGATACCGTGACGGCATGGGTCTGGTGTCCGCCTGGGTGTTGGTCGCGCTGACCGCGCTGACCTCGATCGGCCTCGCGGCCTCGGCCTGGCGCGTCGCGCGGCGCGACGGCGGGGAGCGCACCCGATGAGCGCCCCGACGCCGCCCGGCCTGCCCAGCGGTCCCGTCCCGGGGCCCACGGAGCTGCCGGTGCCCGACACCGTCGACGTCCGGGAGGGGCCGGAGGTCGCCCCGGAGCTGCTCTCGGTCCTGCCGCTGCTCGGCGAGTGGCACGGCGAGGGGCAGGCCGCCGGGCCGGCGGGCGACCACCGGTTCGGTCAGTGGGTCCGCTTCGCGCACGACGGTCGGGACTTCCTGTTCTACGAGTCGCGCACCTGGCGGCTGTCCGACGACGGCCAGGTGGACGGCCCGGACCAGCGGGAGACCGGCTTCTGGCGCCCCCGTGGGGACGAGGAGGTGGAGCTGCTGGTCTGCTCACCGGCCGGCCTGGTGGAGATCTACGCCGGCCGGGCGCGGACGACGACGAGCTGGGAGCTGGTCAGCGACGTGCTGGCCCGCACGCCCGACCACCCCGACACCAGCCGGGCCACCCGGCTGTACGGCATCGTCGACGGCGCGCTGATGTACGCCGTCGACCGGGCCGCCGGCGACCAGCCGCTGCGGCCGACCATGTCCGCCCGCCTGGAGAGGATCCGCTGACCCCCGTGACCGCCACCGCGCCGTCCCCCCGCCCCGCCACCCCGCGCCAGGTCGCCGACGCCTACGTCGACGCGCTCACCGAGCTCGACCCGCTGCTGGCCACGGCGCTGGGCACCCGGCCCGGCGACGACCGGCTGCCGGACACCAGCCCGGCCGGCGCCGAGGCGGAGGCGGAGCTCGTGCGCCGGACCCTGGCCGAGCTGGACCGGGTGCTGGCCGAGGACCCCGCGCTGGCCGAGGACCCGGTCGAGCGCCGCTGCGCCCGGCTGCTGCGCGAGCGGCTGGACGCCGGACTGGCCCTGCACGAGGCGGGGGAGCACCTGCGGGCGGTCTCCAACCTCTTTTCGCCGGTGCACGCGATCCGCCAGGTGTTCTCGATGATGCCGACCCGGGACACCGAGGACTGGGCGGTGCTGGGCCGCCGCCTGGCCCGCGTGCCGGAGGCCTACCGGGGCTACCGGGAGTCGCTGGCCGCCGGCGCGGGCCGGGGGCTGCTCGCCGCGCCGCGGCAGGTCCGCACCGTCGTCGGGCAGCTGGACGAGTGGCTGGCCGGTCCGTACTTCGCCGGGGTCGTCGCCGGCGGGCCCGAGGAGCTGCGCGGTGAGCTCGACGCGGCGGCCGCCGCGGCCGACGCCGCCGTCGCCGAGGTCCGCGACTTCCTGCGCGACGAGTACGCCCCGGAGGCGGAGGGCACCCCGGACGCCGTCGGCCGGGACCGCTACGCCCGCTTCGCCCGCTCGTGGAACGGCGCGGACCTCGGCGTCGGCACCCGGCTGGAGGAGGCGTACGCCTGGGGGTGGGCGGAGCACCGGCGGATCCTGGCCGAGCAGCGCGCCGAGGCCGAGAAGGTGCTGCCCGGGAGCACGCCCATGGCGGCGATGCGCTGGCTCAGGGAGAACGGCGAGGCGGTCGAGGGCGTCGAGGGGATCCGGCAGCGGCTGCAGTCGATGATGGACCAGGCGATGGACGCCCTCGACGGCGAGCACTTCGACATCGCCGGGCCGGTCCGCCAGGTCGAGGCGATGATCGCCCCGCCCGGCAGTGCGGCGGCCCCGTACTACACCCGCCCGGCGCAGGACTTCTCCCGTCCCGGGCGGACCTGGCTGCCCACGCTCGGGCAGGAGCGGTTCCCGCTCTGGGACCTGGTCTCCACCTGGTACCACGAGGGCGTTCCCGGCCACCACCTGCAGCTGGCCCAGTGGGTGCACGTCTCCGGTCAGCTGTCGACGTACCAGACGTCGGTGGGCTCGGTCGGCGCGAACGTCGAGGGCTGGGCGCTGTACGCCGAGCGGCTGATGGACGAGCTGGGTTTCCTGCAGGACCCGGGCGCGCGGCTGGGCTACCTGGACGCGCAGCAGATGCGCGCGGTGCGGGTGGTCGTGGACATCGGCATGCACCTGGAGCTCCCGGTCCCCGAGGGCGTCGAGGGGTCGGTGGCCGGGCACGCCGGGCAGCCGTGGACGCCGGAGCTGGCCCGGGCCTTCTTCGGCGACCACTGCGGCCGCGACGAGGCGTTCCTCGACAGCGAGCTGGTGCGCTACCTGGGCATGCCGGGGCAGGCGATCAGCTACAAGCTGGGGGAGCGGGCCTGGCTGGAGGGCCGGGAGGCGGCCCGGCGCGCCCGCGGCGCGGAGTTCGACCTGAAGGCCTGGCACATGGCCGCCCTCTCCCAGGGCAGCCTCGGCCTCGACGACCTCGCCGCCGAGCTCGCCCAGCTCTGAGGAAGGGCCACGCTGCCCCCCACCGCTCGCAAGCTCGCGGCGGGCCCTTGCAGCGTGGCCGGATCAGGGGCCATGTTGGCCAACATGGCCGCTACTCCGGGGCGTCGGCGGGGACGGGGTTGACCTCGTCGGCGTCCCAGGTGGTCCTGTCCCGCGGGTCGGCGGGCGCGATCTCCAGCCCGGCGACCGCCAGCAGCTCGCCGATGCACGCGGCGGTGCCCCCGACGTAGGTGGTGACCAGGTCGACGTCGGTCACCACGCACCACGCGCGGTCCGCCGGCCACCAGAGGTTCGCGCTCTGCTCGAAGGGCTCGGCCGCGAAGTTCGCCATCGCCAGCTCTATCGGACCGTTGACCAGCCAGTACTCCCGAGAGGGCAGGACGAGCGGGGTGTGGTCGGTGATGATCGTGCCGCCGACCGCCACGCCGAACCAGCAGACGTCGGGGGTCGTGGTGTGCCGGGAGAGGACGGGGACCATCCGCTCGGCCACCGGCACCGGCAGGTGGCCGCGCGCGGGGGCGCCGTGCCACAGCGGTGCCTGGTCGTCGTTCTCGAAGTAGTCCATCGCGCCGGTGACCGAGCCCCACTGCATGAGCGGGTGCGGGGTGGTGGCGTTGGCCGCGGCCACGGCGGCCCAGGGCACCTCGACGTCGTCGTCCCCGACGTACCGGACGGCGGGGTGGAAGACGCGGGCCACGGCCTCGAAGCGGGCCGGGACGTGCGCGGCCACGGTGTCCGCGCGGGCGCCGCGGGTGGCCTCGGCGAGCCACAGGCCGGCGGAGGTGTCGAGCGCGACGGCCCGTCCGGCGAACTGCACGCGGCCATTCTCGCAGAGAACAGACAACCCCCGGGCTGCTCCGCGGCGCTGGACCCCGCCGGAGCGGGGGAGCTGCACGCGGGCCGACTGGACAATGGTCGGCGGCCCGGGGGTCGGGTGACTGTCCGGTTCTCGCTCGCCGCCGTACGACGGACGGGCGATCATGCCTCCGTTCGGAATCCACTCCGAACGGGCGGCCCATCTGGACGGCGGCTAGCGGACAGCCACCTCACGAGTCCGATCAGCATGCAAGTTACGGACCACCTCCTCTCTCGTGTGCCACGACGGTACGTCGGGATCCGGAGAGCGGCAACGCGCTTTTTCAGCCCTCGGCGGACGGCCGCTGGTAGACGTCGGGCACCCCGTCGGCGTCCGCGTCGGCGGTCTCCGCCTCCTCGATCAGCCGGTACCGGCGGTCCCGGAGCCGCAGCAGCACCGAGGCGAGCGCGGCGGCGGTCAGGGTGCCGACCAGGACGCCGACCTTGACGTGCTCGTCGCGCGTCGACCCCTCGCCGTAGGCGAGTGCGCCGATGAGCAGCGAGACGGTGAAGCCGATGCCGGCGAGCATCGCCAGCCCGATCACGTCGGGCCAGCCCAGCGACTCGTCGAGCTGGGCGCGGGTGAACCGGGACACCAGCCAGGTGGCCAGGGTGATGCCGATGGTCTTCCCGGCCACGAGGCCGACGACGATGCCGATCGCCACCGGGTCCGACAGCGAGTCGACCAGGCCGGAGAACCCGCCGATGGTGACGCCGGCGGCGAAGAAGGCGAAGACCGGGACGGCGAACCCGGCGGAGATCGGCCGGATCCGGTGCTCGAGGTGCTCGGCCAGGCCGGGGCCGGCGCCCGGCCCACCGGCCGCCTCGCTGCGCACCACCGGGACGGTGAACGCGAGCAGCACACCGGCGACGGTGGCGTGCACGCCGGACTCGTGCATCAGCACCCAGGTGGCGACGGCCAACGGGATCAGGAGCCACCAGGAGCGGACCCGCTTCTGCACGAGGAATCCGAACACCGCGATCGGCACGAGCGCCAGCAGCAGCGGCGTGATCGCCAGGGAGGAGGTGTAGAAGATCGCGATCACGGCGATCGCCAGCAGGTCGTCGACGACGGCCAGGGTGAGCAGGAACGTGCGCAAGGCGGTCGGCAGGTGGGTGCTGATCACCGCGAGCACGGCGAGGGCGAAGGCGATGTCGGTCGCCGTCGGGATCGCCCACCCCCGGAGCGCGCCGTCCCCGGTGCGCAGGTTGACCAGGATGAACAGCACGGCGGGGACGATCATCCCGCCGACCGCGGCGGCGACCGGGAGGACGGCCCGCCGCGGCTCGCGCAGGTCGCCGGCCACGAACTCCCGCTTGAGCTCGAGTCCGACCACGAAGAAGAAGACCGCCAGCAGCCCGTCCGCGGCCCAGGTGCCCAGCGTCAGGTCCAGGTGCAGGGATTCCGGCCCGACGCGCAGGTCGCGCAGCGACTCGTACGCCGCCGACCACGGGCTGTTGGCCCAGATGAGGGCGATGACCGCGCCGATGATGAGCAGTACGCCACCGACGGTCTCCCTGCGCAGCACCTCGGCGATCCGCGAGGTCTCGGCCCAGGAACCGCGGCGGAAGAGGGGACTGGTCATCGGGCGGCTCCAGGGTGCGGCGTCGGTTCGGGAGTTGCCGACCAGACTTCCCGGCGCACCACGGCGGAGCTTACCGGGCGAGCAGTTCGCGGATCGCCCGGGTGAGCCCCGCGTCGCCGCGGTCCACCCCGTCCAGCCGGGTCACCGGCGCCGCGCCGCGGATCCCCGACAGCAGCCAGACCGCGTCGGCGGCGTGCAGGTCCTCGACGGTGCCCGGCGTGACCGCCGTGGGCCGGCCGTCGGCCTCGGCCGCGGCGAACAGCCGGGCCTGCGTGGTGCCGGCGAGGATCCCGGTCTCCACCGGCGGGGTGTGCAGCCGGCCGCCGGTCGCCCAGACCACGGTGGACGTCGGCCCCTCGAGCAGCTGCCCGTCCAGCGAGGTGAAGACGACGTCGTCCGCGGCGGCCGCGCGGGCGTGCCGCAGCGCGGCCATGTTCACCGCGTAGGACAGCGTCTTCGCCCCGCCCAGCAGCCACGGCGCCCGCGCGCGGAGGTCGGCCGGCACCCCCAGCGACAGGGAGACGACGGCGACGCCCTCGTCCCGCTGCCGGATCGTCTCCGCGGGGACGGGCGCCAGCAGCGCGACCAGCGTGGGCGGCGTGCCGTCGCCGAGGCCGCGGGTGAGCAGCACCCGGCAGGCGCCCTCCACGTCGGCCGGCCAGCCCTCGACGACCGCGGCGACCACGGCGCGGACCGCGTCGTCGCCGGGGTGGGCGAGGTCCAGCAGCCGCGCCGAGCGGCCGAGCCGGGCCAGGTGGGCGGGCAGGCGCGGCGTCGTCCCGCTGGTGACGAGCACGGACTCGAAGGCGCCGTCCCCGCGGCCCAGCCCGAGGTCGAAGGCGCTGACGACGGGCTCGTCCCAACCCGCCGTGCGGGCCGCCCCGTCCCGCCAGGCCGCCACCCGCGCACCCGTCTGCTGCAGCTCGATCACGGCCCCACCCTGCCGTACCGGCTGACTAGGCTCGGCAGGGTGTCCGGTGAGGAGAGCGTCCCGCTCGCCGCGCAGCTGCGCGCCCGGGGCATGCGGCTGACCAGCCAGCGGCAGCGCGTGCTCGCCGGGGTGGCCGCGCTGGAGCACGGCACGCCGGAGGAGATCCACGCCTGGCTGAAGGCCGAAGCCGGAGCGGGGGGCGCCGCGCCGGACACCTCGACCGTGTACCGCAACCTCGAGGTGCTGGAGCGGCTCGGCCTGGTCTGGCACACCCACCTGGGCAAGGGCGCGCCGGTCTACCACGCCGCGCAGCACCCGCACCTGCACGTGGTGTGCCAGTCCTGCGGGCAGATCATCTCGGCCGACCCCGGGCTGCTGGACAGCGCCGCGGAACGTCTGGCCGCCGACCTGGGTTTCACCGTCGACGTGGGCCACGTGGCGCTGAGCGGCACCTGCCGGGCCTGCGCGGAGAAGACCCGAACGGAGCACCGATGACCACCCCGTCCCCCCTGCTGTCCCGCCCCGGCGCGGTGGCGTTGGCGCTGCCCGACGGCGGCACCGGCACCGTCGCCGGCCACTACGGCGACCCGCTGCCCGAGCAGCGCCGGCTCGCCGAGGGCGCCGGACTGGTCGACCGCAGCGACCGGGACGTGCTCGTCGTCCCCGGCGCCGACCGGCTGACCTGGCTGCACAGCCTCACCAGCCAGCACCTGGAGCGGCTCGGCGACGCCACCGGCAGCGAGGCGCTGGTGCTCTCGCCGCACGGGCACGTCGAGCACCACGTCGTCCTCACCGACCTGGGCGGCACCACCTGGGGCGACGCCGAGCCGGGCACCGGTGGCGCGCTGGTCGACTTCCTGCAGCGGATGCGGTTCATGCTCCGGGTCGACCCGGCGCTGGTCACCGGCGAGTGGGCGCTGCTGTCGCTGGTCGGCCCGCGCGGTGACCAGGTCCTGCGCGCGGCCGGCTGGCCGGTGCCTGCGGGCGCGTACGCCGTGGCCGCCCTGCCCGGCGGCGGGTGGGTGCGCCGCATGCCGGCGATCGGCGACGGGAGCGCCGCCGTCGTCGACCTGCTCGTGCCGCGCGCCGACGTGTCCGCCCGCGCCGACGAGCTGCTGGCCGCCGGGGCGACCCTGTCCGGCCTGGACGCCTACGAGGCGCTGCGCGCCGAGGCCCGCCGGCCGCGGGCCGGGGTCGACTCCGACCACCGCACGATCCCCAACGAGCTGGAGTGGCTGCGCACCGCCGTCCACCTGGAGAAGGGCTGCTACCGCGGCCAGGAGACCGTCGCCCGGGTGCACAACCTCGGGCGCCCGCCGCGCCGGCTGGTGCTGCTGCACCTGGACGGGATGAGCGAGACCCTGCCCGTGCCCGGGACGCCGGTCACCGCGGGGGCGCGGGAGGTCGGCCGGGTGGGCACCGTGGTGCGCCACCACGAGCTCGGGGTCATCGCGCTGGCGCTGGTCAAGCAGTCGGTGCAGCCCGGCACGGCGCTGCACGTCGGGGAGGCGGTCGCCGCGATCGACCCGGACGACGGCCCGCAGGGGGTCGACGCGGACGTCGCGGCGGCCCGTGAGCGGGTGCGCGCGGTGCGGTCTGCCACGATCAACCGGTGACCTCCGGCACGCTCATCACGCTGGCCCCCACGGGTGCCGAGTCGGCCAAGGCCGACGTGCCCGCGCTGCCGGTTACCGTCGAGGAGGTCGTCGCCACCGCGCGGGACTGCCAGGCGCTCGGGGCGGCGGTGCTGCACCTGCACGTCCGCGGCGCCGACACCCGCCCCACCCTCGACCTGGGCCGGGTGCGCGAGGTGGTCACCGCCGTGCGGGAGGCCACCGACCTCGTCGTCCAGCTGTCCACCGGCGGGGCGGTGACCGACCCGTTCGACGCGCGCCTCGCCGTGCTGGACGCGGCACCGGACGCCGCCTCGCTGTCGCTGGGCACGGTGAACTTCGGCCGCGACGTCTTCAGCAACCCCTGGGACCTCATCGTCGAGCTGCACTCCCGGATGCAGGAGCGCGGCATCGTCCCGGAGTACGAGGTCTTCGACCTCGGGCACCTGGCCACCCTCGCGCGGTTGCTGGACCGGCACGGCCTGCCGCACGGTGGGCACGTGCACGTCGACCTGGTCATGGGCGTGCCCGGTGGCATGCCCGGGACGACGGCGGCGCTGGCCGCGTGCCTGCCCTTCCTGCCGCCCGGCGCGACGTTCGCGGCGACCGGGGTGGGCCGCACCTCGCTGCCGGTGATGCTGGCCGCGCTGTCGGCCGGCGGTCACCTGCGGGTCGGCATGGAGGACACCCTGACCTACGCGCCCGGTGAGCCGGTGCGCGACAACGCCCAGCTGGTGGCCCGCGCGGCCGGGCTCGCCCGGATCGCCCAGCGGCCGCCGCTGTCGACCCTCGAGGCCCGGCAGCTGCTGGGCATCCCCGTCCGACGCACCGTGGAGGTCTCCCCGTGACTGCCCCGACCCCGGCCGCCGGCGGCGCCGCCGTCGACGCGCTGCTCGACCCGGCCTTCCTGGACGGCATCGAGGAGCTGTCGATGGCCCAGGTGCGCGCCGTGCGGCACCAGGCCGAGCAGGAGGAGGTCAACCTCTCCTACACCCGGCGCCTGCTGCAGGGCCGGCTGGACATCGTCCGCCGGGAGCTGCAGCGCCGGGCCGAGCACGACGGCCGCTCGCTGGTCGACCTGCTCCCGGAGATCCTCTCCGAGAAGGGCCGCGGTCCGGCGCACGGGCTGGGCCGGCACCAGACGGTGCAGCCCACCGCGCCGGAGCACATGGAGCACTGGGTCAACAGCCTGGCCCCGGACGTCGACCTCTCCGACGTGCCGGCCCTGCCGGACGACAAGCTGGAGTCGGCCGCCCGCGCGCTCGGCGCGGGCGAGCGCAGCCTGTCCGAGCGACGCCGCGGCGTGCAGCAGGTGATGGACGCCGTCGCCGGTGAGCTCGCCCGCCGGTACCGCGACGGGCTGGCCGACGTGGCGCAGCTGCTGGCCGACGAGTCCCGGCACCGGTGAAGGTGGAAGGACCCCGTCCCCCTCAGCACTCGCACGCTCGCGCTGAGCCTCCGGACGGGGCCGACCACTCGCGAGCTCGCGGCGGGGCCCTGCAGGGCGGCCGTTCCGGCACGTCACCATGGCCCGACGCCCCGGTGCTGGTGGAGGTGTGGCGCTCGGGTTTCCTCGAGTCGGTGCACCGCGGGGCGCTCGTCGTCCTGGACGCCGAGGGCCGGCCGCTGGTGCAGGCCGGGAACGTCACCCGGCCGGTGCTGCCCCGCTCGTCGAACAAGCCGGTGCAGGCCCTGACGTACCTGGCCGCCGGCTGGGAGCCGCGCGACGACCGGGACCTGGCGATCGCCGCGGCCTCGCACAACGGGGAGGACGGGCACCGGGAGCTCGCCGGTGAGCTGCTGGCCACCGCCGGGCTGGGCCCCGACGACCTGGGCTGCCCGCCGGCCCTGCCGCAGCACGAGGACACCCGTGCCCGGTGGCTGGTGGCCGGCCGGGCGCCGGAGCGGCTGGCGATGAACTGCTCGGGCAAGCACGCCGCGATGCTGGCGGCCTGCGTGGCGGCCGGCTGGCCCACCGAGGGCTACCTGGAGCGCGAGCACCCGCTGCAGCAGTCGATCGAGGCGCGGCTGGGTGAGGCCGCCGGTGAGCCGGTGACCGCGGTGGTCGTCGACGGCTGCGGCGCGCCGCAGCACGCGCTGTCGCTGACCGGGCTGGCCCGCGGCGTCCTCTCGCTGGTGCAGTCGGCGGTCGGCACGCCGGAGCGGCGGGTGGCCGACGCGATGCGCGCCCACCCGTGGCTGGTCGCCGGCACCGGACGCGACGACACCGAGCTCATGCAGGGTCTGGCCGGGCTGCTGGTGAAGGGCGGGGCCGACGGCGTGCACGTCGCCGCGCTGCCCGGTCGCGGAGCCGTCGCGCTCAAGTTCGACGACGGCGGCGACCGCGGCCGGCTGCCCGCCCTCGCCGCCGGGTTGCGGTGGCTCGGCGTGCCGGCCGAGCAGCTGTCCCGGTGGCTGGTGACGCCGGTGTCCGGCGGCGACGGCGTGGTCGGCGAGGTCCGGGCGGGCGCCGTCCTGGCCTGACCGGCCGGTTGCGCCGGATGGGTCGGCTGACACTGCTAGCCCGCCGCTTGCAAGAGCTAGCAGTCCTGGTTACCGTGGTGGTGTGCAGCGACCCACCGAGTTCGTCCGCGAGCAGGTGAGCGCGGTCCGCGAGACCGTGACCACCGCCGCGGCCAGTGCTGCCGCGGAGGCATCCACCGTGCCCGCGCACGTCGGCGACTTCATCCGCAGCCAGCGCAACGCCGCCCAGGTGTCCCTGCGCGAGCTCGCCCGGTCCGCCGGCGTGAGCAACCCCTACCTCTCCCAGGTGGAGCGCGGGCTGCGCAAGCCGTCCGCGGAGATCCTGGGTCAGATCGCCCGCGGGCTGAAGATATCGGCCGAGACGCTGTACGAGCAGGCCGGGATCCTCGACCGCCGGTCCGGCACGGCGGGCACCGTGGCCGCGATCCGCGCCGACGAGGCCATCTCCGAGCGCCACAAGGCGGTCCTGCTCGAGCTGTACGAGACCTACGCCCGGGAGCACGCCCGTGAGCAGGTCGCACCGCCCACCCACGACCCATCCCAGGAGGAGACGGCATGAACGCCACCGACACCCTGAAGCACTACGGCGAGACCCTCGTCGACACCGGCCGCACCGGTCTGCTCGCCGTGATCGGCGCCGGCGACGTCGCCGTCGAGCAGGCCCGAGCCGTCGTCGACGGCCTGCGCTCGCGCGCCGAGGCGCTGCCGGGCGAGGCCCAGGTGCAGGCCGACCTGGCCGCCAAGGAGGCGCGCACCCGCGCCGAGCACGCCCGCGCTGCGGTCACCTCCGCCGCGGCCACCGTGCGCCCGGAGACCGTCGTCGGCACGCTGGCCGGCTTCGTCGGGACCGCCCGCAGCCAGGCCGTGCACACGATCGAGGAGCTGGCCGGCCGCGGCACCAAGGTCGTCGGCGACCTGCGCACCCAGCCGGTCGTCCAGCGGGTCGTCGGCCGCACCGAGTCGACCGTCGACGCTGCCGCCGACACCGTGCAGGACGCCGTCACCGACCTGGTCGAGAGCACCGAGGACGCGGTGGACACCGCGTCCAACCGGGTGACCTCCATCACGCAGAAGACCAGGTCGCGCGCCGACCGGGCGCTCGACGAGCTGGCCGAGGAGACCGGGGCTGCGACGTCCTCGGCGAAGCGCCGGGTGCGGGCGGCCACCGCCCCCGCGAAGACCGACGCGCCGGTCGCGACGGCGGCTCCGGCGGCTCCGGAGGCTCCGGAGGCTCCGGAGGCTCCGGCGAAGAAGCCGGCCGCCAAGCGCACCGCCAAGGCGTCGCCGGCCGAGGCCGCCACCGCCACGCTGCCCGACCCGACCGCGGTCCCGGCGAAGAGCCCCGACGCGACCCGCTGAGGAAGGACCTCCTCGTCCCCCTGCAGGGGGCCGTACCGCCGCCCCGTCACCCACCTCGCGTGGGTGGCGGGGCGGGGTCGTCTCACCCGCCGGGGCGCGGCGCCTCCGTGCCGGCCCCGCCGGGACGCCCGACGCGCCTATCCTGGCGCGCATGGTCAGCTTCGACGGGCTCCTCTACCTGGTCGTCTTCTACGCGACCCTCGCCCTCGCGGTGTGGGCCTTCGTCGACGCGATGATCCGCCCCGCGGCCGGCTTCATCGCGGCCGGCAAGCTGACCAAGCCCGGCTGGATGGCGATCACCGGGATCGCCCTCCTGGTGCTGCTGTGGATGCAGAACCCGCTGAGCTTCCTCGGGCTGCCCGCGGTCATCGCGTCCGTCGTCTACCTGGTCGACGTGCGCCCCGCGGTGCGCGGCCTGCGGCGGGGCAACAGCAACTGGTGAGCTGCGCCGCGCGCGGTCACCAGCTCTGCGGCCGGTCGTCGGCCGGCATGATCACCCACAGCACCAGGTAGGCGATGAACTGCGGGCCCGGCAGCACGCAGGAGATGACGAACGCCAGCCGCAGCCCGTTCCGGGAGATGCCGAGCCGGCGGGCCAGTCCGGAGCACACCCCGGCGATGACCTTGTGCCGGGTGTCGCGGGTCAGGCGGCGGGACATGGGGGCGGTCATGGGCCGACCCTACGGCGGCGACCCGTGTGGTGGTCAGGCGAAGACGCCGGCCGGGGGTTCCGGGGAGGGCTGCGCCTCGGCGTCGGTCACCGGCCCGACCTGCCCGACGAAGGTCCGCAGCGACTCCCCGTCCACCAGGCGGGCGGGCATGGGGTCACCGGCGCACCGGCGGGTGAGCGCGGCGATCGGCAGCTCCGCATCCGAGGCCACCGCCACGAGGTTGCCGAACCGCCGGCCGCGGAGGGTGCCCGGCTCGGCGATCAGCGCCACGTTCGCGAAGACCGCCGCGAGGGTGGCCGCCTCCGCGCGGGCGAAGCGCAGGGGGGGACCGTCGGAGACGTTCCACACGGTCGTGCCGCCCGCCCGCAGCACCCGGGCGACGTCGGTGGCGAACTCGACCGTCGTGAGGTGCGCGGGGGTCCGGGCGCCGGCGAAGACGTCGACCACGACGACGTCGGCACTGCGCGGCGGCAGCGCGGCCAGCCCCGCGCGGGCGTCGGCGGCCCGCACCCGGACGCGGGCACCGCGGGGCAGCGGCAGCCTGCTGCGGACCAGGTCGGTGAGCCGCTCGTCGACCTCCATCACCCGCTGCGGGGAGCCCGGCCGGGTCACGGCCACGTAGCGCGGCAGGGTCAGCGCGCCGCCCCCGAGGTGGACGACGTCCAGCGGCCCGCCCGGATCGCCGGCCAGGTCGAGCACGTGGCCGATCCGCCGGACGTACTCGAACTCCAGGTACGTCGGGTCGGTCAGGTCCACGTGCGACTGCGGGACGCCGTCGATCAGCAGCTGCCAGGAGCCGTCCCGGTCGGCGTCGGCCAGCAGCTCCGCGGTCCCGCCGGCGACCTCGGTGCGCCCGGGGAGCGGGGTCAGGTGCGAGCGGTCCCGCCGGCTCACCGTGCTCTCACGCCGTCATCGTCCCCGACGCGTCCGCCGGCCGGGGCGGTCCCCCGGGCAGCGGTCCTCAGGACGGCGGGTGGAGGCCGTAGCGGCGGACGACGTCGGCCTCCCAGTCCGGCTCGCCGAACTGGAGGCCGTACGCGTCGGCGACGGCCAGGAACGCCGACTCGTCCGTGGTCCCGGCCTCGGCCAGGTCGGCGACGTCCCGGAAGAACCCCTCGAACCCCGCCGGGCTGATGATCTCGATCATCCGCGCGGGCACCTGCCCGGCGTTCCACATGGCGTGCAGCTCACCGCGCGGCTTGGTGATGTAGCCGCCCGGGCCGAGGACCACCTCGCGGTCCCCCGAGCGGAAGCCGATCTCCCCCTCGAGCACGATCGAGTACTCGTCCTCGCGCGTGTGCAGGTGCGCCGACACGTAGGTGCCCACGGCGAACGGGTGCTCGACGACCGCGATCGACCCGTCGGTGTCCTCCCCCCACAGCTTGAAGGCCACACCCAGCCCGTCCCCGAGGTCGGCCAGCCGGCCCTCCCCCGACCGGACGACGGTGAGCGGCGGTGGTGCAGCGGCGTCCATCGCGACCTCCTGCCCAGGGGACCAGGCGCATGGTCCCGCGCCCGGCACCCCGCGTCGAGATGCCCGCGGCTGCCGGGTCCGGCGTCCGGGACCCGACGGCCGGATGCATCTCAGCGCGGCGCCACCGCCGACCAGCGCACGGTCACCTCGCCGTGCTTCCACCGGCGGCTCGAGCCGACCAGCGGCCACCCGTCCTCGGCCAGCGTCTGCACCGCGGCGGCCCACCGCTGCCGCGGGCCGAACGTCGACAGCCCGGCCGCCGAGGCCCAGGCGGTGTCGAACGCGCGCAGGAACTCGTGCACCGGCTCGCCGGGGACGTTGTGGTGGATCAGCGCCTTGGGCAGCCGCTCGGCGAGGTCGGCGGGGCGGTCCAGGTCGGCGACGCGGGCGGCCAGGGTCAGGGTGAGCGGCCCGTCCTCGTCCAGCGCCACCCAGGTCGAGCGCCGTCCCCACTCGTCGCAGGTGCCCTCGACCAGCAGCCCGCCGGGTGCCAGCGCGCCGCGCATGGTGTCCCACGCCCGCGCCGCGGAGTCCTCGTCGTACTGGCGCAGCACGTTGAACGCGCGGACGAGGACCGGGCGCAGCCCGGCCAGCTCGAAGCCGCCGACCCGGAAGTCCAGCCGCGGCGGATCCCGCTGCTCGGCGACCGCCTCGACCCGCGCCGGGTCAATCTCCAGCCCGACGACCTCCAGGCCGGGGACCTCCGGGGCCAGCCGCTCGAGCAGCTCCAGCGTGGTGACGGCGGAGGCCCCGTAGCCCAGGTCGACGACCAGCGGTCGGGCGGCGTCGCGCAGCCGCGGCACCTGGGTGGCCACCAGCCACCGGTCGACGCGGCGGAGCCGGTTGGCGTTGGTGGTGCCGCGGGTGGGCAGGCCGAGAGCGCGGGCGCGGCCGGCGGCCAGGCGGGGGGCCTTCTTCAGCGGCGGCAGACTGGCCCGCTGGGTGTGGTCGCCCCCGGCCCGTGTCATGTGGGTCGAGGATAGCCGGGGCCGGGCCCGGTTACCGTGGGCGTGTGCTGGTACGCCGAGACGCCCGCCTGGCGGACCTCACCACCCTCGGGGTCGGCGGGCCGGTCGAGCGGCTGGTCGAGGTCGCCACCGCCGACGAGCTGGTCACCGCCGTCCGGGACGCCGACGACGCCGGCCGGCCGCTGCTCGTGGTGGGCGGCGGCTCCAACCTGATCGGCCCGGACGACGGCTGGCCGGGCGACGTCGTGCTGGTCCGCACCCGCGGCGTGACCCGCACCGACGACGGCGACCTGGCCCTGCTGGAGGTGGCGGCCGGCGAGCCGTGGGACGACCTGGTCGCCGCCACCGTGGACCAGCAGCTCGCCGGGCTGGAACCGCTGTCGGGGATCCCCGGCTCGACCGGGGCGACCCCGGTGCAGAACGTCGGCGCGTACGGCCAGGAGGTCGCCACGCTGATCACCTCCGTGCGGACCTACGACCGGGCGGCCCGCGCCGAGCGGGTGTTCGGGCCCGCGGAGTGCGGGTTCGCCTACCGGGACAGCCGGTTCAAGCAGCACCCCGGCGCGTACGTCGTCCTGTCGGTGACCTTCGCGCTGCGGCCGCAGCCGACCTCGGTCGCGATCAGCTACGCGGAGCTCGCGAAGGAGCTGGGCGTGGAGCTGGGGGACGCCGCGCCGCTGACCGACGTCCGGCAGGCGGTGCTGGAGCTGCGCCGGGGCAAGGGCATGGTCTGGGACCCGGCTGACCCGCACACCCGCAGCGCCGGGTCGTTCTTCACCAACCCGATCGTGCCGGTCGCCGAGGCGGTGCCCGGCTGCCCGAGCTGGCCCGCCGGGATCGGCGCCGACGGCGCCGAGCAGGTCAAGCTGTCCGCCGCCTGGCTCGTGCAGTCCGCCGGCTTCGGCAAGGGCACCCGGGACGGCCGGGTCGGGACGTCGCCGCGGCACAGCCTCGCGCTGACCACCGAGCCCGGCGCGACCTCCGCCGAGCTGATGGCCTTCGCCGGCCGGATCGTCGCCGCCGTGCGGGAGCGGTTCGGCGTCACCCTCGTCCCGGAGCCGGTCCGCCCCTGATCCGCCGCCGGCCGCTAGAGGTGCGGCGGCAGCAGCGGTTCATGGGGCCCCGGCCGGTCCCACGTGCAGGTGAAGGTGGCGCGCACGTACGCCTCCGGCTCGCCGGGACGGTCGACCCGCGCATGGACCACGCGGCCGGCACCGCCACAGCGACAGAGCACCACGCGGTCGGCATCCCGCCGCGCCCGGTCAAGGACCACCGTGTCCCCGGTCACGGGAGGCAGCGTCGACGTGCCGGCGGCTCCTGGCAAGAGGGCCGGGCGCGCCGCGCGGCCGGCGGTCACTGCTCGCGGGCGACCTTGTGGTGGGCGGCCTGCGCCCGCGGCCGGACGACGAGCAGGTCGACGTTGACGTGGTGCGGCCGGGTGACCGCCCAGCCGATCACGTCGGCGACGTCCTCGGCCACCAGCGGCTGCCGCACCCCCGCGTACACCGCGTCGGCCTTCTCCTGGCTGCCGGTGCGGTTGCGGGTGAACTCCTCGGTCCGCACCATGCCGGGTGCGATCTCGATCACCCGGACCGGGTCGTAGACCAGCTCCAGGCGCAGCGTCTCGGCCAGCGTGTGCACGCCGTGCTTGGCGGCCGTGTACGAGGCCCCACCCTCGTAGCTGACCAGCCCGGCGGTCGACCCGACGAACACCAGGTCCCCGGCCCCGGACGCCTTCAGCGCCGGCAGCAGCGCCTTGGTCACCCGCACCGTGCCGAGCACGTTGACGTCGTACGTCCGCGCCCACGAGTCGAGGTCCGCCTCCGCGACCGGGTTGACGTCGAACGCCCCACCGGCGTTGTTCACGAGCACGTCGACCCGGTCCAGCCCGGCGGCGAGGGCCTCGACCGACGCGGCGTCGGTGACGTCCAGCTGGACCGCTCGCCCGCCGGTGCGCTCGGCCAGCGCGGTCAGCCGGTCGATCCGGCGGGCGGCCAGCACGACGGAGAAGCCGTCGGCGGCGAGCCGTTCGGCGGTCGCGGCGCCGATGCCGCTGGAGGCGCCGGTGACGACGGCGACCCGCCCGTCGCCGGGGAACGGCAGGGCGGCGGACGGGGGTGGAACGGGGCTGGACATGTGCCCATCCTGGCGCTGTAGGACACTGGTCAGTCGACAGGGGTGGCCCGACCGGGCGCCGTGATGCCCGAGCCGGAGGAGACCCGTGCCTGCTCGCCGCTCCCGTCGGTCCACGCCGTCCTGGTCGGGCGCGCCCTCGCTGCCCCGCCGGGTGGCCACCCTCTCGGTGCACACCAGCCCGCTGGAGCAGCCCGGGGCCGGTGACGCCGGCGGCCTGAACGTCTACGTCGTCGAGGTGTCCCGCCGGCTGGCCGAGCGCGGGATCGCCGTCGACGTGTTCACCCGCGCCACCTCCAGCGAGCAGCCGCCGGTGGTCGAGATGAGCCCGGGCGTCACCGTCCGGCACGTCAGCGCCGGGCCGTTCGAGGGGCTGGGCAAGAACGAGCTGCCGGCGCAGATGTGCGCCTTCACCGCCGCGGTGCTGCGCGAGGAGGCCCAGCACGAGCCGGGCCACTTCGACGTCGTCCACTCGCACTACTGGCTCTCCGGGCAGGTCGGGTACCTGGCCCGGGACCGGTGGGGCGTGCCGCTGGTGCACTCGGCGCACACCCTGGCCAAGGTGAAGAACGCGGCGCTGGCCGAGGGGGACGACCCCGAGCCGCGGGCGCGGGTGTTCGGCGAGGAGCAGGTCGTCGCCGAGGCCGACCGGCTGGTGGCCAACACCGCCGAGGAAGCCCGCCAGCTGGTCGACTTCTACGGCGCCGACCCCCGCCGCACCCTGGTGGTCCCGCCCGGAGTCGACCTGCGGACCTTCCGCCCCGGCGACCGGCAGCGGGCCCGCGAGCGGATCGGGGTGGCCGCGGACGCCGTCGTCCTGCTGTTCGTCGGCCGCATCCAGCCGCTCAAGGCACCCGACATGCTGCTGCACGCGGCAGCCCGGATGCTCGCCGACGACCCGGCGCTGCGCCCGCGCCTGCAGGTGCTGGTGGTCGGCGCGCCGAGCGGCTCGGGGCTGGCCGAGCCGCAGCGGCTGCAGGAGCTGGCCGCCCACCTGGGCGTGACCGACGTCGTCCGGTTCCTGCCGCCCCAGCCGCCGGCGCAGCTGGCCGACCACTACCGAGCCGCCGACGTCGCCGTCGTGCCCAGCCACAACGAGTCCTTCGGCCTGGTCGCCCTCGAGGCGCAGGCGTGCGGGACGCCGGTGGTCGCCGCCGCCGTCGGCGGCCTGCACACCGCGGTCGCCGACGGTGTCTCCGGCCTGCTGGTCGCCCGGCGCGACCCGGCCGAGTACGCCGCGGCGATTTCCCGGGTGCTGGACCGCCGGGAGCTGCTCGGGCACGGCGCCCGCCGGCACGCCGCCGCCTTCAGCTGGGACCGCACCGCGGACTCCCTGATCGACGCCTATGCCGCGGCGATCGCCGAGCAGGCGCTCCGGACCGGCCGGGTCGTCCGCGCCGCCGGCGACCGGCTGCTCACCCCGGTGCGGCTGCGCGCCCGATGAGCGGGCGCAGCGTCGCCGAGCTCGACGCGGTCGTCGAGGAGACCCTGCGGTCGGCGGAGCTGGAGTTCGAGCACCCGGGGGAGGGGCGGTTCGTCGTCACCCTGCCCGGTACCAAGAAGCTGCGGACGGTCGTCGGGCTGACCGTCGGCGGGCACGGGTTCCGGGTCGAGGCGTTCGTCTGCCGGCAGCCGGACGAGAACCGTGAGCAGCTGTGGGCCTGGTTGCTGCAGCACAACGCCCGCATGTACGGCGTCGCGTACTCCATCGACACCGTCGGCGACGTCTACCTGACCGGCACGCTGGGGCACGGCGCGGTCACCCCCGAGGAGATCGACCGGCTGCTCGGCGCGGTGCTCACCTACGCCGACGACCACTTCAACACGATGCTGGAGATCGGCTTCGGCTCCTCGATCCGCCGCGAGTGGGCGTGGCGGGTCGAGCGCGGTGAGTCGCTGCGCAACCTGGAGGCCTTCGCCGCCTTCGCCGACCCGGCGCGCCGACCGAGCACCACGGGGGAGCACACCCCGGAGTGAGCAACGCGCACCCCGCCGAGACCGCGTCCACCCCGCTCCCCGCGGGCTACGAGCGGCGCTGGTGGGTGCTGGCGACCATGATCGTCTGCCTGCTGATGGTGATCATGGGCAACACGATCCTCAACGTCGCGCTGCCCACCCTGCAGCGGGAGCTCGCGGCCACCCAGGGCGAGCTGCAGTGGGCGATCGACTCCTACATCCTGGTCTTCGCCGGGCTGCTGTTCAGCTGGGGCGTGATAGGCGACCGGATCGGCCGGCGCAAGGTGCTGCTCGCCGGGCTGACCATCTTCGCCGTCGGCTCGGTGCTGGCGGCGTTCAGCGGCTCGCCGCTGGAGCTGATCGCCTGGCGGGCGCTCATGGGCGTCGGCGGCGCCGCCGTGCAGCCGGCCACGCTCGCGGTGATCACCAACGTCTTCCCGCCCGGCGAGCGCGGGCGGGCGATCGGCCTGTGGGCCGGCGCCTCCGGGCTGGCGGTCGCGGGCGGCCCGCTGGCCGGGGGCCTCGTGCTCGAGCACTTCTGGTGGGGCGCGGTCTTCCTGCTCGGCGTGCCGGTGGCCGCGCTCGGCGTCGTCGGCACCCTGCTCGTCGTCCCGGAGTCCAAGGACCCCGACCCGGGCCGGCTCGACGTGCCCGGCGTGCTGCTGTCGATCGTGGCGCTGGCCGGGCTGGTGTTCGGGATCATCCGCGGCGGCAGCGAGGGCTGGGCGACGCCGACGACCTGGGGCCCGTTGGCCGGCGGCGTGCTGCTGCTCGCGTTCTTCATCTGGTGGCAGAGCCGCACCAGCCACCCGGCGCTGGACCTCTCGCTGTTCCGCAACCCGGCGTTCTCCTCCGCCGCCGGGGCGCTGGCGCTGAACTTCTTCGCCCTCCAGGGCGCCACCTTCTACCTGGTGTACTACCTGCAGGGCGTGCGCGGGCTCACACCGCTGCAGGCCGGGGCGACTCTGGTGCCGGTGGCGCTGGGCATCGCGCTGATGGCGCCGCGAACGTCCACGCTGGCCACCCGGTTCGGCGCCAAGGCCGTGTGCGTGGCCGGCTTCGCCGTCATCGCGCTCTCGTTCGCCGGCATCCAGCTGTTCGGCGTCGACACCCCGGTGTGGCTGATCCTCGTCGTCTTCGCGGTCCAGGGCCTGGGCATGGGCGCGGTGATGGCGCCGGCCACCGAGGCGATCATGTCCGTCGTGCCCCGGGAGAAGGCCGGCGCGGGGGCGGCCGTGAACAACGCCGTCCGGCAGGTCGGTGGTGCCCTCGGCGTCGCGATCCTCGGCTCGGTGCTCACCGGCGCCTACACCGCCCGGCTCGGCACGCACGTCGACGGGCTGCCGCCCGCCGTGCGGGAGCAGGCCGGGGAGTCGATCGTGGCCACGCTGGCCGCGATCGAGGACGCGCAGCGCGCGGGTGGGGACGCCGCCCGGTCAGCCGCCGCGGTGGCCGACCCCGCCCGGGAGGCGTTCGTCAGCGCGATGCACCTGACCGCGATCGGCACCGCGGGGTGCGCGGTGATCGCCGCGCTCGTCGTGCTGATCTGGCTGCCGGGACGCACCCGCGCCTCGTGAGCGCCGTCCGGGTGTCACCCGGACGCGTCGCGGTCCGTCCCGTTCGGGCTCCGCTCCGTGGACCGGTGACGCGCGACACGCCGGGTCGGGTGTCACCCGTAGGTAGCTCAGGCCAGTCAGTTGACTACGCAGGGTTGCGACCGACAGGGTCAGAGCCGACCCGGGCGGGAACGCCGCACGGGCAGGAGGAGGAACCCGTGCTCGACGTCCGTCCCGTCCGCCCGGCCGCCCGCCGCGACGCGTTCGCGCCGCTGCTGGACAACCCGCGGGCGGAGATGATGCGGCGGCACGTGCGGGACGGCGTGGCCACCCACTCGGTGCCGGCCGCCGGTGCACCCCAGGCGGTGACCCTGTTCGCCGACGGCCGGTCGCGGGTGAACCTCGGCACCAACAACTACCTGGGCCTCGCCGGTGACCGGCAGGTCGTCGAGGCGGCGGTGGCCGCGCTGCGCCAGTACGGCACCAGCACGTCGGGCAGCCGGATCCTCAACGGCACCACCCGGCTGCACCTGACCCTGGAGCAGGAGCTCGCCGACCACTACGGCACCGAGGCGGCGGTGCTCACCTCGGCCGGGGTCAACGCCAACGTGGCGGTGCTGTCCACCGCCGGCGCCCCCGGCGACGTGCTGCTGGTCGACGCGCACGCCCACGCCAGCCTGCACGCCGCCGCGGCCGCCAGCCCCGGCACGGTGGTCCGCTTCCGGCACAACTCCGTGGAGTCGCTGGCCGGGCGGCTTGCGCGGCTGGCACCCGACGCCGGCGCGGTGGTCGTGGTGGACGGCGTGTACTCGATGACCGGCGAGTCCGCGCCGCTGGCGGAGATCGCCGACCTCTGCACCCGGTACTCCGCCCGGCTGGTCGTCGACGAGGCGCACGGGCTCGGCGTGCTGGGGGAGCGGGGCCGCGGCGCGGCCGAGGCCGCCGGGGTGCTCGACCGGGTCGACGCCGTCACGCTGGCGTTCAGCAAGTCCCTGGCCAGCGTGGGCGGCGCGGTGATGACGTCGGCGGCGGTGGCCGACGGGATCCGGGCCACGGCCCTGCCCTACGTCTTCAGCGCCTCGAACGACCCGGCCGCCGTCGCCGCCGCGCTGGCCTCGCTGCGGGTGCTGCGCCGGGAGCCGCAGCGGATGGCCCGGCTGGGCGAGAACGGCGCGCTGCTCCGCCGGGTGCTCACCGAGCACGACGTGCCCCCGGTCCCCGGCCGCGGCGCGGTGCTCGCGGTGCCCACGGGGGAGGACGAGGTCACCGTCGCCGCCTGGAACGCCGCCCACGAGGCCGGCGTCTACACCAACGCGGTCTGCTACCCGGCCGTCCCGCGCGGGCAGGGGGTGCTCCGGCTCGCGGTGATGGCCACGCACACCGAGGAGCAGCTCCGGCTCGCCGGTGAGGTGGTCGCCGCCGCCGTCCGGTACGCGCGTGGCGGGACCGCCCGGGAGACCGCAGCTTAGGGGGGACCCCGTCTCCGCCGGAGCAGCGTGGCGCCGCCACGGACTTCCCCACGGACGCTTGTGCTCTGAGTCGCCTCGCGACTCAGAGCACAAGCACTCGGAAGGGCAGGGACGGGGTCTGCATGCCTCACCTGCCGGCCGCGCCGGCCCACCAGAGCGTGGTGGCGGTCCGCGGTCGGGCGTCGGCGAAGCGGCTCATCGCCTCGGCCACCTCCGGCTCCCTGTCGGCGGGCAGGCACAGCCGCCGCCGGGTGAACGCCAGGACGACGTCGGCCGGTGCGTCGCGCCAGGGGTCGTCCCGCTGCCAGGTGACCGACTCCGCGGCCAGCCCCAGCTCGGCCAGCACCTCGCCGAACAGATCCGCCGTCGGCCCGGCCGGCCGGTCCTGGCCGTGGAAGTGCCGCCACAGCCCGGCCATCGACGTCCAGGGGTGCACATCGGTGAGCTCGACGACGACCCGCCGGCGGGCGTGCGTGGTCAGCGCGGTCACGAAGCCGGCGACGTCCGGCACGTTGTAGACCACGTTGGCGCAGACGACGACGTCGGCCGCCGGGACCTCCCCGGCGACGTCCGGCCAGCGGCCCGGGAAGGTGCGGGCACCCGGCCCGGCCGCGGCTGCGAACCGGGCCAGCAGCTCCGGGGACTCGTCCACCCCGAGCAGCTCCGGCGCCCCGACCGGCACGCTCGCCGCCCCACCGCCGCAGCCGACGTCCAGCACGCTGCGCGGCGCCACGGCCCGGACCGCCTCGTGCGTGGCCGCCGCGCCCCGGTCGGCACCGAACAGGCCCGCCGGGAACCCGTAGGGCGACTCGGGAGCGGCGGCCAGCACCTCCGGGTCGATCGCCCACCCGGCCAGCTCCGCCGCCCACCGCTCCGTAGCCCGCACGGGCAGATCCTGCCTGCCGGTGCCCCGGGGTGGCCCGGTCGGGCAGGATGGCCGGCGTGACTGACACCGCGACGCTGGTCCTGCTCCGCCACGGCGAGAGCGAGTGGAACAAGGCGAACCTGTTCACCGGCTGGGTGGACGTCCCGCTGTCGGAGAAGGGGCGCACCGAGGCAGCCCGCGGTGGGCAGCTGCTCGCCGAGCAGGACCTGCTCCCCGACGTGCTGCACACCAGCGTGCTCAAGCGCGCGATCAGCACCGCCGAGCTGGCCCTGGCCGAGGCCGACCGCCAGTGGATCCCGGTGAAGCGCTCGTGGCGGCTCAACGAGCGGCACTACGGGGCGCTGCAGGGCAAGGACAAGGCAGCCACCCTCGCGGAGTTCGGCGAGGAGCAGTTCATGCTCTGGCGCCGCTCGTACGACACCCCGCCGCCGCCGATCGACCCGGGCAGCGAGTACTCCCAGGACGGCGACGCGCGCTACCTGTTCCTGCCGCCGGAGGCCCGGCCGGCGACCGAGTGCCTGAAGGACGTCGTCGTCCGGATGCTGCCCTACTGGTACGACGCGATCGTCCCGGACCTGCGCAGCGGGCAGACGGTGCTGGTCGCCGCGCACGGCAACAGCCTGCGGGCCCTGGTGAAGCACCTCGACGGCATGGGCGACGAGGAGGTCGTGGGGCTCAACATCCCGACCGGCGTCCCGCTGCGCTACGACCTGGACGCCGACCTGCGCCCGGTGAAGCCCGGCGGCGAGTACCTCGACCCGGAGGCCGCCGCCGCCGCCATCGAGGCCGTCAAGAACCAGGGCAAGAAGTAGCGGACGGCGTTGTTCAACGAAGGGGGCTCAGTCAGCCGGCGGCGGGGGCCATGCTGTGCTCGCCGGTCACCAGGTAGACCACCCGCCGGGCCACGCTCACCGCGTGGTCGGCGAACCGCTCGTAGTAGCGGCCGAGCAGGGTCACGTCGATCGCCGACTCGATGCCGTGCGGCCAGTCGTCGCTGAGCAGCTCCCGGAACAGCTGGGCGTGCAACCGGTCCATGACGTCGTCGTCGGCCTCCAGCTCGACGGCCGCCGCGATGTCCCGCTTCGCGATGACCGTGCCGGCCTTCGCGACCAGGTTCTCGGCGACGTGGCCGGCCTCGAGGAAGACCGGCCGGACCTCCTGCGGCACCGCGTGCTCGGGGAACCGCATCCGGGCCACCTTGGCGATGTGCTCGGCCAGGTCGCCCATCCGCTCCAGGTCGCCGACGATCCGCATGGCGGTGGTGATCGTGCGCAGGTCGGTGGCGACCGGCTGCTGCCGCGCCAGGAGGGTGAAGCAGCGCTCCTCGATGCTCTCGCGCACCGCATCGATGCGGGCGTCGCCGGCGATCACCAGGTCCGCCAGGGCGACGTCGGCGTCCAGCAGGGCCGTGGTCGCCGTGCTCATGGCCGAGCCGACGGTGTTCGCCATCCCCACCAGGCAGGCGTTGATGTCGTCCAGTTCCTCGCGGTAGCTCTCCCGCAGCACGTTTCCTCCTCCGGCCGCCGCCCGCGCCGGGGAACGGGCTCCCCTCGACGTCGCGACCTGCGTCACCATGAGCGTAGGCAGCCCCGCGGCCGCCGACGAGGCCGCCGGGTGAACGACCGGGAGCCGCCCGGTGAACACTGCCCACCCGACGGGGTGAGGACCGGGAGAGTTCCTGGTGGGGCGCCTTCCCGTGGCTAGCATCGACTCCGTGGAAGCGGTGGTCGCCCTGGTGGCGGGCCTCGTGATCGGCCTGCTCCTGGCGCTCTCGGTGGTCCGCGCCCGCCGCCGTGCCCTCGACGAGGGCACGGCCGAGCGCGTGGTCGCGCGTCCCGGGGACGACGCCGCGCTCACCCGCCGCCTGGTCGACCTGATGGACCCGGCGGTCGTGCTGGTCGGCCCGGACGACGAGATCCTGCTGGCCAACCCCTCCGCCCGCGCGTTGGGCATCCTGCGCGGCGAACGGCTCCAGGTGCCCGCCCTCCTCCAGGTCGCGCGCAGCGTGCACACCGCCGGGAGCCGCCGGGCGGAGATCCCGCTGGCCGGCGACGTCGTCGGCAGCGGGCCGCGCACGGTCGGCGTGCACGCCATCCGGCTCTCCAGCGGGCCGGTCGTCGGCCCCGGTCCGGTCGCGCTGGTGCTGCAGGACGTGACCGAGGCGCGCCGGGTGGAGGCGGTCCGCCGGGACTTCGTCGCCAACGTCGGGCACGAGCTGAAGACGCCGGTGGGTGCCCTCACCCTGCTGGCAGAGGCGGTGCAGGGCGCCGCGGACGACCCGGAGGCGGTGGAGCGGTTCGCCGCGCGGATGCAGCACGAGGCCGACCGGCTGGCCCGGCTGGTCCGGGAGCTGATCGACCTGTCCCGGCTGCAGGGCGCCGATCCGCTGCCCGAGCTGGCGCCGGTCGCCGTCGCCACCGTCGTCGGTGAGGCCGTCGACCGCACCCGCGCCGCCGCGGCAGCCAAGGGCATCGAGCTCGCCGTCGCCTGCCAGCCGGGCCTCGTGGTCCGCGGTGTGGAGGCGCAGCTGGCGACCGCGCTCACCAACCTGCTGGCCAACGCGGTCGCCTACAGCCCGCCCGGCACCACCATCGCGGTGGGCGCGCGGGCGCGCTCCGGTTTCGCCGAGATCGCCGTCACCGACTCGGGGATCGGCATCCCGCGCACGGACCGGTCCCGGGTCTTCGAGCGCTTCTACCGGGTCGACCAGTCGCGGGCGAGCGCCACCGGGGGCACCGGCCTGGGCTTGGCGATCGTCAAGCACGTCGCGAGCAACCACGGCGGCTCGGTGAGCGTGTGGAGCGAGGAGGGCATCGGCTCCACGTTCACGCTGCGGATCCCGCTCGCCTCGCGCGCCGACCGGGCGGTGGACGACGTCGCCCCCGAGCGCCCGCCGGTGCCCCCGCTGCACCCCCTCCGGAGCCCTGACGCCGGCGGCCCGGAGACCACGGACCACGGCCCCACCGGGGTCGCCGAGAGAGGACGGTCATGACCCGAGTACTCGTGGTGGAGGACGAGGAGTCGTTCTCCGACGCGCTGTCCTACATGCTGCGCCGGGAGGGGTACGACACCGTCGTCGCCGCGAACGGCCCGGACGCGCTCACCGAGTTCGACCGGGCCGGGGCCGACATCGTCCTGCTCGACCTCATGCTGCCGGGGCTGCCGGGCACCGAGGTCTGCAAGGCGCTGCGCGCGAGGAGCTCGGTCCCGATCATCATGCTGACGGCCAAGGACACCGAGATCGACAAGGTCCTGGGGCTGGAGCTCGGCGCCGACGACTACGTGACCAAGCCGTACTCGGCGCGCGAACTGGTGGCCCGGATCCGCGCCGTGCTGCGCCGCGGCACGGAGACCGAGCCCGCCGTGGACACCTCGCTGGCGGCCGGGCCCGTCCGGCTGGACGTCGAGCGGCACGTCGTCGCGGTGGACGGGCAGCCGGTCGCGCTGCCGCTGAAGGAGTTCGACCTGCTGGAGGTGCTGCTCCGCAACGCCGGCCGGGTCCTCACCCGGGGTCAGCTCATCGACCGGGTGTGGGGCGCGGACTACGTGGGGGACACCAAGACCCTCGACGTCCACGTCAAGCGGCTGCGCGCCAAGCTCGAGCCGGACCCCGCCAACCCCAAGTACCTGGTGACCGTGCGGGGCCTCGGCTACAAGTTCGAGGTGTGACGGCGGGCCGGGGTCACTGACCTCGGCCGGTCTCCTCCTGGAGCTCGTCGATCTTGATCGAGGCGTCCGCCTTGGAGATGTCCTCCGGGACGTCCTCGCCCGCCTCGCGGGCCAGCGTGCCCAGGTAGCTCTTCTGCGCGCCGGTGGCGGGCTCGTCACCGGTCACCCAGTCGGACGGGTCCTTCTCGGTGCTGCGGGCGCTGTCGGGTCCGGTCGATTCGCTCATGTGTTCGAACTTACGCGGGGATGCTCACGCGCGCAGCCCGAGCGGCCGTGTCCGCCGCCGCGGCGGCCGCGGCGGCCGCGGTGCGGGTGGCGGCGCGCTGCAGCACCCGGGCCCGCGCTTCCTCCCAGCGCCGTCCGGTGCGCACGACGTGCTCGGCCCCGCAGGGGCAGGCGACCGTGACGGCGATGTGCGTCCGGTGGTTGACGACCGATCGGATGCGCCGGTCGGCGACCAGCTCGTCGGTCCGGGTCACGGGGCAGTGGATCAGCAGCATGGGATGAGCGTGCTCGTGGTCGGCACAACCCACGAGTGGCAGAAGTGACCGACAACGCAACTTCTCTGCCATCATGTGTCCGTGGGCACGCAGGGCCGTCCGATGGTGGTCAGCGGGGTCGTCGCCGACGGGGTGGTGGGCAGCTTCGGGATCGGCGTGACCTCGGAGGTGTTCGGCTACGACCGGACCGCGCTGGGCCTGCCGCGCTTCGACTTCGCGCTGGTCAGCGAGTCGCCCGGCGTCATCCGCACGGACACCGGGCTCCAGCTGGTGGTCGAGCACGGCCTCGAGCGGCTCGCCCGCTCCGACATCGTCACGCTCACCGCCTGGGAGCTGTTCGAGCGGGTCCCCTCGCCGGAGCTGGTGGCGGCGCTGCGCGCCGCGCACGCCCGCGGCGCGATCATCGTCAGCCAGTGCACCGGCGCCTTCGTGCTCGCCCACGCCGGCCTGCTCGACGGCTGCCGGGCCACCACCCACTGGCGCTACGCCGGCGAGCTGGCCGCCCGGTACCCGGCCGTGACGGTCGACCCGGCGGTGCTCTACGTCGACTGCGGCCAGATCCTCACCGGGGCCGGCACCGCGGCGGGCGTCGACACCCTGCTGCACCTGGTCCGCCGCGAGTGGGGGTCCACCGCGGCCAACGCGATGGCCCGGGACATGGTCGTGCCGCCGCACCGCGACGGCGGGCAGGCGCAGTTCATCGACAACCCGGTGGCCCCGTGCGAGGACGACCTGCTCGGCGCCGTCCTGGAGTGGTGCCGCGGTCACCTGGCCGAGGAGATCAGCGTCGAGACGCTGTCCCGGCGGGCGCTGATGAGCCCCCGCAGCTTCGCCCGCCACTTCAAGGCCACGACCGGGACGACGCCGCACGCCTGGCTGCTGGCCCAGCGCCTGGCCGCGGCCGAGTCGCTGCTGGAGGAGAGCGACGCCCCCGTGGAGGAGATCGCCCGGCTGGTCGGCTTCGGCACCGCCGCCGGCCTGCGGGAGCAGTTCGCCCGCCGCCGGGGGGTCTCGCCGCGGGCCTACCGGCAGACCTTCCGGGCCGGCCGCACGGGCCGGACCGCGGGCTCCTCAGCCGGGGCGGCGGCGGTGGAGCTGCACCGGCACCGGCCGGGGGCTCGCGGGGTGCGGGGCGATGAGGCCGGCGTCGAGGCGGGCCTCGGTCAGCCGGCGTAGCTCGGCGTAGGCGGCCGGGCCGAGCAGCGCGGTCAGCTCCGGTCCGTAGGTCTCCACCAGCGGCTGCGCGGAGACGTGGGCGACCGGCGACCCGGTGCACCACCAGTGCAGGTCGTGCCCGCCCGGTCCCCAGCCGCGGCGGTCGAACTCCCCGATGGTGGACACGAGCACCCGGGTGTCGTCCGGCCGGTCCACCCACTCCTGCTCCCGGCGGATCGGCAGCTGCCAGCACACGTCGGGCTTGGTCTCCAGCGGGTGCCGGCCCTGGCGGAGGGCCATCGCGTGCAGCGCGCACCCGGCTCCGCCGGGGTGCCCGGGTCGGTTGAGGAAGATGCAGGCCGCGTCGGCGACCCGGGTGCGGAGCGCCTGCTCGGCGACCTCGCCGGGTGGGGCCTCGGTGAGGGTGTCGGGTTCGGTCCACTCCTCCCGCCCGACCGGGCGGCCGGGATGGCGCTGCCAGTCCGAGGGGGTCAGCTCCGCGACGGACGCCGCCACCCGGGCCAGGTCGTCCTCGTCGGTGAAGAAGGCCCCGTGGTTGCAGCACCCGTCCTCGGCCCGTCCCTCGACCACGCCGGCGCAGCCGCGACCGAACACGCACGTCCACGCGCTGGTCAGCCAGGTGAGGTCGGCGCGGACGAGGTGCTCGGGGTCGGCGGGGTCGAGGAACTCGATCCACTCGCGGGGGAAGTCCAACCCCACCTCGGACGGCGGGCCGACGGGCGTGCTCGGGTCCACCGACGCAGCGTAGGCGTCGGCCCGGCAGACTCTCGGCCATGCGGCTCGGGGTGCTGGACGTCGGATCGAACACGGTGCACCTGGTCGTGGTCGACGCGCACCGCGGGGCGCACCCGACGCCGATGCACGACGACCGGTGGCTGCTGCGCCTCGCCGAGCACGTCGGGGACGACGGCGACCTCTCCGAGGCGGGGGAGAAGGCGCTGCTCACCGCGGTGCAGCAGGCGCAGCGCCAGGCCGCGGACCGCACGTGCGACGAGCTGCTCGCCTTCGTCACCTCCGCCATCCGGGAGGCCGGCAACGGTGCCGCGGTGCTGCGCCGGGTGCGGGAGGAGACCGGCGTCGACCTGCAGGTGCTCACCGGGGAGGACGAGGCCCGGCTCACCTTCCTCGCCGCGCGGCGGTGGTTCGGCTGGAGCGCCGGCCGGCTGCTCGTGATGGACATCGGCGGCGGCTCGCTGGAGCTGGCCAGCGGGATCGACGAGGAGCCCGCCGTGGCGATCTCGCTACCGCTGGGCGCCGGCCGGATGACCCGCCGCTTCCTCCCGGAGGCCCTGACCGGGGGGCGGCCCGACCTCGCGGCGCTGGCCGCGCTGGACGAGCACGCCGCCGACCTGCTCGCCCCGGTGGGGGACCAGCTGCGCGCGGGCGGCCCGCCGGACCTCGCGGTCGCGACCTCCAAGACCTTCCGCACGGTCGCGCGGCTGGCCGGGGCCGCGCCCTACGGCGCCGGGCTGCGGGTGCTGCGGGAGCTCAGCACCACCGGGCTGGACCAGGTGCTGGGCTTCGTGGCCCGGATCGAGTCCGGCGCGCTGGCCGAGCTGCAGGGGGTCTCACCGCAGCGGGCGCATCAGGTCCCGGCCGGCGCCGTCGTGGCGCGGGCCGCCATGCGGGCGGTGGACGTACCGTCTGTCCGTATCTGCCCGTGGGCGCTGCGTGAGGGGATCATCCTGCGCCGCCTGGACCAGCTGGAGGGAGCGTGATGTCGCAGCCGACCACGGGGGACTTCAGCGTCCGCACCCTGGCCGAGATCCTGCGGGAGCACGGCCTCGAGAGCGAGCAGGGGACCCGTCCGGGCCGCCGCCGTCGTCAGCCCGGCGATCCCGCGACGAACGGTGGCCCGGCGCGCGTCGACCCCGAGCGGTCCGCGCCGGCCCGTCCGGCGGCCGGACGGCCGGAGGCCCCCGGCCGGGCGTCGGCGCCGCCGGGCCCGCCCGCCCGCGGCGCCGCGCCGTCCGCCGCACCGCTGCCGTCCACGCCGCCCCCCGCGTCGCCGTCCTCCGTGCCCGCGGCCCGCGCACCTGCACCACGCCCGGCTCCCCGGACACCCGGCGCGGGTCGGACGGAGGGCGGCCGTCGCGAGGGGCCGTCCAACGGCAGCGGACTCGGCTCGCTGGCGGGGCCGGGAGGGCCCGCCGCGCCGAGCGGTCCGGCCTCCACGACCGGGCCGGTGGCCAAGCGGGCCGAGGTCGGGCCGCCGTCGGCCCAGACGGGCCGCCGCTGGCGCGACGCCGAGCCCGCCGCCGCCCCGCCCCGCGTGGCCAAGCCGGTGCCGCCCGAGCCGGCGCCGGTCCGCACCCCGGGTCCCTCGACCGCCGCCATCCCCGCACTGCAGACCTCGGGCGGCACGGCCGCGGTCGGGGCGAGCACCGAGGAGCGACGCCGCGCCGGGGCGCACCGCACCGGTCCGCAGCCGGCCGTCGCGGCCGACGAGGAACCGCTCACCGGGCGGCAGAGCGCGCTGGCGTGGTTGCGGTTCGTCGGCGAGATGGTCGTCGCGCTCGCGGTGGGCGTCGGCGTCTACTTCGCGTTCACGGTGCTGTGGGAGGTCGTCCCCTACGGGGCGCTCGTCGCCGCGCCGCTCACGATCACCGGTCTGGTCGCCGGCGTCAGCGCCTACCGGCAGAAGCGCGGTGAGGGCCCGCCGGGCGTGTGGCTGCTGGCCGGCCTGCTGCTCGCCGCGGCCGTCCTGGTGATCGCGCCGGCCGCCGGGCTGCTCGCCACCCCCTGAGGCGTTCGGCCCCGGCAGGGGCCGGTCACCCGGCGGCGAACTGCTCGACGACCGCCTTGCCGAACGCGGGCAGGTCGTCGGGGTTGCGGCTGGTGGTGAGGTTGCCGTCGACGACGACCTCCTCGTCCACCCACTCGGCCCCCGCGTTGCGCAGGTCGGTCCGCAGCGAGGGCCACGAGGTCATCCGCCGTCCGCGCACCACGTCGGCCTCGGCCAGCACCCACGGGGCGTGGCAGATCGCGGCCACCGGCTTGCCGGCGTCGAAGAACACCTTCACGAACGCGACCGCGGCCGCGTCGGCCCGCACGAAGTCGCCGTTGACCACGCCGCCGGGCAGCAGGAGCGCGTCGAAGCTCCCGGGGTCGGCGGCGGCGAGCACGGCGTCGACGGTCTGGTGTCCCCCTTGTCGATGTGCTGGAAGGCGGTGACGGTGCCGGCCTCCAGCGAGACAAGCTGCGGCTCGGCGCCGGCGTCGACCAGCGCCTGCCAGGGCTGGTCCAGCTCGACCTGCTCGACACCATCGGTCGCCAGGACCGCCACCCGCTTGCCGTCGAGTTCTCCGGACATGGTGGCGCGGCTACCCGGTGCCCGCGGGGTCGCACGTCCCGCCGGCCCACTACCGTCGGCGCATGACCACCGCGGGACGCTCCGGTCTGGCCATCGTCGGCGGCGGGAAGATCGGCGAGGCGCTGCTCGCCGGCCTGGTCCGTCGCGCCGGCACGGGGGAAGGCCTCCTCGTCGTCGAGCGCAGCCCGCAGCGGGCGGCCGAGCTGGCTGCCGCGCACGGTGTGACGACGGTCGACCTGGCCGAGGCGGCCGCCCGGGCGCGGGTGCTCCTGATCGCGGTCAAGCCGCAGGACATCGACGTCCTGCTCGGGCTGCTCGGGCCGCACGTCACCGCCGAGCACCTCGTCGTCTCCGTGGCGGCCGGCGTGCCCACCAGCCGGATCGAGGCCGCGCTGCCCGCGGGCACGCCGGTGGTGCGGGTCATGCCGAACACGCCGGCGCTGGTCGACGCCGGCATGAGCGTGATCTCCGCGGGCGCGCACGCCGGCGAGGAGCACCTGGACGAGGCCGAGGCGCTGCTCTCGCCGGTCGGGCAGGTCCGCCGCGTCCCGGAGAGCCAGCAGGACGCGGTGACGGCGCTGTCGGGCAGCGGCCCCGCGTACTTCTTCTTCCTCGTCGAGGCGATGATCGACGCCGGCATCCTGCTCGGCCTGCCCCGCACGCTGGCCGCCGACCTCATCGTGCAGACCGCCTACGGCTCGGCCGTGATGCTGCGCGACTCGGGGGAGCACCCCGTCCAGTTGCGCGAGGCGGTCACGAGCCCCGGGGGGACGACGATCGCGGCGATCCGCGAGCTCGAGCGGCACGGCGTCCGGGCCGCGCTCATCGCCGCCATCGAGGCGGCCCACCAGCGCTCCGTGGAGCTCGGCCGGACCACGGACTGAGCGTCCGGCAGTTCTCGACGACAGCCCACGGTCGCCGTCCGCACGCGTTGGTGATCGCCGCTGTCCGGTGTCCGTGCGACTGCGGAGAGCTGCGGTCGTGGGACGACCGATGGGCGGGATGACGCCGGCCAACGTGGCCGGCCTCCGTGTGATCCGGCTCGCTCACCAGCGGAATGACATGGCTGTGTTCATCCACAGGATCTGTGGAGAAGTGGCCGGTGCGAGCGGTCGACTTGGGGACAACACGCCGTGACGGGTGTGTCACAGGGTGTTTCTGTCCACTTGTGCCCAGGACGGACCGGTCCGCATGTCCGTTTCACCCATCGCTTCCGTCACTCCGGTCGCCATATGGTTCTTTCCAGCACGTGCGTGTCCCGTCCGCCGGTGGGGAAGCCGGTGGCCCGACTCGTGCTGAACCGGAGATGAACGACATGACCATGCCCCACCGCGCCCCGCTGCAGCAGACCGCTCGCCCGGGCGTCCCGGCACCTCGGTCCATGGGTCGCCCCATGTCGGCCGCTGCACTGTCCCGTCCGGTCCCCGCGGCCCACCCGGCCGCCATGCCCGTCGGCCGTCCGGCCGCCGTCCCGGCCCCCCGTGCCGCCGTCGCCTTCCTGACCGTCGCCGAGGTCGCCGCCCTGATGCGCGTCTCGAAGATGACCGTCTACCGCCTCGTCCACGGCGGCGAGCTGTCCGCCGTGCGCGTCGGCCGCTCCTTCCGGGTGCCCGAGCGCGCCGTGCACGACTACCTGCGCGACGCCTACACCGACATCGCCTGAAGAACGACCGTTCCAGCACGTCACCTCGGCTCGCGGCGGGACCCTGCTGCGGGGCCGTTCCAGAACGTCACCAGGTAGGCTCGGGCGCCGAGCGGCTCAGCCCCCGGACCGGGGGCCGGCCGCGCACGAGCTGATCACCTCGCACGGTGCACCGGACTCCGAGCGGCGGGCCCTCCGCGGCCGCCGCTCCCGGACGCCGCGCGACCACGACGTCGGGAGCGGGACATGGGTTCGGTCATCAAGAAGCGCCGCAAGCGGATGGCGAAGAAGAAGCACCGCAAGCTGCTCAAGAAGACCCGCGTCCAGCGGCGCAACAAGAAGTGAGCTGACGCTCGTGCCGCCCGCGGTCGTCCTGGTCACCGGCGTGAGCCGGTGGCTGGGCGGCGCGCTGGCGGCCGAGCTCGCTGCGGACCCGTCCATCGACCGGGTCATCGGGGTGGACACCGTCCCCCCGTCCGCCGAGTTGCTCCGCAGCCTCGGCCGCACCGAGTTCGTCCGCGCCGACATCCGCAGCCCGTTGATCGGCAAGGTGGTCGAGTCGGCGTCGGTGGACACGGTGGTCCACATGAACATCAGCGCCACGCCGGCCGGTGCCGGCGGGCGGGCGCCGATGAAGGAACTCAACGTCATCGGCACCATGCAGCTGCTGGCGGCCTGCCAGCGGTCCTCGACGGTGCGCCGGCTGGTGCTCAAGTCGACCAGCGCGGTCTACGGGGCCAGCCCCCGCGACCCGGCCGTCTTCACCGAGACCATGCAGGCGCGGCGGGTCCCCCGGGGCGGCTTCGCCCGGGACAGCCTCGACATCGAGGGCTACGTGCGCTCCTTCGCCCGCCGGCGTCCGGACGTCGGGGTCGCGGTGCTGCGCTTCACCGACGTCATCGGGCCGCGGATCGACTCGCTGCTGACCGGGTTCTTCCGGATGCCGGTGGTCCCCACCGCGCTCGGCTACGACGCCCGCCTGCAGCTCCTGCACGAGGACGACGCGGTCGCCGTCCTCGCCCGGGCCGCCACCGGCGACTTCGCCGGCACGGTCAACGCGGGCGCCCCCGGCACCCTGCTGCTGTCCCAGGCGATCCGCCGGCTGGGCCGGGTGCCCCTCCCCTTGCCACCCGGCGCGATGGGGGTCGTCGGCCGGCTCACCCGCCGGGCCGGGCTGCCGGACTGGTCGCTGGAGCAGATGAACGCCCTCACCTCCGGTCGCGTCGTCGACATCCGGGTGCTCCGCGAGGAGTTCGGCTACGTCCCCCGGTACACCACCGAGGAGGCGCTGGCCGACTACGCGCGCACGGTGACGCCCGTCGTCCGGCCGGAGGTCGTCGCCGACGTCACCGGCACCGCCCGGTCGGTGGTGCACCGGGTGGCCGCGGGCGTCTCCGCGGTGGAGTCGGTGGTGGCCGACCGGCGCCCGGCTCCGTCGGTCCCGGGGCTGCGGGCGGTGCGCGATGCCTGAGGCCCGCGTCATCCCGCTGCGCCCGGACGAGGACCCGCCGCCGCCGCCGGGCAGCGCCTCGTGGGAGGAGCAGGTGGCCGGTGGCCTGGAGTTCCTGCGCCGCCGGCTGACCGGTGAGTACGACACCGACGAGTTCGGCTTCGACCCCGACCTCACCGACCACGTCCTGCTGCCGATGCTGCGCCCGTGGTTCGAGCGCTGGTTCCGGGTCGAGACCCAGGGCCTGGAGAACGTGCCGGACACCGGCGGCGCCCTGGTGGTGGCCAACCACTCCGGCACGATCCCGGTCGACGCCCTCATGGAGACCGTCGCCCTGCACGACCAGCACCCGGCCGGGCGCCGGCTGCGGCTGCTCGGCGCCGACCTGGTCTTCCAGGCCCCGTTCGTCGGCGCGCTCGCCCGGAAGATGGGCGTGACGCTGGCCTGCAACGAGGACGCCGAGCGCCTGCTGTCCGCCGGGGAGCTCGTCGGGGTCTTCCCCGAGGGGTTCAAGGGCGTGGGCAAGTCGTTCAGCGAGCGGTACACCCTGCAGCGGTTCGGCCGGGGCGGGTTCGTGAGCGCCGCCCTGCGCACCGGGGTCCCGATCGTGCCCTGCGCGATCGTCGGCGCCGAGGAGATCTACCCGATGCTGGGCAACGCGAAGACCGCGGCCCGGCTGCTCGGCCTGCCCTACTTCCCGATCACGCCCACGTTCCCGCTGCTCGGGCCGCTGGGCGCGGTGCCCCTGCCCTCGAAGTGGTTCATCGCGTTCGGGGAGCCGATCGAGACGGCGTCCTACGGCTCGGCCGCCGCGGACGACCCGATGATCGTGTTCAACCTGACCGACCAGGTGCGCGAGACCATCCAGCACTCGCTGTACCGGCTGCTCCTGCAGCGCCGTTCCGTCTTCAGCTGACGGCGTTCCCGCAGGAGCCGAACGCACGCTGACCGGCCCTGCCGGGTCTCCACGGGAGTTCAGTCCGTGGCGAGCCCGTCGACCTCGGCGTAGGACACCACCGCCGGGGCCCGCTCGCCGTCGCGCACGGCGATCGCCGTCTGCAGGCACTGCTGCAACGCGGCCCGGTACAGCAGTGATCCCGTGGAGACGCGCCGTACGCCGACCTCCGCCAGCGCCGGGACCGGGTGACGGACGGAGGCGAGTGCGTTGACGGGGGCCGGGACCTCGGCGCAGATGGTCGCGAGATCCGCGAGCTCGAGATCGCCCGGCACGAAGACCCCGTCGGCGCCTGCGTCCAGGTACGTCAGCGCGCGGGTCACCGTCTCGCGCACGGTGGCGTGCTGTCCCAGCCAGTAGGTGTCGACGCGGGCGTTGACGAAGAGATCCGGGCACCGCTCCTTGACGGCGGCCACCTTGGCCGCGTGCAGTGCGGGTTCCACCAGCGCTCCGCCGGAGCTGTCCTCCAGGTTGATCCCGGCGACGCCCAGCTCCGCCGCGAACCCGGCCACCGCGTCCGGCTGCTCCGAGTAGCCGTCCTCGACGTCCACGGAGATCGGGCACGGCAGTCGTCGCAACGAGGCGGCCAGGCTCTGCGTCGCCTCTCGACCGGCTCCACTGGCGTCGCGGACCCCGCGGGCGGCCGCGACACCGAGACTCGTGGTCCCGATGGCGGGGAACCCGGCGCGCAGCAGGATCGCGGCCGATGCGTGGTCCCACGCATTGGGCAGGACCAGGGGAGCGTCGCGGTGGTGCAGGTCGAGGAAGCTCATCGGGCCATCGTCGCCGATCGATCCACAGGCGCGGGTCGGGAGGGGCCGCTGCGGCGATGGTCAGAAGGGCCAGCGGTTGCGGCGGCGGAGGGCCACGAGGCCGCCCACGACCCCGCCGGAGAGGGCCGCGGCGCCGACCGTGGGGACGCCGATCCGCGCCGCCTTCCGGCCGGTGCGGAAGTCCTTGACCGTCCAGCCCCGGGACCGCGCGATCGCGCGCAGCTCGCTGTCGGGGTTCACCGCCACCGCGGTGCCCACCAGGCTCAGCATCGGCAGGTCGTTGGTCGAGTCGCTGTAGGCCGTGCAGCGGGACAGGTCCAGCCCCTCCCGGTCGGCCAGCGCGCGCACCGCCTGCGCCTTGGACTCCCCGTGCATCATCTCGCCGACCAGCCGCCCGGTGTACCGGCCGTCGACCACCTCGGCCACCGTGCCCAGCGCGCCGGTCAGCCCCAGGCGGTGGGCGATGACCTTGGCCAGCTCGACGGGCGTGGCGGTGACCAGCCAGACCCGCTGGCCGGCGTCGAGGTGCTGCTGGGCCAGCATGCGGGTGCCCGGCCAGATCCGGTCGGCCATCAGCTCGTCGTAGATCTCCTCGCCGGCGGTGCTGATCTCCTGCACCGACCGGCCGGCCACGAACGCCAGGGCGTTGTCCCGCACGGTGTGCATGTCGACGCTGCTCTCCCGGCCGGCGATCCGGAACTTGGCCTGCTGCCAGACGAACGAGGCGACGTCCCGCCCGGTGAAGTACTCGCGGGCGGCCAGGCCGCGGGCGAACCAGAAGATCGAGGCGCCCATCATCATCGTGTTGTCGACGTCGAAGAACGCCGCGCCCGTGGGGTCGGGCTGCGGCGCGGGCGGCATCTCGGTCTCTGCCGCGGCCGCGGACGCCTCACCGGCGACGAGCGCCCGGATCTCCTCGTCGTCGACCGCGGCGCCGATCCGCGCCGCGCGGCCACGGAAGGGCACTCGGACCACTCCGCACTCCTCCCGCACACCTCGTCGTCGCCGCGCCGACCCTAACGGGGGCGGTCCCTGCCGCGCCCGCGGGTCAGCGGGACCACGGGGATGCCCAGCGCAGTCACGCACAGCGGCAGCGGCACGTCGATCAGCGGCGGCGCGTTGGACGTCGGCGAACGCGTGGCCGGCGCCGCGCGGCCGGGTGCGGTGCCGCCGGCCGGCGGAGCGGGAGTCCCCCGGTCCGATCGCGCACGCCTGGACGGTGCGACCCGTGCCCCGTGGTGACAACATCGTGCCCCTGCGTCCCGGCAGCGCCGGAACCGGCCCGCCGGTCGGTGTCGCGCCGTCCCGAGGAGGTCCCGTGCCGCTCGACCAGGCCGCCACTGTGGTGGGTGGGGTCCGCTCCCTCTCTGCGCTCGTCCGCCGGGCGGCCACCACCGCGGGCGGGTCCCCGGCCCTCGTGGCCGGTGCGCGGCGGGTGACCTGGGCCGAGCTGGACGACCTGGTCGACCGGTCGGCGGCCGGCTTCGCCGCCCGCGGCCTCACGTCCGGGGAGCGGGTCGCGGTGCAGCTGCCCAACGGCGTCGACTGGGTGGTCGCGGTCATGGGCGCGCTCCGGGCCGGCCTGGTGGTGGTCCCGGTCAACACCGCCTACACCGACCCGGAGATCGCCCACCTGCTCGCCGACTCCGGAGCCCGGCTGCTCGTCGGCCCGCCCGGGCGCGGGGAGGTGGCCGGCGTCCCCGTCCTCGGCGCCGCACCGACGGCCGACGGTCCGGCCCCGGCGGACCCGGAGGACCCGGCGGCGCTCGCGCTGCTGGCCTACACCAGCGGGACGACGGGCCGGCCGCGGGGCGCGATGCTCACCCACGGCGCGCTCCTGGCCAACCAGCAGCAGTGCCTGGCGCTCGAGCCGCCGCCGGTGCGCGCCGGCGACCGGGTGCTCGTCGTCCTCCCGCTGTTCCACGCCTACGGCTTCACCAGCGGCTGGGGCCTGGTCGCGGCCACCGCGGCGTGCGCCGTCCTGGTCGACACCTTCGAGCCGGTCGCCACGCTGCGGCTGATGGCGGAGGAGGAGGTCACCGCGGTGCCCGGCGCGCCGCCGATGTACTCCGCCTGGCTCGCGGCGGCCGACGCCGCCGGCAGCGACGCCGACCTGCGCCGCGGCTTCGCCGCCGTCCGGACCGCCAGCTGCGGCGCCGCCCCGATGCCCGCCGAGCTGTTCGGCGCGATGCGGGAGCGGGCCGCGGTCACCGTCTGGGAGGGCTACGGGCTCACCGAGGCAGGGCCGGTGCTGGCAAGCACGCTGGCCACCGGCCGGCCCAAGCCGCAGTGCATCGGGGGTCCGCTGCCCGGCGTGGAGCTGCGGCTGCGGGACACCGCGGGAGGGCCGGCGGCCGGGCCGGACCCGGGCGACCTGGTCCGCGAGGACGTCTTCGGCGACCCCTTCGGAGCCGGCGAGGAGGACGGCGAGGCCGGTGAGATCTGCGCCCGCGGACCGAACCTCTTCTCCGGCTACTGGCCCGACGGCGCCGACGGGCCCGACGCCGACGGCTGGCTGACCACCGGGGACATCGCCTACCGGGACGCCGACGGCGACCTGCGACTGGTCGACCGGCGGCGCGACCTCGTCATCGTCAGCGGCTTCAACGTCTACCCGGGCGAGGTGGAGCGGGTGCTCGACGAGCACCCGGGCGTGGCCGAGAGCGCGGTCATCGGTCTCCCCGACGCCCGCACCGGGGAGGCGGTGCACGCCGTCGTCGTCCTGGTCCCGGGCAGCGAGGTCACCGAGGCCGAGCTGCGCGAGCACGCGGGCCGGTCGCTGGCCCGGTTCAAGGTCCCGGCCGCGGTGCACGTCGTCCCCGAGCTGCCGCACTCGCTGGCGGGAAAGGTGAGCCGGGCCCGGCTGCGCGAGCTCGGCCTGGAGCTGGCGGCGGCCGCCGCCGCGGACGATGAGGTGCCCGGTGACTGATCCGCAGCCGCGGCTGCAGCTGCTCACCCGCTCGGGCTGCCACCTGTGCGTCACCGCCGAGGAGACGCTCACCCGGATCGCCGCCGAGGCGGGGCTGGTGCCCGGGCTGGTGGACGTCGACACCGACGACGAGCTGCGGGCCGAGTACGGCGACCGGGTGCCCGTGGTCCTGCTCGACGGCCGGGAGCACAGCTACTTCACCGTCGACGTGACGCGGCTCCGCCGGGACCTCGGCATCGGCTGACCGGCCCGGACTACCCGTCCGCGGGTTCCCCAGGCGTGTCCTCTACCACAGCGGAGCGCGATCACCTGCGGGGACGTCTTCGCCGACTTTGTTCAGGCGTTCACAAGCGGCTACCGTGAGGACGCCGGGTGCGGACGCGCCCGTGCCCCTGTTCCCCGATCGTCCCACCGCCCCGGTCCGCCGGGACGGGGACGGACCGCTGTGGAGTTCGCTCGTGACCCAGTCGCGGCCCCGGATCATCCCGGAGGCCACCGTCGCCCGACTGGCCGTGTACCTGCGGGTGCTGGCCGGCCTCGCCGACGGCGGCCGGACGCACGTCTCCTCCGGAGAGCTCGCCTCGGCCGCCGGGGTCAACCCCGCCGGGCTGCGCAAGGACCTCTCCCACCTCGGCCCGTGCGGCGTGCGCGGCGTCGGCTACTCGGTGGCGGGCCTCCGGGGCCGGCTGACCGAGGTGCTGGGCGGCGAGCAGCCCCGCGCGTGCGTCCTCGTGGGCATCGGACGGCTCGGCTCCGCGCTGGCCGACTACTCCGGCTTCGCCAGCCGGGGCTTCGAGTTCGTCGGCCTGCTGGACGCCGACCCCCGCCGGGTCGGCGAGCGGGTGGGCGGGCTCAGCGTGCGCCCGGTCGACGACCTCGAGACCGTCGTCGCCGACAGCCAGGCGTCCATCGGGGTCATCACGACACCGGCCGACGTGGCCCAGTCGGTCTGCGACCGGCTCGTCGCGGCCGGGGTGAGGAGCATCTTGAACTTCGCGCCGGTGGCGTTGTCGGTGCCCGCGGGCGTCGACGTCCGCAAGGTGGACCTGTCCGTCGAGCTGCAGGTGCTGGCCTTCCTCGATCAGCAGCGGGACGGCGCCGGGCAGCTGCCGACCGCCGCGGGAGGTGCCCGATGAGCCTGCTCGCCGTCGGCATCAGCCACCAGACCGCCCCGGTCACGCTGCTCGAGCAGGTCAGCATGTCCGGTGACGACACGGTCAAGACGCTGCACGAGCTGGTCGACAGCGACCACGTCAGCGAGGTCCTCGTGCTGGCCACCTGCAACCGCATCGAGGTGTTCGCCGAGGTCGACCGCTTCCACGGTGGCATCACCGACGTCAGCCGGGTCCTCGCCCGGCACGCCGGGGCCACCGTCGAGGAGCTGGCCCCCTACGTCACCGTCTACTACGAGGACCAGGCGATCGCGCACCTGTGCACCGTCGCCGCGGGCCTGGACTCCATGGTGGTCGGCGAGACCCAGGTGCTCGGCCAGCTCCGCGCCGCGTACGCGCTGGCCCAGGAGCAGGGCACCGTGGGTCGCGAGCTGCACCCCATCGCGCAGCGCGCCCTGCGGGTGGGCAAGCGGGTGCACAGCGAGACGGGCATCGACCGGGCCGGCGCCTCGCTGGTGTCGGTCGCCCTGGACCGGGCGTCCGAGGTGCTCGGCGACCTCACCGGCCGGCCGGTGCTCGTGGTCGGCGCGGGCTCCATGGGCGCCCTGGCCGCCACCACGCTGGCCCGTCGCGGGGCCGCGGTGACCGTCAGCAGCCGGACGCCGGACCACGCCGCCCGGCTGGCGGAGGCCGTCGGCGGCCGGCAGGCCGACCTCGAACGGCTCCCGGCCGAGCTCGCGGTCGCCGACGTGCTGATCACCTGCACCGGCGCGACGGGCACCGTCGTCGGCACCGACGTCGTCGGCACGGCCATGGCCGGCCGCGGCCACCGCCCGCTGGTCGTCGTCGACCTGGCCCTGCCCCGGGACGTCGAGCCCGCCGTCGCCGGTCTCCCCGGCGTGCACGTCGTCGACCTGGCGATGCTGCAGGGGGAGCGCGCGGCCAACGACGGGCGCCCGGTCGCGGGCTCGGTCGCCGCCGACGACATCGCCGCCGCGCACGCCCTCGTGGAGCTGGAGACCTCGATGCTCCGCGCCGAGCGGCAGGCCGCGGCGGTCGCCCCGACCGTCTCCGCGCTGCGCAGCCAGGCCGCCGAGGTCGTCGACGCGGAGCTGCTGCGGCTGTCCACCCGGCTGCCGGACCTCGACGCCAAGGCCCGCAGCGAGATCGCGCGCACCGTCCGCCGGGTCGTGGACAAGCTGCTGCACGAGCCCACCGTGCGCGTGAAGGAGCTGGCCGGCGCCCCGGGGGGCACCGACTACGCCGACGCGCTGCGCGCGCTGTTCGGGCTGGGCCTGTCCGGGGACGCCGACGTCGACGGCACCGCGCTGTCCCGGGCGGTCGCCGTGGACCCGCAGCCGGCCGGCGGCATCCGGCTGTCCGCGCTGGACGTCCGGACGCCGGAGACCCCGCGCGACCGCGACGCCGGGGCCACCGCGTGACCGCCCCGCTCCGGCTGGGCACCCGGGGCAGCCAGCTGGCGCTGACCCAGTCCCAGCACGTCGCCGACGCCCTCACCGCCGCCCACGGCGTGCCGGTGGAGCTGGTGCCCGTGAGCACCTACGGCGACCGGTCGCAGGCCGCGATCAGCCAGCTCGGCGGCACCGGCGTCTTCGTCGCCGCGCTGCGCGAGGCGCTGCTGGCCGGCTCGGTCGACCTGGCGGTGCACAGCTACAAGGACCTGCCGACCGCGCCCGCCCCCGGCCTCGCGCTGGCTGCGGTGCCGACCCGGCAGGACCCCCGCGACGTGCTCATCGCCCGCGACGGGCTGACCCTCGGGGAGCTCCCGGCCGGGTCCCGCGTCGGCACCGGCGCGCCGCGGCGGATGGCCCAGCTGCGCGCCCTCGGCCTCGGGCTGGAGGTCGTGCCGATCCGCGGCAACGTCGACACCCGGATGGCCCGGGTCACCGGCCGCGACGGCGGGCCGGGCGACCTGGACGCCGTCGTCCTGGCCCGCGCGGGCTTGGCCCGGCTCGGCCGGCTGGCCGCCGTCACCGAGGTCCTCGACCCGATCCAGGTCCTGCCCGCCCCGGCGCAGGGCGCGCTGGCCGTGGAGTGCCGCAGCGACGACGCCCGGATCCGGGAGCTGCTCGCCGACCTCGAGGACCCGGCCGCGCGGACCTGCGTCGCCGCGGAGCGCGCGGTCCTCGCCGCCCTCGAGGCCGGCTGCAGCGCCCCGGTGGCCGCGCACGCCGAGCTCGCCGAGGACGAGGACGGCGCCGCCGAGCTGTACCTGCGCGCCTCCGTCACCGCCATCGACGGCAGCGACGCCGTCCGCGGCTCGCTCACCGGCCCGGCCGCCGCGCCCGAGGACCTGGGCCGGCAGCTCGCCGCGGAGCTGCTCGACCGCGGCGCCGCCGCGCTCATGGCCGGTCCCCGGTGACCGCCTCCCGGCGGGCAGCAGCGCCGTCCACCCGGCCCACCCCACCCCCCACTCGTCCGGCACCACCCGCAGCGACCCCCGCCAGGGGGCAGGAACAGGAGCACGCGATGACGCGCTCACGCAAGCAGAACACCGGCCGGAAGGGCACCGTCGTCTTCGTGGGCGCCGGGCCCGGCGATCCCGAGCTGCTCACCGCCCGGGCCTCGGCCGCGATCGCCGGCGCCGACGCCGTCCTCGTCGACCCCGACGTGTCCACGGCGGTGCAGGACGCCGTCCGCGAGGCCAACCCGGACCTCGAGCTGACGCCGGCCACCGGCGAGCCCGCCGAGGTCGCGAAGGCGGCCGTCACCGCCGCCAAGACCGGCGGCGTCGTCGTCCGGCTGGTCGCCGGCGACCCGTTCACCAGCGACGCCGTGGTCAAGGAGGCGCTGGCGGTCACCCGCACCAGCATCCCGTTCGACGTCGTCCCGGGCGTCGCGGTGAGCACCGCCGTCCCGGCGTACGGCGGGGTCGCGCCCGGGAGCACGTCGCTGACCGCCGACCTGCGCCCGGGCACCGAGTCCCCGGCCGACCTGGGCGCGCTCGCCGCCGCGGCCGCCCGCACCGGCGCCACCCTGGTGCTGCAGGCGACCGCGGACCAGCTGCCGACCGTCGCCGCCGGGCTGGCCGAGGGCGGCCTGTCCGGCAGCACGCCGGTCCTGGTGACCACCGAGGGCAGCGGCACGTCGCAGAAGAGCGTCGCCGCCAAGCTCGCCGCCGTCGCCGAGAAGAGCGCCGGGCTGGACAGCCTGGCCGGCCCGGTCGTGGTCAGCGTCGGCTCGGCGGTGGACAAGCGCGCCAAGCTCTCCTGGTGGGAGAGCCGGCCGCTGTTCGGCTGGCGGGTGCTGGTGCCGCGCACCAAGGAGCAGGCCGGCGAGATGAGCGACCGGCTGCGCGCCTACGGCGCCGTCCCCGTCGAGGTGCCCACCATCGCCGTCGAGCCGCCGCGCAGCCCCGCGCAGATGGACCGCGCCGTGAAGGGCCTGGTCACCGGCCGGTACGGCTGGATCGTGTTCACCTCCACCAACGCCGTCCGCGCGGTGCGGGAGAAGTTCGTCGAGCTCGGCCTGGACGCCCGCGCCTTCGCCGGGGTCAAGGTCGCCTGCGTCGGCGAGCAGACCGCCCAGGCGGTGCGCGACTTCGGCATCGCGCCGGAGCTGGTGCCCACCGGTGAGCAGTCCAGCGAGGGCCTGCTGGCGGACTTCCCGCCCTACGACGACGTGTTCGACCCGATCGACCGGGTGCTGCTGCCCCGCGCCGACATCGCCACCGAGACCCTCGCCGCGGGCCTGAAGGAACGCGGCTGGGAGATCGACGACGTCACCGCCTACCGCACCGTCCGGGCGGCGCCGCCGGCGGCGGCGGTGCGCGAGGCGATCAAGGGCGGCGGCTTCGACGCCGTCTGCTTCACCTCCTCGAGCACGGTGCGCAACCTGGTCGGCATCGCCGGCAAGCCGCACGCCAAGACGGTCGTCGCGGTGATCGGCCCGGCGACGGCGGCCAGCGCCACCGAGTTCGGCCTGCGCGTGGACGTGCAGCCGGAGACGGCCGCCGTCGGCCCGCTGGTCGACGCGCTCGCCGAGTTCGCCCTGGCCCGCCGGGCCGAGGCGGAGGGCGGGGACACCAAGTGACCGCCGGTCGGGGTGGTGTGGGCGGGGGGCAGCAGGGCGGGTCGGCCCCGGGCTTCGCCCGGGGCCGCCGGCTGCGGTCGACCCCGGCGATGCGCCGCTGGACGGCGCAGACCCGGCTCGCCCCGGCCGACCTGGTCCTGCCGGTGTTCGTCAAGGAGGGCCTCGCCGAACCGCAGCCGATCAGCTCGATGCCCGGCGTCGTCCAGCACACCCAGGAGTCGCTGCGGAAGGCCGCGCACGAGGCGGCCGAGGCCGGGATCAGCGGCCTGATGCTGTTCGGCATCCCGGCGGAGAAGGACCCGGTCGGCTCGCAGGCCGACGCCGCCGACGGCGTGGTCAACGTGGCGCTGCAGCAGCTGCGGGCCGACCTCGGCGACGCGCTGGTGCTGATGGCCGACCTGTGCCTGTGCGAGTACACCGACCACGGGCACTGCGGCGTGGTCACCCCGGCCAGGGGTCCGCTCCGGGGGCAGGGCGGGGCGATGGTCGTGGACAACGACCCGACCCTGGACCGGTACGCCGCCGTCGCGATCGCCCAGGCGCAGGCCGGGGCGCACGTCATCGCGCCCAGCGGGATGATGGACGGCCAGGTCGCGGCGATCCGCGCCGGGCTGGACAGCGCCGCGTCCACCGAGACGCCGATCCTGGCCTACGCGGCCAAGTACGCCTCCGGCTTCTACGGCCCGTTCCGGGAGGCCGCCGAGGGCGCGCCGCAGTTCGGTGACCGCTCGACCTACCAGATGGACCCGCCGAACGCCGACGAGGCGCTGCGGGAGGTCGCGCAGGACCTCGCCGAGGGCGCCGACGCGGTCATGGTCAAGCCGGCGCTGCCCTACCTGGACATCGTCGCGAGGGTCGCCGACGCCGTCGACGTCCCGGTCAGCGCGTACCAGGTGAGCGGCGAGTACGCGATGGTCGAGGCCGCCGCGGCGCACGGCTGGGTGGACCGGCGGCGGGCCGTCCTGGAGACGCTCACCGCGATCCGCCGGGCCGGCGCCGGGTCGGTGCTCACCTACTGGGCGGTCGAGGCCGCCCGCTGGCTCCGCTGAAGAAGGTGGAAGGACCCCGTCCTCCTCACCCCTCGCAAGCTCAGGGCGAGCCTCTGGACGGGGCCTGGCCCCGACACCCGCGAGCTCGTGTCGGGCCCCTGCAGCGGGGCCGTTCCAGTACGTCGCGAGCCACACAGGCACGCCTGGGAGAGTGAGAGCGTGAGCGAGCCGTACGCCTACGAGGCGCCCGTGTCGGCGCGGCTGTTCGAGCGGGCCGGGCGGGTGACGCCGGGCGGGGTCAACTCGCCGGTGCGCGCCTTCCGGGCCGTCGGCGGCACCCCGCGGTTCATGACGCAGGGGTCCGGCGCCTGGCTGACCGACGCCGACGGCCGCCGGTACGTCGACCTCGTGGCCTCCTGGGGCCCGATGATCCTCGGGCACGCCCACCCCGAGGTGGTGGCCGCGGTGACCGAGGCGGCCCGGCGGGGGTTCACCTTCGGCACACCTACCGCCGGTGAGGTCGACCTGGCCGAGGAGATCGCCGGCCGGATCGCGCCGGTCGAGCGGGTGCGGCTGGTCAACTCCGGCACCGAGGCCGTGCTGTCCGCCGTCCGGCTGGCCCGCGGGGTCACCGGCCGCCCGCTGGTGGTGAAGTTCGCCGGCTGCTACCACGGCCACGTCGACGCGCTGCTGGCCTCCGCGGGCTCCGGGGTGGCGACCCTCGGGCTGCCGGACACCCCCGGCGTCACCACCGGCGCCGCCGCCGACACGGTCGTGCTGCCCTACAACGACGTGACCGCGGTCGAGGCGGTGTTCGCCGAGCGCGGGGAGCAGATCGCCTGCGTGATCAGCGAGGCGGCGGCCGGCAACATGGGCGTCGTCCCGCCGCTGGACGGCTTCAACGCCGCGCTGCGCCGGATCACCGCCGCGCACGGCGCGCTGCTGGTGCTCGACGAGGTGATGACCGGTTTCCGGGTCTCCCGCTCCGGCTGGTACGGCCTCGACCCGGTCGACGCCGACCTGTTCACCTTCGGCAAGGTGATGGGCGGCGGCATGCCCGCGGCGGCGTTCGGCGGCCGGGCCGAGGTGATGGACCAGCTGGCCCCGGCCGGGCCGGTCTACCAGGCGGGCACGCTCGCCGGGAACCCGGTCGCGGTGGCCGCCGGGCTGACCACCCTGCGGCTGTGCACCGACGAGGTCTACGCCCGCTGCGACGAGGTCGCGGCCACCCTGCGCGGTGCCGCCGGCGCCGCGCTGTACTCGGCGGGGGTGCCGCACCGGGTGCAGCAGGCCGGCAACATGTTCTCGGTCTTCTTCGTCCCCGACGAGCGGCAGGTGCGCGACTACGACGACGCCCGCAGCCAGGACGTCGCCGCGCACACGGCCTTCTTCCACTCGATGCTGGCGCAGGGCGTCTACCTGCCCCCGTCGGCGTTCGAGGCGTGGTTCGTCAGCGCCGCCCTGGACGACGACGCGGTCGGGCACGTGCTCGCGGCACTCCCCGGCGCCGCACGCGCGGCCGCTGCGGCGCAGGGCGGGCCCGCCCCGTCACCCGAGTCCTACGACGCCCAGGAGCTCTCCCCGTGAGCGGACAGGGGCGTGAGCATCGCAGCGAGGAGCGGAGCGGCCCGCGGAGCGAACCGGAGGACATCGTGACCGAGCGGACCGTCGTCCACCTGCTGCGGCACGGCGAGGTGCACAACCCCGACGGCATCCTCTACGGCCGGCTGCCCGGCTTCCGGCTGTCGGTGACCGGGGAGGCGATGGCGCTCACGGCGGGGGAGTGGTTCGCCGGCAAGGACGTCACGCACCTGGTGTCCAGCCCGCTGGAGCGGGCCCAGCAGACGGCCCGGCCGATCGCGGAGACCCTCGGCCTGCCGATCGGCACCGACGACCGGCTGATCGAGGCCGGCAACTCGTTCCAGGGCAAGACGTTCGGCGTCGGGGACGGTGCGCTGCGCCGGCCGGCCAACTGGTGGCTGCTCCGGAACCCGTTCCGGCCGTCGTGGGGGGAGCCCTACGTCGAGATCGCCGCCCGGATGCTCGGCGCGGTCGAGGCGGCCCGGGACGCCGCGCGCGGGCACGAGGCGGTGCTCGTCAGCCACCAGCTGCCGATCTGGACCCTGAGGCTGCACATGGAGGCCCGCCGGTACGTGCACGACCCGCGCCGCCGGCAGTGCGGCCTGGCCAGCGTCACCTCGCTCACCTACGACGGCGACCGGTTCGTCCGGCTGGACTACGCCGAGCCGGCCGGGGCGACCGACCCCGACGCGGTGCCCGGTGCGTAGGGCGCGGGCCCTGCTCACCGCCGTCCTGGCGCTGGCCGCGCTGACCGGCTGCAGCACCGGGTCGGACGCCGTCGACGTGAACAACGGCGGGGAGTTCCGCTTCGTCGCCGGCACGCCGGCCGGCGAGGTGATCGCCGACGCCGAGCGGCAGACCGCCCCGGAGTTCTCCGGCACCCTGCTCACCGGCGAGGAGTTCACCTCCGGCTCGCTGGCCGGCGACATCGCGGTGCTCAACTTCTGGGGCTCCTGGTGCCCGCCCTGCCGGGTGGAGACGCCGCAGTTCCAGGAGGTCTACACCGAGGTCGCCGACGACGGTGTGCAGTTCCTCGGCCTCAACGTCAAGGACACCGAGCAGCTCGCGACGGCCTTCCTGGAGAGCAGGGCGATCACCTTCCCCTCGCTCTACGACCCCAAGGGCGAGGTGGCGCTGGCGTTCCGGGACTACCCGGCGACGGCGATCCCGTCCACGATCGTGCTGGACCGGGAGAACCGGGTCGCCGCGGTGTACACCGGTGAGGTGCGCCAGGACGACCTGCGCACCGTGCTGCAGCAGCTGATCGGGGAGGCCTGAGGTGGACGACGGCATCACCGGTCTCGTCACCGACGGCCCGCTGCTGGTCGCGGCCGCCGTCGCCGCGCTGGCCGGGCTGATCAGCTTCGCCTCGCCCTGCGTGCTGCCGCTGGTGCCCGGCTACCTGTCCTACGTCACCGGCCTGGTCGGCGCCGGTGCCCCGAGCGCCGCTCCCGTGCCGGCCGGCCCGGGCGGCGCGGTGGCGACGGCGGTGCGCCCGGCGGTCGACGAGCGGTCCCCCCGCGGCCGGATGGTGCTCGGCGCGCTGCTGTTCGTCCTCGGCTTCACCGTCGTCTTCGTCGCGCTGAGCACCGCCGTCGGGGGGCTGGGGCGGCTGCTGATGGAGCACAACGACGTCATCACCCGGGTCATGGGCGTGGTCACCGTCGTGGTCGGGCTGGGTTTCCTGGGCTGGCTGCCGGTGCTGCAGCGGACCAAGCGGCTGGCGGTCCGCCCGGCGGTGGGCCTGGCCGGCGCCCCGCTGCTCGGCGTGGTGTTCGGCCTGGGCTGGACGCCGTGCCTCGGGCCGACCCTCTCCGCGGTGCAGAGCCTGGCGTTCGTCGAGGCCACCGCCGGCCGCGGCGCGTTCCTCGGCCTCGCCTACTGCCTGGGCCTGGGCGTGCCGTTCGTCGTCGTCGCGCTGGGGGCGCGCTGGGCGGTGGGGGCGACGTCGTTCCTGCGCCGGCACGCCCGCGCGGTCACCCGGTTCGGTGGCGCCGTCCTGGTGCTGGTCGGGCTGCTGCTGGTCACCGGCGCATGGACCGAGGCGATGCAGTGGCTGCGCGGCTGGATCGCCGCCGCGGGCCTCGGCGAGTCCTTCCTGTGACCGAGCTCGCGAGGTCACCGATGAGCACAGCACGACCCGGCACAGCGCCGACGAGCGCCGGCGAGGAGGGGCTGTGACGACGACCGCGCCGGCGCGGTCGTCCTCTGCGCCGCCCCCGCCGTCCCGGCCGTCGGCCGGCCGCCGGCTGCTCACCCGGCTGCTGCGCTGGTGGCGCCAGCTCACCGCGATGCGCACCGCGCTGGTGCTGCTGTTCCTGCTCGCGGTGGCCTCCATCCCGGGGTCGCTGCTGCCGCAGCGGTCGCTGTCGCAGAACAGCGTCAGCCAGTACTTCGCCGACCACCCGACGCTCGCGCCGTGGCTGGACCGGCTCTTCCTGTTCGACGTCTTCAGCTCGCCGTGGTTCGCCGCGATCTACCTGCTGCTGTTCATCTCGCTGATCGGCTGCGTGCTGCCGCGCGCGGTGGAGCACGCCCGGGCGCTGTTCCAGCCGCCGCCGGCGGCGCCCCGCCACCTGCACCGGTTGCCGGACAACGCCGCGTTCCCCACCCCGCTGCCCGGGCCGGTGGCGCTGGACGTGGTCGAGGAGGAGCTGCGGGTCCGCCGCTACCGGGTGGCCCGCCGGGACGGCAGGCACGGGCCGGAGGTGGCCGCGGAGAAGGGGTACCTGCGCGAGACCGGCAACGTGCTGTTCCACCTGTCGCTGCTGGCGCTGCTCGTGGGGCTGGCCGGCGGGAAGCTGTGGGGGTACGAGGGCAGCATCCTGGTCACCGAGGGCCAGGGGTTCTGCAACTCCTTCCAGCAGTACGACACCCACCGCTCCGGTCCGCTGGTCGACAGCGGTGACCTCTCCGACCTGTGCGTCGACCTCACCGACTTCGAGGCCGAGTACGAGGAGGACCTGACCGCGTCCTCGTACACCGCCGACATCACCTACGGCCCGGCCGGGGACAGCGGCGCCTCCCGGGAGACCATCGGGGTCAACGACCCGCTGCGGGTGGACGGCGACCGGGTGTACGTCACCGGCCACGGGTTCAGCCCCACCTTCGACGTGACCCTGCCCGACGGGACGGCGTTCACCGGGTTGTCCGCGCCGTTCCTGCCCGCCGACACCGCCACGATGGCCAGCCAGGGCGCGCTCAAGCTCCCCGACCTGGGCGCGGGCCGGACCGACCAGCTGGGCATCGAGGGGTTCTTCGCCCCCACCGGCCTCGTCTCGGGCGGGGTCCTCACCTCGGTCGACCCGCGACCGCTGGACCCGCAGGTCGCGATCGTCGTCTACTCCGGCTACCTGGGCCTGGACTCCGGGCTGCCGCAGTCGGTGTACTCGCTGGACCAGACCCAGATCGACCGGGAGCTGCTCACCCGGGTGGGCGCGGCCAACCTGCGGGCCGGGGAGTCCACCACGCTGCCCGACGGCACCGTGGTCACCTTCAGCGGCTACGCCGAGTACGCGGCGCTGCAGCTGTCGCACGACCCCGGCCAGGTCTACGTGCTCGGCGCGTCCATCGCCGTGCTGGTGGGCCTGCTCGGGATGCTGCTGGTGCGCCGGGAGCGCGTGTTCGCCCGGGTCGGGCCGGGCCCCGAGGGCGGGGGTACCGTGCTGTCGATCGGCTCGCTGACCCGGGGGAGCGCCGAGACCGGCCCGCGGTTCGCCGCGCTGTCCGACGAGGTCGGGGCCGCCCTGGCCACCCGGGCCGCAGCGGGCCCGCCGTCACCGTCCACCGAGGAGACCCCGCCGTCGTGACCGAAGAGCAGCTCGCCGCGCTGTCCGACACCCTGTTCTCGGTCGCGGTGGCCCTGTACTCCCTGGCCGTGGTGGCCTTCTGCGCCGAGCTGGCCTTCGGCCGGCCGGCCCGGGCCCAGGCCCGGCAGCTCGTCGGCGCCGGCGGCGCGCCGGTCGACGAGCCCGCCGACGGGGGGACGGCGGGGGAGCCCCCGCGGGCCCGCCGCCTGGGGCTGCTCGCCATGGCGCTCACCGTGCTCGGTGCGCTGGCGCACGCCGGCGTCCTCGTGGCCCGCGGGCTGGCCACCGACCGGCTGCCCTGGGGCAACATGTACGAGTTCGCCACCGCGGTGGTGCTCGTCGCCGTCGTCGCGTACGCGGTGCTGGCGGTGCGCGCGCCGGTGCTGCGCCACATCGGCGTGTTCGTGCTGGCCCCGGTGGTCGTGTCGATGGTCCTCATCGGCCTGTTCCTCTACACCGAGGCCGGCCCGCTGGTGGCGGCCCTGCGGTCGAGCTGGCTGGCCGTGCACGTCTCGACGGCGACCCTGGGCTTCGGCATCTTCTTCGTCAGCGGCATCGCCAGCGTGCTGTACCTGGTGCGCAGCCGCCGGGACGCCCGGGTCGCCACCGGCGCCGCGGCCCCGTCGCTGCTGGACCGGCTGCCGTCGGCGGCGGCGCTGGACCGCACCGCGCACCGGACGGCCGTCTTCGGCTTCCCGATCTGGACCTTCGCGGTCATCGCCGGGGCGATCTGGGCGGAGAGCGCGTGGGGCCGGTTCTGGGGCTGGGACCCGAAGGAGACCTGGGCGTTCATCGCCTGGGTCGTGTACGCGGCCTACCTGCACGCCCGCACGACGTCGGGCTGGCGCGGCCGCCCCTCCGCCTGGGTGAACGTGGTCGGGCTCGCGGTGATGGTCTTCAACCTGCTGTACGTGAACCTCGTGTCCACCGGCCTGCACAGCTACGCCGGGGTCAGCTGAAGAAGGACCCCACTGCCCCCCACCACTCGCAGGCTCGCGGCGGGACCCTGCAGCGGGGCCGTCCTCGGGTCGTCACTGCCCTCCACGGTCAGGATGGCATGCCATCCTGACCGGCATGACCGGACGTGGTGACCACCGTGGGTAGGCACGCCGCCGACGACGGGGCCGGCGTGCACCCGATCGTCGCCGCGGCGCTGCGGCAGCGCGCTCCCCAGCCGGAGGACGGCGGGTCCCGGCACGTCGTCGGGCAGGGCGGCCTCGGCTGGCCCGGCGACCCTGCGGAGGGCACCGGTCTCGGCTGGCCGGGCGGCACCGAGGCCGAGGGGCAGGGCGCCGTCCCGGAAGCGCCGCAGCCGGTCGAGCAGCCGTCGGCCCGCCGCCGGTCGGTGTGGCAGCGGCTGTTCGCCGCGTGACGGAGAACCCCCTCCCAGGGCCCGCCCGGCGCACGGTCAGGGCGGGGAGGGGTCCTTCCTCAGGCGGGGGAGCCGTCGTCGCGGCGGGTGCGCCGCTCCAGCTCGCGCAGGAAGTCCGGGTCGTCGTCGGGCGCGAGCGGGCGCCCCTGCGGCGGACGGGGACGCCGGGGCGCGCGAGGCCGGCTGACGCCGCCGAAGCCCCCACCGCCGCCGCCACCCTGCGCGGCCGCCGCGCGCATCACGAGCACGACCGCGGCCACCGCGATCACCAGCATCACCACGAAGACCATCCGGCCACCCCCCTCGTCCACAACCAATGTACGTCCGGAGGGATAATCGGGTCGGGTGATACGGCTTCTCCCAGCCGATCCACAGACAACCACAGACGAGCGCCGCCGTCCCCCGACGGACCGGCCCGCGGCGCCCCGGCGCGCCGCCGTCGGCACGAGCAGCCGGAGGGCGTCATCGACGCGGTGGACCAGCAGTTGATCGACCTGCTGCGCAGGAACGGGCGGGCCAGCTGGGCCGAGCTCGCCCGCCAGGTGGGGCTCTCGGCCCCCTCGGTGCACGAGCGGGTGGGCAAGCTCGAGGCCGCCGGTGTCATCACCGGGTACCGGGCCGTGGTGGACCCCGCCGCGGTGGGCCTGGGGGTGACCGCGCTGGTGGGCGTGATCGAGAGCGACCAGGTCGACGACACCGGGCTGGAGCAGGCGATGGCGGAGCTGCCCTCGGTGGAGGACTGCTGGCGGGTGGCCGGCAGCGAGGGGTACGTCCTCAAGGTGCGTGTGGCGGACATCCCGGCACTGGAGGACACCATCAGCGCGTTGAACAGGCTCCGGGGCGTCGCCCGCACCCGGACGACCGTTGTGCTCTCGACGAAGTGGGAAGGCCGACATGGCTGAGCCGACCGGAACCACCTCCACCACCGCCGCGCCGGCGCTGGTGCCGACGCTCGTGCTCTACACCCTGGCCCGGCTGGGGATCCTCGCCGTCCTGGTCGCGGTGATCTGGGTCGCCGGGCTCCCCGGCCCGCCGGCCTTCCTGTTCGGGCTGCTGCTGGCCTTGCCGATCTCCTACCTGGTGCTGCGCCCGCTCCGCGCGCGGCTCACCGCGGCGATCGTGGCCCGCGCGGAGCGCAAGGAGCGGATCCGCGCCGAGCTCGCCGGTTCCGACGGCGCCTGACGGCCCCGTCCGGCCATGTTGGCCAACATGGCCGGACAGGGGAGCCGTCAACTGAGGGCGAGACCGATCGCCAGCAGCACGCCGGTGGCCAGGGTGAGCCGGCCGGTGCCCTGGAGCGCGCCGATCAGCACCGGCCCGCGGCCGCCGGACAGCACGGTCCGCACCGGCGGCAGCGCCAGCGGGACGGCGAGCAGCCCCAGCAGCGCCCACGGCCGGGCGATCCCGATCAGCGCCACGCCGAGGAACACGACGGCCAGCAGCGCGGTGTAGAGGACACGGGTGCGGGCCTCACCGAGGAGCACGGCCAGGGTCCGCTTCCCGACGGCGGCGTCCCCGTGCACGTCCCGCAGGTTGTTCACCACCAGCAGCGCCGTCGAGCACAGTCCGATCGGCACCGCGGCGGCGAAGGCCAGCCCGTCCAGCGAGCGGGTCTGGGCGAACGTCGTCCCCACCACGGCGACCAGGCCGAAGAAGACGAAGACGAACACCTCGCCCAGCGCCCGGTAGCCGTAGGGGATGGGCCCGCCGGTGTAGGTCCAGGCGGCGAGGATCGACACGGCGCCGACGGCGACCAGCCACCAGCTGGACAGCGCGGCGAGCGCCAGCCCGGCTCCCGCGGCGACGGCGAACGCGAGGACGGCGGCGACCAGCACCTGCCGCGGGGTCGCCGCGCCGGAGCCGACCAGCCGCATCGGCCCCACCCGGTCGGCGTCGGTGCCGCGCCGGCCGTCGGAGTAGTCGTTGGCGTAGTTGACCGCCACCTGCAGGGCCAGCGCGACCAGCAGCGCCAGCAGGGCGGGCGCCGGCCGGAACCCGTCGAGGGCCGCGGCCGCGCCGGTGCCGACGAACACCGGCGCCAGGGCGGCCGGCAGCGTGCGGGGGCGGGCGCCCTCCAGCCACTGGGCGGGGGTGGCCACTAGCGGGCTCCTCGGGTCAGGTCGCGCAGCACGGCCCGGCGGTCGGGCTTGCCGGTGTGCAGGGTGGGGACGGCGTCGACCCGGTGCAGCTCCCGTGGCGCGGCGGGCCCGCCGAGCCGTCCGGCCACCCACGCCCGCAGGTCCGCGAGCTGCGGGTCGGCGCCGGGCGCGGGGACGACGACGGCGACGACCCGTTGCCCCCACTCCGGGTCGGGCAGGCCGGCGACCACGGCGTCGGCCACCGCGGGGTGCGCGCGCAGCGCCGCCTCGACCGCCTGCGGGGACACGTTCACGCCGCCGGTGACCACCACGTCGTCGAGCCGGCCGTGCACGGTGAGCCGGCCGTCGCGGTCCAGCGCCCCGGCGTCCCGGGTGCGGAACCAGGTGCTGCCGTCCGGGTCCGGGACGAACGCCGCCGCGGTCGCCGCCGGGTCGAGCCGGTAGCCGTGCGCGAGCACCGGACCGGACAGCTCGACGCCCTCGTCCACCCGCACCGTGACCCGGTCCAGGGGCCGGCCGTCGTAGACGCAGCCACCGGCGGTCTCGCTCATCCCGTACGTCGTCAGCACCCGGACCCCGGCCGCCCGGGCGGCGTCCAGCAGCGGGGCGTCGGTGGCCGCGCCGCCGACGAGCACCGCGTCGAAGGAGGCCAGCGCCTCCGGGTCGGTGGCCAGGAGGCGCCGCAGCTGGGTGGGGACCACCGAGGTGTACCGGCGGTCGCCCGCGGGCAGCCGCGCCACCGCCGCGGCCAGCGGCTCGCCGCGCTCCAGCACGGCCGGCACGCGGCCGGCGAGCGCGCTGCGGGCCAGCACCTGCAGTCCGCCGACGGCGGACGGCGGGAGCATCAGCAGCCAGCTGCCCGGCCCGCCCAGCCGGTGCTCGGTGGCCGCGGCCGACGCCCGCAGCGCTCCGGCGGACAGCAGGACGCCCTTCGCGCCGCCCGTGGAGCCGGAGGTGACCACGACCAGGTCGGTGCCGGGCTCCAGCGGCTCGTCGGGGCGCAGCACCCCGCGGGCCGCGGCGGCCGGGCCGGGAGCGGCGGGGAGGACGGCCAGCGGGGCGTCGCCGTCCAGGCTGCGGCGCAGGGCCGGCCACACGGTGGTCAGCGCCGCACCGGCGGCCTCGGGGGGCGGCGCCGGCACGAGGGTCAGCTGCCGGGCCACGAGGAGTCAGGCTACTGCGCGCCCGGAGGCCCTCCGACGCGGCGATCTACGCTGGCGCCGTGACCGCCCCGGCAGCCGGCGGCGCCGGGCCGGCGCTGGAGACGCACGTCTACCGCGTGCCCCTGCGCACCCGGTTCCGCGGCATCGACGTGCGCGACGGCGTGCTGGTGCGCGGGCCGGCCGGCTGGGGCGAGTTCTCCCCGTTCTGGGACTACGACGTCGCCGAGAGCCGCCGCTGGTGGGCCGCGGCCGCCGAGGCCGCCGAGGACGGCTGGCCGGACCCGGTGCGGGCGAGCGTGCCGGTCAACGTCACCGTCCCCGCTGTCGACCCGGAGCGGGCGCACCGCATCGTCCGGGCGTCGGGCTGCCGCACCGCGAAGGTGAAGGTCGCCGAGCCCGGGCAGAGCGCCGCCGACGACCTCGCCCGGGTCGAGGCGGTGCGTGACGCGCTCGGCCCGGACGGCGGGATCCGGGTGGACGCCAACGCCGCCTGGGACGTCGACACCGCGGCCGCCCGGCTGCGGGAGCTGGACCGGGTGGGCCTGGAGTACGCCGAGCAGCCGTGCGCCACGATCGAGGAGCTCGCCGCGCTGCGCCGCCGGGTGGACGTGCGGGTCGCCGCGGACGAGGTGGTGCGCCGCGCGCCGGACCCGCGGCGGGTGGACCTGCGGGACGCCGCGGACGTCGTCGTCCTCAAGGTCCAGCCGCTCGGCGGGGTGCGGGCCGCGCTGCAGGTGGCCGAGGCGCACGGCCTGCCCTGCGTGGTGTCCTCCGCGCTGGAGAGCTCGGTCGGGATCGCCGCCGGGGTGGCGCTGGCCGCGGCGCTGCCCGAGCTGCCCTTCGCCTGCGGCCTGGCCACGGTCGCGCTGTTCACCGCCGACGTCTGCGGTCAGCCGCTGCTGCCGGTCGACGGCGCGCTGCCCGTGGGTCGGCCGGTGCCCGACCGGCTGGCCGACACGGCCGCCGACCCGTCGACCGAGGAGCGCTGGCGGGCGCGCCTGGCCGCGGTGCGGGCCGCGTGAACCCCGCCACCGCCTTCGGCCGGGTGCTGGTCGACGAGCTGCTCCGCGGCGGTGTGACCGACGCCGTCCTCGCCCCCGGCTCCCGGTCGGCGCCGGTCGCCGTCGCGCTGGCCGACGCGGAGGGAGCCGGCCGGCTGCGGCTGCACGTGCGGATCGACGAGCGCACCGCGGCCTTCCTCGCCCTCGGCCTGGCCCGCGCCTCCGGCCGGCCGGTGCCGGTGCTCACCACCTCCGGGACGGCGACCGCCCACCTGCACGCGGCCGTGCTGGAGGCCGACGCCAGCGGGGTCCCGCTGCTGGCGCTGACCGCCGACCGCCCGCCGGAGCTGCGGTCCACCGGCGCCAACCAGACCATCGAGCAGCCCGGGCTGTACGGGCGGGCGGTGCGCTGGGCCGCCGACGTCGGCGTGCCGGAGGAGGGCCGGGAGGCGGCGCAGAACCGCTACTGGCGGTCCGCGGTGGCCAAGGCGCTGATCGTCGCGCGGGGCGACCTGTCCGGGGACCCCGGCCCGGTGCACCTCAACCTGGCCCTGCGCGAGCCGCTGATGCCCGACGACCCCCAGCGCCCGGCGCCGCTCGACGGCCCGTTCGCCGGCCGCCCCGGCGGCGCGCCGTGGACCGCGCCGGCCGAGCGCGGGCCGGCCCGCTCGCCCGGGGCGGGCGTCGACCCGATCGGCAGCGCCCGCACGCTCGTGGTCGCCGGGGACGCCCCGCCGGCGGTCGGCCGGGTGGCCGCGATCGTCGCCGACCAGCGGGGCTGGCCGGTGCTGGCCGAGCCCAGCAGCGGCGCGTGGGGCGCGGCCGGCGCGGTGCGCGGCCCGGCGCTGCTGCTCGGCGCGGCGGACTGGCTGGCGGAGCACCGCCCCGACCGGGTGCTCGTCGTCGGCCGGGTGACGCTGTCCCGTCCCGTGTCCGCCCTGCTCGCCGACCCCGAGGTGGCCGTGGAGGCCTACGCCCCCACCCCGCGCTGGGCCGACCCTGGCCGGGGCAGCGCGCTGGTCGGCAGCGCGCACCTGGACCCCGCGCCGGCGCTCCGCGGCGCCCCGGCGCGGTCGGCCGCGGCCGACGGGTGGGCCGCCACCTGGGCCGACGCCGCCGCCCGGGTGGGCGCGGCGGTCGACGCGGTGCTCGACGACCCCGCCGTGCGGCGGCCCACCGCCGCCCGGCTGGCCCGGGACCTGGTGGCCGCCCTGCCGGCCGGCGCGCTGCTGGTGCTGGGCTCCTCGACGCCGGTGCGCGACGTGGACCGGCTCGCCGCGCCGCGGCCGGGGGTGATCGTGCTGGCCAACCGCGGCGTCGCGGGGATCGACGGCACGATCTCCACCGCGGTCGGGGCCGCGCTGGCGCACCAGGGCGCCGGTGGTGGACCGGCGTTCGCGCTGATGGGCGACCTGACGTTCCTGCACGACCTGACCGGCCTGCTGCTGGGCGAGGGCGAGCCCCGGCCGGACCTGACCGTCGTCGTCCCCGACAACGACGGCGGCGGCATCTTCGCCCAGCTGGAGCCCGGGCAGCCGCGGTACGCCGGGACCTACCGCCGGGTGTTCGGCACGCCGCACGGCCGCGACCTGGTCGCCGTGGCCCGGGCGCTGGGCTGGGCGGCCACCGCGGTCAGCGACCCCGACCAGCTCGCCGCGGCGCTGTCGGCCGGTGGGCCGCGGGTCGTCGTCGTCCGCACCGACGCCGCCGCCGAGGCGGAGCTGGCCGGGCGGCTGCGGGCGGCGGCCGCGGCCGCGCTCCGCTAGACCCCCGAGGGGGCGGACGGCCGGGCCCGCTCCAGGAGCAGCAGCTCGGCGTCACCGGCCTCCAGCGGCGCGGCGAACAGGTGGCCCTGGGCCAGGTGGCACCGCTCGGCGCGCAGCCGGTCGCGCTGCGCCGCCGTCTCCACGCCCTCGGCGACCACCTCCAGCCGCAGCCGGCGGCCGAGCTGCACCAGCCCGTGCACGATGGCGGCGTCGTCGTCCGGGCCGTCGAGCAGGGCGACGAACGAGCGGTCGATCTTGAGGATGTCCACGGGGAACTGGTGCAGGTAGCTCAACGACGAGTAGCCGGTGCCGAAGTCGTCCAGCGCGAGCCGGACGCCGAGCGCCCGCAGCTCGCCGAGCCGCTCGGCGACCGAGTCCGGGTCGGTGACCAGGGCGGTCTCGGTGACCTCGAGCACCAGGGAGGACGCCGGCAGCCCGCTCTCCGCCAGCGCCTCGGCGACGTGCTGGACCAGCGCGCCGCCGGACAGCTGCCGCGCCGAGACGTTGACCGCCATCGTGATCGGGGCCGGAGACGGGTGCGCCCGCTGCCATCGGGCGGCGGTGCGGGTGGCCTCGGCGAGCGCCCAGCGGCCGATCGGCACGATCAGCCCGGCGTCCTCGGCCACCGGGACGAACCGGTCCGGCCCGACCGCGCCCAGCCGCGGGTGGTCCCAGCGCAGCAGCGCCTCGAAGCCCACGACCCGCTCGGTGCGCAGGTCCACCACCGGCTGGTAGACCAGCCGCAACTGCCCCGCAGCCAGCGCCCCGGCGAGGTCACGCTCGAGCTCGATCCGCGCCAGCTCCTCGGCGCGCATCCCCGGGTCGAAGACCACCCACCGCGCCCGGCCGGCGGTCTTGGCCCGGTACATCGCGATGTCGGCGTCCCGGAACACCGCCAGCGGGGTCGCCTGCGGCTCGGCCACCACGATGCCGATGCTGGCGGCCACCGACACCCGCTGGCCGTCGAGGTCGATCGGCTGCCCGATCTCCGCCAGCAGCCGGTCGGCGAGCGCGGCCGCCGCGGGCAGCCCGCCGGACGCGTCGCCCACCAGGACGGCGAACTCGTCCCCGCCCAGCCGGGCCACCGTGTCCGCGTCCCGGACCGTCCGGCGCAGGCGGCTGGCCACGGTGCGCAGCAACTCGTCGCCGGCCAGGTGGCCCAGGCTGTCGTTGACGTCCTTGAACCCGTCGAGGTCCAGGCACAGCACGATCGGCGGGGCGCCGGACCACCGGGCGCGGCGCAGGGCCTGCTCGGCGCGGTCCAGGAACAGCGACCGGTTGGCCAGCCCGGTCAGCCCGTCGTGGAAGGCCTGGTGGGAGAGCTCCCGCTCGGCGAGCTTGCGGGCGGTGATGTCGTAGACGCTGACCACGGTGCCGGCGACGTCGGGGTCGGCGTGCAGGTCGACCGCCCGCCCGCCCAGCCAGACGGTGCCGCCGGAGGAGCGGGTACCGCACAGCTCGAGCTCGACCGGCGTCCCGGGCTGCGCGGCGGCCCCCTGCAGCACGGCGAGGACGGCGGCCGGGTCGATGCCCACCGCGCCCAGCAGCCGCAGCAGCGACCGGCCGGCGTCGGCGGGCCGGCCGAGCAGGTCGGCCAGCGAGCGTGACCCGGTGGTCAGCCGGCCGGCCCGGTCGACCACGACGACGGCGTCGGAGGAGTTCACCGCCAGGGCCTCGTACCGGCGGGCCTGGGAGCGCACCGCCGCCCACGCCCGCTCGCCGTCGAGGGCCAGCACGCGGGTGCGGATGGAGGCCAGCACCAGCAGCACCGCCCAGACGACGAGGACGGGGACGGGGTTGACCTCCACCCCCTGGTCCCAGCCGACCACCTCCACCACGGCCGGTGCTGCGAACGGGGCGGTGTTGAGCAGCATCCGCCAGCGGCTGTGGGCCGGCCGGCGGGTGGTGCTGGGCTCGGCCGGGGCCGGCCGGGTCCACGGCACGCCGGCCAGCAGGACGATGCCCACCAGCCAGCCGCCGGACTGCCAGCCGCTGGAGACGTCCGGGTCGGCGAGCAGCAGCCAGGCGAGGTCGGCGACCAGCCAGCTGGTGACGCCGGCGAGGCCGAGCAGGGCGCTGAGCCGCACCCGGCCGTCCAGGACGACCCGCCAGGCGACGAGCCCGATGAGCACGGCGTCCAGCACCGGGTAGCCGATCCAGGTGACCCGGGCGAGCGCGCTGACGCCGCCGTCGGCCAGCGTGCCCGCGACGGAGCTCTCGAAGACGACCAGCAGGGCGACGGTCAGCGCGGTGCAGCCGTCCAGCGCCGCGTGCAGCTGGGCGCCTGGGCGGTGCCGGCCCCCGAGCCGGCGGCCGACGAGCGCTCCGGCGAGGGACACGTAGGAGGCGAGCCAGGCGGCGTCGGCGACGGAGACGTCCGGAGCGGTGCCGGCAGTCCAGACGAGCACCTGCCAGAGCACGTCACCGAGGGCGTTGAAGGTGAGGGTCAGGGGCACCCACGGGACCGCGCCCCGGCGGCTGCCCCGGCGCAGCCGGCCGTACCAGGCGGCGCAGGCGCCACCGGTGCTGACCGCCAGGTAGGCGGTCTCGGCGGCCAGGGTCCCCGGCGCCGCGACCACGACGGTGAACAGCGCCGCGACCAGCGCGGCGAGCAGCACGGAGCCCGGCCTCGTCCACCGTGGGACGCTCCGGGCTGCGTTGCTCACCGGTTCGGCTTCGGCCCGTGGCGGACGTCACTTGAGGCCGGGACCGGCGGCCCCGCCCGTCCGGGTGAGTCAGTCCTCCAGGGCCGTTTGGAACGCGGCCAGCTTCGCCTGGGTCTCGGCCAGCTCCGCCGTCGGGTCGGAGCCGGTGACGATGCCGCAGCCGGCGAACAGCCGCGCCTGTCGGCCCCCCTCCGCCCCGGTGAGCTGGGCGCACCGGAGCGCCAGCCCGAACTCGCCGTCGCCCCGCGCGTCCAGCCAGCCGACCGGGCCGGCGTAGCGCCCGCGGTCCATCCCCTCCAGCTCGCGGATCACCTCGGTGGCCCGTGCGGTGGGGGTGCCACCGACGGCCGCGGTCGGGTGCACCGCGCCGACCAGCTCGAGCAGCCCGGAGGGGTCGTCGTCCCGCTGCCGGCCGCGCACGTCGCTGGCCAGGTGGCGGACGTTGGGCAGGGTCAGCACGGTGGGCTGGCCCGGCGCCTCGAGCTCGCTGCAGAACGGCTGCAGGGCGGCGACCAGCGAGTCGACGGCGTAGGCGTGCTCGCTGCGGTCCTTCGCGGAGCCGGCGAGCGCGGCCGCCAGCCGGGTGTCGTCGGCGCCGGCGCCGCGGCGGGCGGTGCCGGCCAGCACCCGGGACTCCAGGACCCGGCCGGTGCGGCGCAGCAGCAGCTCCGGGGTGGCCCCGAGCAGCCCGTCGACGGCGAAGGTCCAGGTGTCGGGGAAGCGTTCGCCCAGCCGCAGCAGCAGGCGGCGCGGGTCGAGCGGGCGGTCGGCGGTGACGAAGAGGTCGCGGGCGAGCACCACCTTGGCCAGCTCGCCGGCGTCGATCCGGGCGACCGCGGTGGAGACCGCGCCGCACCAGGCCATCGGGTCCAGCGCCCCGTCGGCGTAGGCCAGCCGGCCGATGGAGGTGGCCGCCTCCTGCGGGGAGGTCTCGACGACGGCGCGCTCCTCGCTCCCGGCGTCCCCGGTGACGGTCACCCAGGTCCGGCCGTCGCGCCGGCCGACGACGACCTCCGGGACGACGAACACCGACGTCGAGGCCTGCGGGTCGAAGGCGACCGAGCCGAAGACGACCGGGCCGGACCCGGGGACGCCGAGCGGGTCCCGCACCTCGGTGCGCGCGCAGCGGTCGGCCCACCACGCGCCGGCCTCGGCGAGCGCCCCGGGGCCGGAGACCTCCAGGCGGTCGGCCTCACCCCAGCCGACCAGGCCCTCCCCGCGCCGCACCCAGGCCAGCGCGCCGTCGGCGGGCAGGAGGGTGAGCAGCGGGGTGCGCCGGCGGCCGAGGGGCGTGGTCGTGACCGTCGCGGAGGAGACGGCTGCCGTGGTCACCGGTCCAGGGTAAGAGGCGCGCAGGTAGCGTCGCCGCCGTGGCGAGCGGTGGACGACCTGAGGCGGCGGGGATGCGGGCCGGGCTGGACAAGCGCCCCACCGACGTGGCGGCGATGTTCGACCGGGTCGCCGGCCGCTACGACCTCACGAACACCGTGCTCTCCGGCGGACGGGACGCCGGCTGGCGGCGGGCCACCCGGGAGGCGCTCGGCGCGCGCCCCGGGTCGACGGTGCTCGACGTCGCGGCGGGGACGGCGGTCTCGACCGTCGAGCTCGCGGCCGGGGGGGTGTACGCGGTCGCCTGCGACTTCTCCCAGGGCATGCTGCGCGCCGGCGCCGACCGGGACGTGCCCAAGGTGGCCGGCGACGCGATGGCCCTGCCGCTGGCCGACAGGAGCGTCGACGGCGTCGTCATCTCCTTCGGCCTGCGCAACGTGGCCGACCCGCGGGCGTCGCTGCGCGAGTTCCACCGGGTGACCCGCCCCGGCGGCCGGCTGGTGGTGTGCGAGTTCTCCAGCCCGACCTGGCGGCCGTTCCGCACCGTCTACACCGAGTACCTGATGCGGGCGCTGCCGGTGATCGCCCGCGCGGTGAGCAGCAACCCCGAGGCGTACGTGTACCTGGCGGAGTCGATCCGGGCCTGGCCGTCGCAGGCGGAGCTCGCGTCGTGGCTGCAGGAGACCGGCTGGACCGACGTCGCCTGGCGGGATCTCACCGGCGGGGTCGTGGCCCTCCACCGCGGCACCCGGGCCTGAGGCCCCGAGCGACGGAATGGCGTCGGGCATTTCCGGGCGAGCGCCGGGAATGGCACGCGAGAAGGGGGCCGACGTGCCCTCGGCCCTTCGCCGCGACCGACCGTAAAAGGCGGTCCCCCTGGGCGCCAGGGAGCGCCGGAGCGCGCCGGGTGCGGGTGACGAGCAGTGACTTCCTGTGGACGAACGGTGATGTACGAGGCATGGTCGATGGCCTCCCGTCGAGGTCGGCCGCCGATTCCGGCCGACCGAGGCCGAAGTCTCGCGGTCCGTGGTGCCGATCTCACCCGCGGCGACGGCGCGCGCTGGACCCGGCCGCGGACATCCCGGCCGTGTCGCATTCGTAATTTCCGTTCGTTAGATACTCCACACGCCCTGCGAACGGCGAGGAAGCGACCCACGGTCGGGGGTCGCACATTTCCGCGGCGCAATTCCCGAGTCGCCCGTCCGCACTCGCGACCCAGGAGTGCACCTGTGTCAGACGTGTTGTCCGTGATCGTCCGTGACTGGCAGCTGCTGCTGCCGATCGGCGTCATCGGTGCGCTGTCCTGGTCGATCTGGCTCATCCGCAAGGTGCTGTCCGGGCGGTACCGGCCCGTGGTCAACGGCTTCCGGACCACCACGTCGGTGGTGGTGCCCTCCTTCCGGGAGGACCCCGACGTGCTCGAGCGCTGCCTGGACACCTGGCTGGCGCAGAGCCCCACCGAGGTCATCGTGGTGCTCGACGTCGAGGACACCGAGGCGTTCGCCCGGCTCACCGCCCGGCGCAACCCGCAGCTGAGGGTCATCTCCTTCCCGCACCAGGGCAAGCGGTCGGCGCTGGGCGTGGGCATCCGCGCGGCCAGCGGCGAGGTCCTCGTGCTCGCCGACTCGGACACCCTCTGGCGGCCCGGCCTGCTGAGCGCGGTGCAGATGCCGTTCGCCGACCCGGCGGTGGGCGCCGTCGGCACCCGGCAGAACGTCTACCGGCCACGGTCGAGCACCTGGCGGCGGGTCGCGGACTGGATCATCGACCTGCGCTACCTGGACTACGTGCCGGCGACCGCCCGGGCGGGCGCGGTCGTCTGCGTCTCGGGCCGGACGGCGGCCTACCGGCGCAGCGCGGTGCTGCCGGTGCTGGAGCACCTCGAGCACGAGTTCTTCCTCGGTCGCCGCTGCGTCGCCGGGGACGACGGGCGGCTGACCTGGCTCGTGCTGGCCAGCGGCTACCGGACGGTGCACCAGGACAGCGCCCGCGCCCTGTCGATGTTCCCCAACACGTTCCGGGCGTTCTGCAAGCAGCGCGTGCGCTGGGCCCGCAACTCCTACCGCTGCTACCTGACCGCGGCGTGGCAGGGCTGGCTGTGGCAGGTGCCGCTGGTCAGCCAGGTGACGGTGCTGCAGATCCTCTTCACCCCGGTCACGATGTTCGCCGCCGTCTACTACGTGGTGGCGGCGGGGCTCTCCGACCGCGGCTGGCACGCCCTGGCGCTGTCGCTGACCTGGGTGCTCGTCGGACGGGCGATCCGCAGCGTCAGCCACCTGCGCCGTCGTCCCGCCGACCTGGTGATCCTGCCGCTCGTGGCGGTGGTGATCGCGTTCATCGCGCTGCCGATCAAGACCTACGCGCTGTTCACCATGAACCGGCAGGGCTGGCTGACCCGGCGCACGGACCTCACCGGCGGCGAGGCGCAGGACGAGGCGAGCCTCGGTCCGGCCTTCGCCCCCGGGACGGCGACAGCATGAGGAGGCGGACCCGACGGCTGGTCACCCGGCGCCGGCTGGCCGCCGCGGTGGTGCTGACGGCCGGGCTGCTCGCGGCCGGGGGGCTCCCCGGCACCCCCGGCGACGCGGGCGCCCCTGACCCGCCCGCGCCGCCGGCTCCCCGGGAGGCAGCGCTGGCGGGCGCCACCACCGTGCAGGGCGAGCGGCAGAGCGCGGTGCTCGCCGCCGAGGACCGGCGGCTCCTGGAGCTGGTGGGCTCGACCCCCTCCGAGCCGGGCGCCTACGTGCAGGCGGTCGGCGGCGTGGACACCCAGGTGCTCACCGCCAGGGGAACCGCCTGGACGCTGGACGACCTGGTCGCCCTGGGCGCCGCCGAGGTGCAGCCGGACGAGGCGGTGCTGGTGACCCGGCACGTCCTCGTCGCACCGGGCGCCCGGCTGACGATCGAGGCGCCCGGCCGGGCGGTGCGGCTGCGGAGCCAGCCGTCCGGGTTCACCTCGCTGGTCGCCTGGAAGGCGGAGTTGACGCTCAGCGGCGCCGAGGGCAGGCCGCTGCGGCTCAGCAGCTGGGACCCCGGCCGGGGCGCAGCGGACGTCACCCCCGTCGACGGGCGGTCCTACGTGCGCGAGGTCGGCGGCGCGCTGTGGCTGCACGACGTCGACGCGACCCACCTCGGCTTCTGGGCCGGCCGCACCAGCGGCGTCGCCTGGACCGGCAGCGCCACCACGCCGGCCACCGGGGGCGCCGTCGGGTCGTCGTTCCGGTCCAACCACTACGGCGCCTTCTCCTCGGAGGGCGCGGGCCTCGCGTTCACCCGCTCGGTGTTCGCCGACAACACCGTCGACGGGCTCTCCCTCCACCGGCGCACGGTGCGGACGACCGTGCACGACTCGACCGCCCGGGACAACGGCCGGCACGGCTTCTCGGCCGACCAGGGCTCGCAGTCGGTCACCTACCACGGGGTCACCGCGGAGCGGAACGCAGGCGCCGGCGTCCTGTTCGACGGCTCACCGCTGTCGACGGACCTGTCCGCGGGAGGTGCACCGCTGCGTTCCTACGGGCAGCTGACGGTGGACGGCGGCCGGTTCGCCGACAACGGCAGGGCCGGGATCCGGGTGGTGGACGGCCACCGGGTGCTGATCCGCGGCGTGGCGGTGGCCGGCGACCGCGACGGCATCGTGCTGGCCGGCACGACGTCCCCGACCCGGGTGGACGACGCCGTGGTCACCGGGCAGCACCGTTTCGGCATCACCGTGGGCGGCGGGACGGCGACCCTCGCGGGCAACCGGGTCACCGGCAGCACGACCGGCATCCGGGTGCAGGACGCCGACGTGGAGGTCACCGGCAACGCGGTCACCGAGGCCACCGCCCACGGGATCAGCGTGGTCGGGCGGGCGGAGGGCACGGCCCTGGCGGACAACACCGTGGCCGGCCGCGGGCCCAGCGCGCTGGACGCCTACCGGCTGGCCGCCGGGCTGTCCGTCGTCCAGTCGGGCAACGACGTCACCGGCTGGGAGCGGGATCGCGACAACAGCGACTACTGGGCCTCCTTCGTGCCGAACCACCCGATGCTGGCCCTGTGGGTCGTGGTCCTGGGCGTGCCGCTGGCGCTGCGGCTCCGCGCCCGCCGGCACCAGGGCCCGCCGGGGCGGGCGCCGTACCGGGACGGCATCCGCCACGAGCGGTCCTCCCTGCTGCGGGTGGACGCCGCCCGGTGAGCCGGCCCCGCCACCACCGTGGTCCGGTGCGCATCCGGCTCGGCGTGCCGGTGGTCCTCGGGCTCGCCCTGCTCGCCGCCTGCTCCGCGGGGGGCGGGGGTGGCCGGGCCGAGCCCCCGGCGGCAGCGCCGTCCGCGACTGCGCCGGCCGCCGTCCCGCCTCCTCCGCCCGCGCCGGTGAGCTGCGAGGGGAGCCCGGCGGTCGAGGTCGCCGACGCGGCCGGGCTGCAGCGGGCGCTCGACGAGGCGGTGCCCGGTCAGCTGATCCGGCTGGCCGACGGCCGGTACGAGGGCCACTTCACCGCCTCGGCGGTGGCCAGTCCCGAGGCGCCGATCCGGCTGTGCGGGAACCGGGGCGCGGTGCTCGACGGCGGGGACGTGGACAGCGGCTACACGCTGCACCTGAGCGGCGCCGCCTCCTGGCAGGTCCAAGGCTTCACCGTGACCGGCGGGCAGAAGGGCGTGATGGTCGACGGCGGCGTCGGCAACCGCATCGAGGGGCTGCTGGTGACCTCCATGGGCGACGAGGCCGTCCACCTGCGCCGCACCAGCACGGACAACGTGGTGAGCGGCAACACCATCCGGGACACCGGACTCCGCAAGCCGAGGTACGGCGAGGGCGTGTACGTCGGGACCGCGGAGAGCAACTGGTGCCAGGTCAGCGACTGCCGGCCCGACCGCAGCGACCGCAACGTCGTGGAGGGCAACGACATCGCCGGGACGACGGCCGAGGCGGTCGACGTCAAGGAGGGCACCTCGGACGGGGTCGTGCGGGGCAACACCTTCGACGGCGCCGCGATGGTGGAGGCCGACTCGTTCGTGGACGTCAAGGGCAACGACTGGACGGTGGAGGACAACGCCGGCACGACCGCGCCGGAGGACGCCTTCCAGGTGCACGAGGTGGTCGACGGCTGGGGCCGGGGCACGGTGTTCCGCGCCAACTCCGCCAGCGGCGTCCCCGGTCTGCTGGTCAACGTGGCCGGCCCGCGGGAGGTGCGCGAGGCCACGACCGTCGCCTGCGACAACTCGGCGACCGGTGCCGCGGGCGGGCTGAGCAACGTGGACTGCCGGCGCGTCCGCTGACCGCCCGGGGCAGGGGCCGGCGGCGTTGCGCCGTCGGCGGACGGCGGAGGGACCCGTTCCGCCGCAGGGCCCGCAGGAGCAGGGTCGGGGCATGACGTTCCCCCCGCCCCCCGGGCCCCCGCCGCCCTCGCCGTCCCCGTCACCGATCGACCCGATCCCGCCGCCGGACCCCGCGCCGGTGCCGCAGCCCAGCCCCACCGATCCCACCGCGCCGCCGCCGGGCCCCGACCCCGGACCCCTCACCTGACCTCGACGAACGGCCTGTCAGGACCCCTGGTGTGAACTCGATCACCGGGGGTCCTGGCTTTCCGGTATGCGTGGGCATAGGCTTCGGTCAACCGACTTTGTGAAGTTGTTCACAAGCATCACCTGCCGGCCCGCCGGCGCGGAGTGGAGGTCCCTGCAGTGCTCGGCACGACGAGTCGCGCCCCGGGTCGTCGGGAGGGGTGCTGCTGATGCTCGCCACCTACGTCCCGCTGATCGGGCTGTTCGTCCTCGCCGCCGGGTTCGCGGTGTTCTCGGTGACGGTGGCGCCGTTCGTCGGACCGCGCCGTTACAACCGCGCGAAGCTCGAGGCCTACGAGTGCGGCATCGACCCGGTGGACCAGCCGCTGACCGGCGGTCGTTTCCCCGTCAAGTACTACGTCACCGCGATGCTGTTCATCGTCTTCGACATCGAGATCGTCTTCCTCTACCCCTGGGCGGTCGCGAACGACGCCCTCGGGGTCTTCGGCCTGGTCGAGATGGCCGTCTTCATCGGCACCGTCTTCATCGCCTACGCCTACGTGTGGCGTCGCGGTGGCCTCGAGTGGGAGTGAGGCACTGACATGGGACTCGAGGAGAAGCTGCCGAGCGGCGTCCTGCTGACGTCGGTCGAGAAGCTGGTCAACTGGACCCGCAAGTCCTCGCTGTGGCCGGCGACCTTCGGCCTGGCCTGCTGCGCCATCGAGATGATGGCCTCCGGCGCCGGCCGTTACGACCTGGCCCGGTTCGGCATGGAGGTCTTCCGCGCCTCGCCCCGGCAGGCCGACCTGATGATCGTCGCCGGCCGGGTGAGCCAGAAGATGGCGCCGGTGCTGCGGCAGATCTACGACCAGATGCCCGAGCCGCGCTGGGTGCTCGCGATGGGGGTCTGCGCCAGCTCCGGCGGCATGTTCAACAACTACGCGATCGTGCAGGGCGTCGACCACATCGTGCCGGTGGACATGTACCTGCCTGGGTGCCCGCCGCGCCCGGAGATGCTGACCGACGCGATCCTCAAGCTGCACCACAAGATCCAGCACGAGCCGCTCGGCCCCAAGCGCGCCCGGGAGCTCGCCGCGGCGCGGGCCGCGGGGACGGCTCCCGACCTGCACGTCGAGATGCCCTCCACGGTGCGCGCGGACAAGGAGAAGCGGCGCGCCTACGAGGAGGCCGCCGCGGCCGGCCGCACCGGCCAGTTCGCGATCGAGCAGCGCGGTGGGTTCGTGATCGAGCCGGAGCGCACCCGATGACCACCCCGGCCGACGGCTTCCGGCGCGGCGCCTTCGGCGTCAGCGGCAGCGGCGACACCTCCGGCTTCGGCGGCCTGGTCCGCGTCGAGCCCGGCGGGGCCGTCGCGCTGCACTCCACCGAGCGGCCCTACGGCGGCTGGTTCGACGAGGTCACCGACGCGCTCATCGACGCGGTGGGGGAGGCCACCTACGCGGCGGCCGTCCAGCGGGTGCTCGTCGACCGCGGCGAGATCACCTACTTCGTCGTCCGCGAGCACCTGCTCACCCTGGTGCAGGCACTGCGGGACGACGAGGCGCTCCGTTTCGAGCTGCTGTCCAGCCTCTCCGGCGTCGACTACCTGGACAGCGGCGGCCCCGCGGTCGCCCCGGGCCGGCCGCGGCTGCACGTCGTCTACCACCTGACGTCGATGACCTACCGCCGGCGCATCCGGCTGGAGGTCGCGGTGACCGCCGAGGACCCGCACGTCCCCTCGGTCACCCGCGTCTACCCGACGGCGGACTGGCACGAGCGGGAGACCTGGGACATGTTCGGCGTCGTCTTCGACGGCCACCCGGCGCTGACCCGGGTCCTCATGCCCGACGACTGGGAGGGCCACCCGCAGCGCAAGGACTACCCGCTGGGCGGCGTCCCGGTCGAGTACAAGGGCGCGACCGTCCCACCGCCGGACGAGCGGAGGAGCTACCGATGACCACCTTGCAGGACCCCTACGCCGCCGGCTCCCGGGAGACCACCGAGGGGCGGGTCTACACCGTCACCGGCGGCGACTGGGACCAGACCTTCGGCGCGGACCCGCACGAGGACGAGCGGCTCGTCGTGAACATGGGCCCGCAGCACCCCTCGACCCACGGGGTCCTGCGGCTGGTGCTCGACCTCGAGGGCGAGACGGTCACCAAGGCGCGGGTGGTCATCGGCTACCTGCACACCGGCATCGAGAAGACCACCGAGTACCGCACCTGGACCCAGGGCACGACGCTGGTCACGCGGATGGACTACCTGGCGCCGCTGTTCAACGAGACCGCCTACTGCCTGGCCGTGGAGAAGCTGCTGGGCATCGAGGCGCCGCCGCGGGCCCAGACCATCCGGGTCCTGGTCATGGAGATCAACCGGATCGCCTCCCACCTCGTGGGGCTGGCGACCGGCGGCATGGAGCTGGGCGCGCTGACCGCCATGACCAACGGCTTCCGCGAGCGGGAGCTGGCGCTCGACCTGCTGGAGGAGATCACCGGGCTGCGGATGAACCACGCCTACGTGCGGCCCGGCGGCGTCGCGCAGGACCTCCCGGACGGCGCGGTGGAGCGCATCCGCGAGTTCCTCGCGGTGATGCCGGAGCGGGTGGCCGGCTTCCACCGGCTGCTGACCGGCCAGCCGATCTGGCAGCGGCGGCTCAAGGACGTCGGCTACCTCGACGTCACCGGCTGCGTCGCGCTCGGCGTCACCGGCCCGGTGCTGCGGGCCGCCGGGCTGCCCTGGGACCTGCGCAAGGTGGAGCCCTACCTCGGCTACCAGACCTACGACTTCGAGGTGCCGACCGCGGACACCTGCGACGCCTGGGGCCGGTACCTGGTGCGCATGGCGGAGATCAACGAGTCGCTCAAGCTGATCGGTCAGGCCCTCGACCGGCTCGAGCCCGGCCCGGTGATGGTCGAGGACCGGAAGATCGCCTGGCCCGCGCAGCTGTCGCTCGGCGCCGACGGCCTCGGCCAGTCGATGGAGCACGTGCGGCACATCATGGGGCAGTCGATGGAGGCGCTGATCCACCACTTCAAGCTGGTGACCGAGGGCTTCCGCGTGCCGGCCGGCCAGGTGTACGTGCCGATCGAGTCCCCGCGCGGCGAGCTGGGCTACCACGTGGTCAGCGACGGCGGCACGCGCCCGTTCCGGGTGCACGTCCGCGACCCCAGCTTCACCAACCTGCAGGCGACGGCCGCGATGAGCGAGGGCGGCATGATCGCCGACGTCATCGCGGCGATCGCCTCCATCGACCCCGTCATGGGGGGAGTGGACCGCTGATGAGCGCCCTGCCGGGTTCGTACGAGGGGACGGCGGTCACCGGGCTCGACTCGAGCCCGGTCGAGGCCCGCCCCGAGGTGCTGGCCGAGCTCCCGCCGCTGACCGCGCAGACCGAGGCCGAGGCGCGGGAGATCATCGCCCGCTACCCGCAGCCGCGGTCGGCGCTGCTGCCGATGCTGCACCTGGTCCAGTCGGTGCAGGGCTACGTGTCCCCGGAGGGTGTGGGCTTCTGCGCGCGCATCCTCGGGCTGACCAAGGCCGAGGTGGGCGCGGTCGCCACCTTCTACACGATGTACAAGCGGCACCCGACCGGCCGGCACCTGGTCAGCGTCTGCACCAACACGCTGTGCTCCTTCCTCGGCGGGAAGCGCATCTACGAGGCGCTGTCCGCCGACCTCGGCGTCGGCCACGACCAGACCGCGGCCGACGGCTCGGTCACCCTCGAGCACGCCGAGTGCCTGGCCGCCTGCGACTACGCGCCCGTGGTCACCGTCGACTACGAGTTCTACGACCAGCAGGACGTCGAGTCCGCCCGGGCCCTGGTCGCCGCCCTCCGGCGGGGCGAGAAGCCGCTGCCCACCCGCGGCGCCCCGCTCACCGACTTCCGCGGGATCTCCCGGCAGCTCGCCGGCTTCTCGCAGCACCCGGACGTCGCGGCCGAGCGCGCGGCGATCGACGCGCCCTCGGCGGGCGCGCCGACGCTGGTGGGGGTCGTGCTGGCCGCCGAGCGCGGGGAGACCGCGCCGCCCATGCAAGAAGGACCCCGTCCCCCCCACCCTTCGCAAGCTCAGGGCGGGCCCCTGGACGGGGCGGCGAAGACCCCGGAGGTCCGCGCCGCCGACACCGCCGTCGCGTCGGCGGACACCCCGGCCGAGCGGGCCGGCGCCGCACAGCACCACCCGGACACCCCCGAGCCCGCCGGCCGGCAGCCCGCCGAGCGGGGCGCCGAGGGCACCGACACGCCCCCGACCGGCACCGGCGCCGGTCAGCAGAGCTCCGTCGAGAGGGAGGTCTGAACGCCATGCCGCTCACCCCCGTGCTCACCCAGCGCTTCGGCCTCGAGCGCTCGTGGAGCCTGGAGACCTACGAGGCGACCGACGGCTACCGCGCGCTGCGGCAGGCCCTGACGATGGCCCCCGACGAGCTGGTCGCACTGGTCAAGGACTCCGGGCTGCGCGGCCGCGGCGGAGCCGGCTTCCCGACCGGCATGAAGTGGAGCTTCATCCCGCAGCCCAAGCCGGGGGAGACGCCCACCGGGCCGGCCGCGGCCCCCAAGTACCTCGTGGTCAACGCCGACGAGGGGGAGCCGGGCACCTGCAAGGACCTCCCGCTGATGACGACCGACCCGCACGCCCTGGTGGAGGGGGTGGTCATCACCGCCTACGCGATCCGGTCGCACTACGCCGTCATCTACGTCCGCGGCGAGGCGGTGCACGCCCACCGCCGGCTGATGGCCGCGGTGCAGGAGGCCTACGCCGCCGGGTACCTGGGCCGCGACGTCCTCGGCTCCGGCTACGACCTGGACCTGGTCGTGCACGCCGGCGCCGGGGCCTACATCTGCGGTGAGGAGACCGCGCTGCTGGAGTCGCTGGAGGGCTTCCGGGGCCAGCCGCGGCTCAAGCCGCCGTTCCCGGCGGTCGCCGGCCTCTACAGCTCGCCGACCGTGATCAACAACGTCGAGACGCTGATGACCGTGCCGTACGTGGTGCGCGGCGGGGCGGACTGGCTGAAGCTCTTCGGCCCGGAGCGCTCGCCCGGCCCGAAGGTCTACTCGCTGTCCGGCCGGGTGGTCCGGCCGGGGCAGTACGAGGCCCCGATGGGGACGACGATGCGCGAGCTGCTGGAGATGGCCGGCGGCGTCCGCCCGGGCCACCAGCTGAAGTTCTGGACGCCGGGCGGCTCCTCGACCCCCTACTTCACCGCCGAGCACCTCGACGTCCCGCTCGACTTCGACTCGGTGGCCGCCGCCGGCTCGATGCTCGGCACCACCGCGCTGATGGTGTTCGACGACACCGACTCGATCGTCGAGGCCACCCTGCGGTTCACCGAGTTCTACGCGCACGAGAGCTGCGGCAAGTGCACCCCGTGCCGGGAGGGCACGTTCTGGCTGGCCCAGGTCCTGCAGCGGCTGCTGGACGGCGCGGGCACGGCCGGTGACCTCGACCTGCTCACCGACATCGCCGACAACATCCTGGGCCGGTCCTTCTGCCCGCTCGGGGACGGCGCCACCAGCTGCATCGCCAGCTCGATGAAGTACTTCCGCGACGACTACGTCGCCCTGCTGCCCCCGGACGAGCAGGCGCGGCTGGGCCGCTCGCTCCGGATCGAGCCCGTGGGAGTGGCCTCGTGACGTTGACCCCCGCCGTCCCCGAGCCGGCTCCGGCGCTGCCGCCGGGCGCCCCCGGCCCGCACACGCCGCCGGACGCCGTGCACTGCACCATCGACGGCTTCCCCGTCGCCGTGCCCAGGGGCACGCTGATCATCCGGGCCGCCGAGCAGATCGGCGTGCAGATCCCGCGGTTCTGCGACCACCCGCTGCTCGACCCGATCGGCGCCTGCCGCCAGTGCATCGTCGAGGTCGAGGGGCAGCGCAAGCCGGTCGCCTCCTGCACCACCCCGGTCGCCCCGGACATGGTGGTCCGCACGCAGCTGACCAGCCCGGTCGCCGACAAGGCGCAGCAGGGCACGATGGAGATGCTGCTGATCAACCACCCGCTGGACTGCCCGGTCTGCGACAAGGGCGGCGAGTGCCCGCTGCAGAACCAGGCGATGAGCAACGGCCGCGCCGAGTCCCGGTTCGTCGACGTCAAGCGCACCTACCCCAAGCCGCTGCCGATCTCGTCGCAGGTCCTGCTCGACCGGGAGCGCTGCGTGCTGTGCGCCCGCTGCACCCGGTTCAGCCAGCAGGTGGCCGGCGACCCGTTCATCGAGCTGTTCGAGCGCGGGGCGCTGGAGCAGGTCGCGATCTACGAGGACGAGCCGTTCTCCTCCTACTTCTCCGGGAACACCACCCAGATCTGCCCGGTCGGCGCGCTGACCAGCGCGACCTACCGGTTCCGGGCCCGCCCGTTCGACCTGCGCAGCGAGCCCAGCGTGTGCGAGCACTGCGCCAGCGGCTGCGCGCAGCGCACCGACTACCGCCGTGGCGTCGTGACCCGCCGGCTGGCCGGGGAGGACCCCGCGGTCAACGAGGAGTGGAACTGCGACAAGGGCCGGTACGCGTTCCGGTACGCCACGTCGAACGAGCGGCTCATGACGCCGCTGGTGCGCCGGGACGGCGAGCTCCGGCCGGCCTCCTGGCCGGAGGCGTGGACGGCGGCCGCCGAGGGGCTGGCCGCGGCCCGCGCGGCGGGAGGCGTGGGGGTGCTGCCCGGCGGCCGGCTCACCGTCGAGGACGCGTACGCCTACGCCAAGTTCGCCCGGGTGGTGCTGGGCACCAACGACGTCGACGCGCGGGCGCGGGCGCACTCCGCCGAGGAGTCGGCGTTCCTCGCCGCGCACGTGGCCGGCACCGCCCCGGGTGCGGGCGCGCTGAGCTACGAGGAGCTGACCTCCGCCCCGGTGGTCCTGCTCGTCGGGTTCGAGCCGGAGGAGGAGTCGCCGATCGTCTTCCTGCGGCTGCGCCGCGCGGTCCGCACGAAGGGCATGCGGGTCTTCGACGTCGCGCCGTTCACCACCCGGGCGGCGGAGAAGCTGCAGGCCACCGTGCTCAGCACCGTCCCCGGCGACGAGGCGCGCTCGCTGACGGCGCTGGCCGCGGGCACCTGGGGTGGCCCCGCCGTCGAGGCGGTCCGCGAACCGGGGGCCGTGGTCCTCGTCGGCGAGCGGCTGGCCGAGGTGCCCGGCGGCCTCTCCGCGGTCGTCGCACTGGCCCGGGCCACCGGTGCCCGGATCGGCTGGGTGCCGCGGCGGGCCGGCGAGCGCGGGGCGGTGGAGGTCGGAGCGCTGCCGGGCCTGCTGCCCGGCGGGCGCCCGGTGACCGACGCCGCGGCCCGCGCCCAGGTGGCCGAGCGCTGGGGCGCGCCGGTGCCCGCCACCCCGGGCCGGGACACCACCGGCATCCTCACCGCCGCGCGGGACGGCGTCCTCGGCGGGCTGCTGGTCGGCGGCGTCGACCCCGCGGACCTGCCCGACCCGGCCCTCGCTGCCGCGGCGCTGGCCGCGGCCGGCTTCGTGGTCAGCCTCGAGCTCTTCCCCTCGGCGGTCACCGCGCACGCCGACGTCGTCCTGCCGGTGGCCGCCGCGCCCGAGAAGGCGGGCGCGTACCTGGACTGGGAGGGCCGGGTGCGGGCCTTCGACGCCACCCTGCACGGCAGCGGGCAGCTGAGCGACGCCCGGGTCCTGCAGGGACTGGCCGCCGCCCTGGGGGTCGAGCTCGGCCTGCCCACGGTGACCGCCGCGCGCGGCGAGCTGATGGCCCTCGGCGGTGCCACGTCGGCGCCGCCGTCCACCGGGCTCGACGTCGCGCCGCGGCCGGCCCCGCCGGTCGGCCGGGACCAGGCAGTGCTCGCCACCTGGCGGCAGCTGATCGACGACGGCACCCTGCAGCGCGAGGAGCCGGCGCTGGCCGGCACCGCGCGGCCGCCCGCCGCCCGGCTGGGCAAGGACGACGCCCGCCGGCTGGGACTGGCCGACGGCGACCTGCTCACCGTCACCGGCCCCGCGGGCTCGGTGACCCTCCCGGTGCTGGTGACCGAGATGCCCGAGCAGGTGGTCTGGCTGCCCATGCGCTCCCCGGGCAGCCACGTGCGTACGGCCCTGGGCGCCGGCCCGGGCTCCGTCGTGACCCTCAGCGCAGGAGGTGCGGCATGAGCCCGCTGGCCGCCGCGGACTCGCCGACGCTGGCCGACTTCGGCTCCGACCCGTGGTGGATCGTGCTCATCAAGGTCGTCGGCGTCTTCGTCGTGCTGGTCCTGATGACGCTGTTCGCCATCGTCTTCGAGCGCAAGGTCGTCGCCCGCATGCAGCAGCGGATCGGCCCCAACCGGGTCGGCCCCCGCGGCAGCCTGCAGAGCCTCGCCGACGGGCTGAAGCTGGCGTTCAAGGAGGACATCATGCCGGCGCTCGCCGACCGGCCGGTGTACTTCCTGGCCCCGGTGATCTCGACGATCCCGGCGTTCCTCGCCTTCTCCGTCATCCCGCTCGGGCCGACGGTCAGCATCTTCGGCGAGCGCACCCCGCTGCAGCTCACCGACGCCCCGATCGGGGTGCTCATCGTGCTCGCCTGCTCGGCGATGGGCGTCTACGGCATCGTGCTGGGCGGCTGGGCGTCGGGCTCCACCTATCCGCTGCTCGGCGGGTTGCGCAGCGCCGCGCAGATGGTCAGCTACGAGATCGCGATGGGGCTGTCGATCGTCGCGGTGTTCCTCTACGCCGGCACGATGTCCACCTCGGAGATCGTCGCCGCCCAGGCCGACGGGGTGCCGCTGTTCGGTGGCGCGGTCACCGGACCGAGCTGGTTCGCCGTCCTGCTGCCGGTCTCCTTCGTCATCTACGTGATCGCGGTCGTCGGCGAGACCAACCGGGCGCCCTTCGACCTCCCCGAGGCCGAGAGCGAGCTGGTCGGCGGGTTCCACACCGAGTACTCGTCGCTGAAGTTCGCCCTGTTCTTCCTGGCCGAGTACATCAACATGGTCACCGTCTCGGCGCTGGCCGCCACCCTCTTCCTCGGCGGCTGGCGGGCACCGTGGCCGCTGTCGGCGTGGGACGGCGCCAACTCCGGCTGGTGGCCGATGCTGTGGTTCTTCGGCAAGGTCATCGCCGCGCTGTTCGTCTTCATCTGGCTGCGCGGCACCCTGCCCCGGCTCCGCTACGACCAGTTCATGCGGTTCGGCTGGAAGGTGCTGGTCCCCACCGCGCTGGTCTGGATCCTCGCCGTCGCCACCATGCGCACCGTGGCCCGGGAGAGCGGGGCCGACGTCGGCGAGGTCGCCGTCTTCGTCGGTGTGCCGCTGGCCGTGCTGGTGGTCGCCGGGCTGCTCATCGCCTCGCGGGCCAGCAACCGCGACACCCGGCTGGCGGCCCGTGCGGCCGCGGCGGGGTCCACCACGCCCACCGTTCCGGAGGTGCTGCCCCCGGCCGGGACGCAGCGGCCGGCCGCCGGCGGGTTCCCGGTCCCGCCGATGGACCTCGTCGTCCCGCCTTCCCCGCGGCTGGGCCGCCGGGAGCCGGTCGGCGCCGGCGCCCCGTCACCGCAGGAGGACGCGGATGTCTGAGAACACCCCGGCCCGCCGCGAGCCCGGCGCGCTCGCCCGCCGGTCGGGCGACGCGCCGGCCGCACCGGCCAAGCGCATCAGCCGGCTCCCCGGGCCCGCGCAGGGCTTCGGCGTCACCTTCGCCACGATGTTCAAGAAGGTGACGACGGAGGAGTACCCCTACGACCCCAAGGTGACCAAGCCCCGCTACCACGGGCGGCACGTGCTCAACCGGCACCCGGACGGGCTGGAGAAGTGCGTGGGCTGCGAGCTGTGCGCCTGGGCGTGCCCGGCCGACGCCATCTACGTCGAGGGCGGGGACAACACCGAGGACGCCCGCTTCAGCCCCGGTGAGCGCTACGGCCGCGTCTACCAGATCAACTACCTGCGCTGCATCTTCTGCGGGCTGTGCATCGAGGCCTGCCCGACCCGATCGCTGACCATGAGCAACGACTTCGAGCTGGCCGACGACGACCGGCAGAGCCTGATCTTCACCAAGGAGCAGCTCATGGCGCCGCTGCTCCCCGGCATGGAGGCGCCGCCGCACCCGATGCGGCTCGGCGACGACGAGCAGGACTACTACGTGCGCCCGCCCGGGCAGGCGGAGACCGGCGCCGCCGATGCCCCGGTGGCCGGAGCGCAGGCGTGACGCCGCTGGCCGCGGCGGCCGAGGGGGTGCAGATCGGCACCGGCGAGGCCGTCGCGTTCTGGATCCTGGGGCCGATCGCGCTGGCCGGCGCGCTGGGCATGGTGCTGTCCCGGAACGCCGTGCACTCGGCGCTCTGGCTGGTCAACACGATGCTCGCGCTGGGCGTGTTCTACGTCGTCCAGGGGGCGCCGTTCCTGGGCGCGGTGCAGATCATCGTCTACACCGGCGCCATCATGATCCTCTTCCTGTTCGTCCTCATGCTGGTCGGGCGCGAGTCCTCCGACTCGGTGGTGGAGACGCTGCGCGGGCAGCGGGTGGCGGCGATCGTGCTGGGCTTCGGGTTCGCCGGGCTGGTCGGTGCCGGGGTCGCCCGGGCGGCCGAGGGTGCCGTCGTCCGCGGTCTGGGTGAGGACGCCGGCGGCGAGGGCAACATCCACGCGATCGCCGAGCTGCTGTTCACCCGCTACCTGCTGGCCTTCGAGGTCACCAGCGCGCTGCTCATCACCGCCGCCGTCGGCGCGATGGTGCTGGCGCACGTCGAGCGCGAGCCCGGTGAGCGCCGCACGCAGAAGGAACTCTCCCGGGCGCGGTTCCTGGACGGCGACCACCCGCAGACCCTGCCCGGGCCCGGCGTGTACGCGCGGGGCAACTCGATCGCCCTGCCCGGCCGGCTGCCCGACGGCGCCCCGTCGCGGCTCAGCCTCGCCACCGGGGTGGAGCCGCAGCAGGTCGAGGAGCTGCCGCCGACCGGCTCGCTCGGCATCGAGCGCGAGGGGCTGGCCCACGCCGGCGGGACGGACGCGGCGCTGGGCACGGCGGCCCGCGGAGAGGACGCGCCCCGATGAGCCTCGCGAAGACGACGGGCGAGCGAGCATCGCAGCTCGGCCGGAGCCGGCAGGGAGTGAGCATCGCAGCGAGCGCCAGCGAGCGAGGAGCGGAGGGACCGCGGAGGCGACGGATGTCCTCGAGCGAGGAGCGGAACGAGCCCGGAGTGGAGCAATGAGCCTCGCGAACTACCTGGTGCTGGCCGCGGTGCTGTTCACCATCGGCGCGATCGGGGTGCTGGTCCGGCGCAACGCGATCGTCGTGTTCATGTGCGTGGAGCTGATGCTCAACTCGGTGAACCTCACCCTGGTCACCTTCGCGCGGGCCAGCGGCACCCTCGACGGCCAGGTGATCGCCTTCTTCGTCATGGTGGTCGCCGCCGCCGAGGTCGTCGTCGGGCTGGCGATCATCATGTCGGTCTACCGCACCCGCCGGTCCGCCTCCGTCGACGACGTCAACCTGCTGAAGTACTGAGAGACGGGGACCCCGCCGGATGGAGACCGTGCCCGCCACCGGGCTGCTCAGCGCCTCGTGGCTGCTCATCGCCCTGCCGCTCGCCGGCGCCGCCGTCCTGCTCCTGGGCGGCCGGCGCACCGACCGGTGGGGCCACCTGCTGGCCACCGCGACCGTCCTCGCCGCGTTCGTGCTCGGCCTGCTGTGCACCGTGCAGCTGGCCGGCCTGGAGGGGCGTTCGGCCGGCGTGGAGCTGTACACCTTCATCTCCACCGGCAGCCTCGACGTGCGGGCCGGGCTGCTGCTCGACCCGCTGTCGGCGGTGTTCGTGCTGCTCATCACCGGGGTCGGTGGCCTGATCCACGTGTACTCGATCGGCTACATGGCGCACGATCCCGGCCGGCGCCGCTTCTTCGCCTACCTCAACCTGTTCGTCGCGGCGATGCTGCTGCTCGTCCTCGGCGACAGCTTCGTGGCCCTCTACGTCGGCTGGGAGGGCGTCGGCCTGGCGTCCTACCTGCTGATCGCGTTCTGGTACACCCGCCCGGCCGCCGCCACGGCGGCCAAGAAGGCGTTCCTGATGAACCGGGTCGGGGACGTCGGCCTCGCCCTCGCCATCTTCGTGATGTTCGCCCAGCTCGGGACGACGAGCTACGCGGGCGTGCTCGGCTCGGTCGGGCTGCTCGCCGGCGGCACCGCGACCGCGCTGGGCCTGCTGCTGCTGCTCGGGGCCTGCGGCAAGTCCGGGCAGTTCCCGCTGCAGGCGTGGCTGCCCGACGCGATGGAGGGCCCGACCCCGGTCTCCGCGCTGATCCACGCGGCGACCATGGTCACCGCGGGCGTCTACCTCATCGCGCGCAGCGCGCCCATCTACGACGCCACCCCGACCGCCCGGAACGTGGTGCTGGTGGTCGGCGCGCTGACCCTGCTGATCGGGGCGATCGCCGGCTGCGCGCAGGACGACATCAAGAAGGTCCTCGCGTACTCGACGGTCAGCCAGATCGGCTACATGTTCCTGGCCGTCGGGCTCGGGCCGGTCGGCTACGCCGCGGGCATCGCGCACCTGCTCACCCACGGGTTCTTCAAGGCCGGGCTGTTCCTCGGGGCCGGGTCGGTGATGCACGCGATGGGCGACCGGACCGACATCCGCCGGTTCGGCGGGCTGGCCCGGCGCCTCCCGGTCACGTTCGTCACCTTCGGCCTGGGCTACCTCGCGCTGATCGGCTTCCCGTTCCTGTCCGGCTACTGGACCAAGGACGCCATCATCGAGGCCGCCCTCGACCGGGGCGGGTGGTCGGGCTGGCTGCTCGGCGCGGTCGCCGTCGTGGGCGCGGGGCTGACGGCCTTCTACATGACCCGGCTGGTGCTGATGACCTTCTTCGGCCGGCCCCGCTGGGAGGACGACGTCCACCCGCACGAGGCCCCGGCGGTGATGACCGCGCCGATGGTGCTGCTGGCTGTCGGGTCGGTGGCCGCCGGGTTCCTGCTGGTGCAGGTGTTCCCGCTGGACGCCTGGCTCGAGCCGGTGTTCGGCGAGCCGGCGGAGGCCGCGCACGTCGTCGCGCCGGCCGTCGTCGGGGTGGTGGTGACCGCCGTGATGGCGCTCGGGGTGCTGGCGGCCTGGCTGGTCGTCGGCCGCCGCGAGGTGCCGACGACGGCGCCCGCCCGGGTCTCCCCGGTGGTGACCGCCGCCCGCCGGGCGTTGTACGCCGACGCGGTGAACGAGGCGCTGGTCATGCGGCCGGGTGTGTGGCTGACCCGGGCGCTGGTCTTCCTGGACAACCGCGGGGTCGACGGACTGGTGAACGGCACGGCGGCGGCGCTGGGCGGCTCGTCGTCCCGGCTGGGCCGGGCGCAGAACGGCTTCGTGCGCAGCTACGCGCTCGGCATCCTCGGCGGCGCGGTGCTGGTCGCCGGGGCGCTGGTGGCCGGGACGACGGCATGACCCACACGACCCGACCGGAGGGGAGCCGATGAGCGACGTCCCGTGGCTGCTGGCGATGATCGTGGTCCCGGCGGTGGGGGCCGGCGTCGTCGCGGCGCTGCCGGCCGCGAAGGCGGGCCTCGCCCGGCTGCTGGCCCTCGCGGTCAGCCTCGTCGTCCTGGTGCTCGCCGTGCTCGCCGCGCTGGCCTTCGACCCGGGCGGCCCGCGCTTCCAGCTGACCAGCTCGGCACCCTGGATCCCCGACTTCGGTGTCGAGTTCGCCCTCGGCGTCGACGGCATCGCCCTGGTCATGCTGCTGCTGGTCGGGGTGCTGGTGCCGGTCGTCGTGGGGGCGTCCTGGCACGAGACGTCCACCGGCAAGCGCTCGATGCGGACGTTCTGGGCCTGGCTGCTGGCCCTCGAGTCCACGATGGTCGGGGTCTTCGCCGCCACCGACGTCTTCCTCTTCTACGTGTTCTTCGAGGCGATGCTGGTCCCGATGTACTTCCTCATCGGCGGCTTCGGCGGGCCGAACCGGCAGTACGCGGCCATCAAGTTCTTCCTCTACAGCCTGCTCGGCGGGCTGGTCATGCTCGCCGCGGTCATCGGGCTGTACGTGGTGAGCAACTCGCAGCTGGGGGAGGGCACCTTCGCCTTCGACGCGCTGCGCCAGCTCGACATCGACCCGGGCGTGCAGAAGCTGCTGTTCGCCGGGTTCGCGGTCGCCTTCGCGATCAAGGCGCCGCTGGTGCCGTTCCACACCTGGCTGCCCGACGCCGGTGCCGAGGCCCCGATCGGCGGGGCGGTGCTGCTGGTCGGCGTCCTGGACAAGGTGGGCACGTTCGGCTTCCTGCGCTACTGCCTGCCGCTGTTCCCCGACGCCTCCCGTGAGCTCGCCCCGTGGGTGCTCACCCTCGCGGTCATCGGCATCCTGTACGCCGCGCTGCTCGCGGTCGGGCAGACCGACCTCAAGCGGCTGGTCTCCTACACCTCGATCGCCCACTTCGGCTTCATCGCGCTGGGCATCTTCGCGTTCAGCACCGAGGCAGCCACCGGCGCGGTGCTGTACATGGTCAACCACGGCATCGCGACCGGCCTGCTGTTCGTGGTGGTCGGCATGCTGATCGCCCGCGGCGGCTCCCGGCGGATCGCCGACTACGGCGGCGTCGCCTCCCGGGCGCCGCTGCTGGCCGGCGTGTTCCTCCTGGCCGGCCTGGCGTCGCTCGCGCTGCCCGGCACCAACAGCTTCGTCAGCGAGTTCCTGGTGCTGATCGGCTCGTTCCCGAACCGGCCGGTCTTCACCGTCGTCGCGACGGTGGGCATCGTCCTGGCCGCGCTCTACGTGCTGCTGGTCTACCAACGCACCATGCACGGGCCGTTCCGCGGCGTGCTCGTGGCGGCGGAGGACGAGCCACCACCCCCGAGCGCGCCCGCACCGGACGGGGGCGGCGCGACCGCCGTGCTCACCGCCCCCGCGCCCCGCCGGACGGCGCCCGTCCGTGACCTCTCCCGGCGGGAGCTGGCCGTCGTCACGCCGCTGGTCGCGCTGGTCCTGCTGCTCGGCTTCTTCCCGCAGCCGCTCATCGCGCTGGTGGAGCCGGCGGTGCAGGCCACGATGAGCGACGCGGGCGTCGACCCGGCCGGCACCAGCCCCGCCGTGGGCGAGGGAGGAACCGACTGATGCCCCCGATCGAGGCACCCGACCTCTCCTTCGCGGCGCTCGCCCCGCTGCTGCTCGTCCTCGGCGCCGCCTGCGTCGGCGTGCTGGTGGAGGCGTTCGCCCCGCGCGCCGTCCGGCACCCGGTCCAGGTGGGGATCGCGCTGGCCGGAATGGTCGGCGGCTTCGTCGCCACCCTGCTGCTGGCCGGCACCGACGAGACCACCACGGCCGGTGGGGCGCTGGCCGTGGACGGCGTGGCGTTGTTCCTGCAGGCGACGATCACCGCGCTCGGCGCCCTGTCGGTGCTGCTGTTCGCCGAGCGGTCGCTGGACCCGGCCCGGTCGGCGTTCGTCGCCTCCGCCGCCGTGCCCGCCGGCAGCACCCGGGACCGGGAGCTGGCCGTCTCCGAGCGGGTGCAGACCGAGGTCTACCCGCTGGTCACCTTCGCCGTCGGCGGCATGATGCTGTTCACCAGCGCCAACGACCTGCTGGTGATGTTCGTCGCGCTCGAGGTGCTCAGCCTGCCGCTGTACCTGCTCTGCGGGATGGCCCGCCGCCGCCGGCTGCTCTCCCAGGAGGCCGCGGTGAAGTACTTCCTGCTCGGGGCCTTCGCCTCCGCCTTCTTCCTCTACGGCCTGGCGCTGGTCTACGGCGCGACCGGCAGCGTCCGGCTCGCGGTGATCCGCGAGCAGGCGGCCGGTGCGGGCACCGACCTGCTGCTGGTCCTCGGACTGGCGCTGCTCGTCGTCGGGCTCATGTTCAAGGCCAGCGTCGCGCCCTTCCACGTCTGGACGCCGGACGTCTACCAGGGCGCGCCTACCCCGGTCACCGCCTTCATGGCCGCGGCCACCAAGGTCGCCGCGTTCGGGGCCGTGCTGCGGCTGCTCTACGTGGCCTTCGGCACCGCGGAGGAGGTCTGGCGGCCCCTGGTCTACGCCCTGGCGATCGTCTCCATGGTCGTCGGCGCGGTGCTCGGCCTCACCCAGACCGACCTCAAGCGGCTGCTCGCCTACTCCTCCATCGCGCACGCCGGCTTCCTGCTCACCGGCGTCATCGGGCTGAGCGGGGACGGCGAGGCCCCCGGCCTCGCCGCGACGATGTTCTACCTGCTCACCTACGGGCTCACCACCGTCGGCGCGTTCGCCCTGCTCACCCTCGTCCGGGACGGCTCCGGGGAGGCCACCCACCTGTCCCGGTGGGCCGGCCTGGCGCAGCGCTCGCCGCTGACCGCGGCGCTGATGACCCTGTTCCTGCTCGCTCTCGCCGGGATCCCGCTCACCAGCGGCTTCACCGGCAAGTTCGCCGTCTTCCGGGCCGCGATCGAGACCGGGGCGTGGCCGCTGGCCGTCATCGCGCTCGTCGCCAGCGCGGTCGCGGCCTTCTACTACCTGCGCGTCGTCGTGCTCATGTACTTCGCCGACCCGGCGCCCGACGGTCCCACGATCGGCGTGCCCGGCTCCCCGACCACGGCGGTGCTGGCGGTGACCGCGGCCGCCACCCTGGTGCTGGGCATCGTGCCGGGGTCGGTGCTGGACCTGGCGAGGTCCGCTGCGGTGCTGGTCGGATGAGGGAACCGCTCTCGGGGACACCAGGAACGGGCTGTATCTTCCTCGGTTGATGACCGGAGCCGGCACCACCAGCCCTCGGGGCGGGAACGACACGCAGGTGGACGCCCAGTCGTGGCACCGGCCCTCGACCCCTGCCTCGACGATCGGGCCCTGGCTGCCCGAGGGGGCGCTGGGGGAGTCGATGTCCGCGGGGCTGGCCCGGGTCGAGGCCGCGCTCACCGCGGCCGCCGCCAGCGAGCACGCCTTCGTCAGCGAGACCGCCGGGCACCTGATGGCCGCCGGGGGCAAGCGGTTCCGGCCGATGCTCGCGCTGCTGGCCGCGCAGCTCGGCGACCCCGACGCCCCCGAGGTGGTGCGGGCCGCCGTCGTCTGCGAGCTCACCCACCTCGCGACGCTCTACCACGACGACGTGATGGACGAGGCCTCCGTGCGCCGCGGCGCCCCCAGCGCCAACAGCCGCTGGGGCAACAGCGTGGCGATCCTCACCGGCGACTTCCTCTTCGCCCGGGCCTCGGACCTGCTGGCCGACCTCGGCCCGGAGGCGGTCCGGGTGCAGGCCCGGACCTTCGAGCGGCTGGTCACCGGCCAGCTGCGGGAGACGGTCGGCGCCCAGCCGGGGGAGGACCCGGTCGACCACTACCTCGGGGTCCTCGCCGACAAGACCGGCTCCCTGGTGGCCACCTCGGCGCGCTTCGGCGCCTCGTTCGCCGGTGCCGCCCCCGAGCTGGTGTCCGCCCTCACCGCGTTCGGTGAGGAGGTGGGGGTCGCCTTCCAGCTGTCCGACGACCTGCTGGACATCCTCAGCGAGGAGGGGGCCTCCGGGAAGTCCCCCGGCACCGACCTGCGCGAGGGGATCGCCACCCTGCCGGTGCTCTTCGCGCTGGCCGACGACGACCCGGCCGAGGCCCGGCTCCGGGAGCTGGTCGCCGGCCCGGTCGTGGACGAGGCCGAGCACGCCGAGGCGCTGGCCCTGCTGCGCGGCTCGGCGTACCTCGAGCGCGCCACCGACGTGCTGGCCGAGTACGCCGAGCGCGCCCGGGCCCGGCTGGTCGACGTCCCGGCGGGGCCGGTGCGCGAGGCGCTCTCCGCGCTGTGCTCCTACGTGGTGACGCGCACCAGTTAGAGAAGGGACCCCCATGCCCCCCACCGGTCGAACGCTCCTGGCGGGACCCTGCGTGGGGGCCGTGCTGCTGCTGCTCGGGTGCGGGGTCGGGAACGGCGACCCGGCCGCGGCGTCCGCACCGACCAGCCCGGGGTCCCTGTCCCCGGCGCCGTCCGACCCGACGCCGGCCGGGCCGTCCACCGCGGCGTCGACCGTGGTGCCCGCCCTGCGGGTGGAGGTGCTCGCCGACGGCCTCGACCACCCCTGGGACGTCGCGCAGGCCCCGGACGGCACCCTGCTGCTCGACGAGCGGTCCGGCGGCCTGACCGCGGTGCGGCCGGACGGGACCGTGCAGGAGGTGGACGCCGACTTCAGCGACCTGTTCGCCCGCGGGGAGACCGGGCTCATGGGCCTGGTGCTGGACCCGTCGTTCGCCGCGGACCGGCGGTTCTACACCTGCGCGGGCATCCAGGAAGGCGGCGGCGCCGAGGTGCAGGTGACCGCCTGGACCGTGGACGAGCAGTGGCGCACCGCCACCCGGGTCGCCGATCCGCTGCTCGGCGGCATCCCGGTCAACGAGAGCAGCGGCCGGCACGGTGGCTGCCGGCTGCGTTTCGACGCCACCGGCGCCCTGCTCGTCGGCACCGGCGACAACGCCGTCGGCACCCACCCGCAGGACCGCGCCACCCTGGCCGGCAAGGTGCTGCGGATCGACCCGGCCACCGGCGGGCCCGCGCCGGGCAACCCGTTCGCCGCCGACCCCGACCCGCGGACCCGCCTGCTGCTCAGCTACGGGCACCGCAACGTGCAGGGGCTGGCCGTGGAGCCGGGCACCGACCGGGTCTTCATCGCCGAGCAGGGCACCCGGCGGGACGACGAGATCAGCCCGTCGGTGCCCGGTGGCGACTACGGCTACGACCCGGACGGCCCGGGCGGCAGCTACGACGAGAGCGTGCCGATGACCGACCTCACCCGGCCCGGCGTCGTCCCCCCGGTGTGGGCGTCCGGCGCCCCGACGATCGCCACCTGCGGCATCACCTTCCTCGAAGGCACGGCCTGGGGTGCCTACGAGGGGCTGCTGCTGGCCGGCGTGCTGAAGGACACCGGGGTGCTCGCGCTGCGGCTGGACGGCGCCGGCGCGCTGGTCGAGCAGTTGCGGCTGCCCGAGCTGGAGGGCACGTACGGCCGGATCCGCACGCCGCAGGCGGGGACGGACGGCGTCCTCTACGTCACCACCGACAACGGGAACGACACCGACCAGCTGCTGCGGGTCACCCCGGCGAGCTGAGCCGCCGGGTCTCCCACCACAGGCAGGGTGCGGCCTGCTGCCGCGGGTGACGCCCCGCCGAGGTTACGAAACCGTTCATCCTCGATTCGCCTGCGGGTGCGTTGTGATCGCCGTCACGCGTCGGCCAGGGTCGGTCGCGTCAACGGAGACCGGCCGCACCCGCGGCCGTCGGAGGGGGAGATCCCATGCGTTCTGCTCGACTGTTCCTGGTCGCACCCGCGGTGACCGCGCTCGTCCTGACCGGCGCCTCGCCCGCCATGGCGGGTGGCGGCGACCACGACAAGGACGACGACCTGTACGCCAAGGTCCTCGAGATCGACGACGAGGGGACGATCGAGGAGCACGGTGACGAGGTCGTCGTCGAGTTCGACTACAAGTGCGAGGACGACGACAAGGACGGCGACAACATCACCACCAAGGTCACGCTGGAGCACTGGGACGGCGATGTCGAGTACGAGGCGGAGTTCGACAACGAGCTGAAGTGCGACGGCGAGGAGCAGACCAAGGAGGTGACCCTCGAGAAGGAGGGCGAGGACGACGCCGAGGAGGGCAAGGCCGAGGTCACCGTGCGCTTCGAGGACGAGGACGGCGACGAGCTCGACGAGGAGTCGGAGCACGTGGACCTCGAGGAAGCGGATGACGACGACAAGGACAAGCACTGACCGCCTGACCTGACGGACGAGGGGCGTCCGGCACCACCCGGTGCCGGACGCCCCTCGTCGTCTGTCTCACGGCCTCCCTGCAGGGGCCCGCCGCGAGCTCGCGAGCGGCGGGGGGCAGGGAGGTCCTCCGGTCAGCTGACGGTCCAGCTGTCGGCGCCGGTCAGCAGCGCGTCCAGGTCGGCCGGCGCCTGGTCGGCGGCGTCGGTGAGCTGGTCGGCCATCATCCGCTCGTAGGTCGGCTTGACGACCTTCCGGAACACGCCCATCGGCGTGTAGCGCAGGTCCTGCGTCGAGAGCCGGGACAGCGCGAACGCGTAGGACGGGTCCTGCCGCTGCGCGTCGTGCACCACGATCTCGGCGGCGTCGACCTGGTTGGTCTCGGCGATCCGCAGGCCACCGAAGTCGTCGCGGACGACGCAGGAGGCGCCGTCGGGGCCGAACACCAGGGGCTTGCCGTGCTCGAGCGGGATCGTCCACATGGGGCCGGTGGTCGGGTCCTTGAGCAGCTCGAAGGCGCCGTCGTTGAAGATGTTGCAGTTCTGGTAGATCTCCACCAGCGCGGTCCCCTGGTGCTCCGCAGCCTGGCGCAGCACGTCGGTGAGGCCCTTGCGGTCGGAGTCCATCGCCCGGCCGACGAAGGTCGCGTCCGCGCCCAGCGCCAGCGACACCGGGTTGAACGGGTGGTCCAGCGAGCCCATCGGGGTGGACTTGGTGACCTTCCCGACCTCGGACGTGGGGGAGTACTGGCCCTTGGTGAGCCCGTAGATCCGGTTGTTGAACAGCAGGATCGTCAGGTTCACGTTGCGGCGCAGGGTGTGGATCAGGTGGTTGCCGCCGATGGACAGCGCGTCGCCGTCCCCGGTCACGACCCACACCGACAGGTCCGGCCGCGACGCGGCCAGGCCGGTCGCGATCGCCGGCGCCCGGCCGTGGATCGAGTGCATCCCGTAGGTGTTCATGTAGTACGGGAAGCGCGAGGAGCAGCCGATGCCCGAGACGATGACCATGTCCTCGCGGGCGATGCCGAGGGTGGGCAGGAAGCTCTGGACGGCGTTGAGGATGACGTAGTCACCGCACCCGGGGCACCAGCGGACCTCCTGGTCGGTCTTGAGGTACTTGGCCTTGAGCGCGGTGGTCTTCTCGCCGGAGGCGGCGACCGCGTCGGCGATGGGACCTGGCGCGGGCATGCCGAGGTCGTGCACGTGGGCGTCGAGCGTGGTCACAGGGCTGCTCCGTTCCCGGCCGGGACAGCGGCCGGTGTGCTGGTGCTGTCGATGACGTCCTGCAGCACCCCGGCGAGCTCGGCGGCCCGGAAGGGCAGCCCGCGCACCTGGGTGTGGCTCACGACGTCGATGAGGTACTTGGCCCGCAGGACCAGCGCCAGCTGGCCGAGGTTCATCTCGGGGCACACCACGCGGTCGTACCGGGCCAGGACGGCGCCGAGGTCGGCCGGCAGCGGGTTGAGGTGCCTCAGGTGCACCTGCGCGATCGGCCGGCCCGACGCGCGGATCTGCCGGCAGGCGGCGCCGATCGGCCCGTAGGTCGAGCCCCAGCCGACCACCGCGACCCGGGCGTCACCGTCCGGGTCGTCCACCTCGGTGGCCGGGATGGACGCCGCGATGCCGTCGACCTTGGCCTGGCGGGTGCGGGTCATGAAGTCGTGGTTCGCCGGGTCGTAGGAGATGTTGCCGGTGCGGTCGGCCTTCTCCAGCCCGCCGATCCGGTGCTGCAGCCCCGCCGTGCCGGGCACCGCCCACGGGCGCGCCAGGGTCTCCGGGTCGCGCAGGTACGGCAGGAACTCGCCGTCCTCGCCGTTGGGCGCCGTCGCGAACTCGACCCGCAGGTCGGGCAGGTCCTCCTCGGCGGGGATGGCCCACGGCTCGGCCCCGTTGGCCAGGTAGCCGTCGGAGAGCAGGAACACCGGGGTCCGGTAGGTGAGCGCGATCCGGGCGGCCTCGAGCGCGGCGTCGAAGCAGTCGCCGGGGGACTTCGGCGCGATCACCGGGACCGGCGCCTCGCCGTTGCGCCCGTAGAGGGCCTGCAGCAGGTCCGACTGCTCGGTCTTGGTGGGCAGGCCCGTGGACGGGCCACCGCGCTGCACGTCGACGATCACCAGCGGCAGCTCGGTCATCACGGCCAGGCCGATGGTCTCGGCCTTGAGGGCGACGCCGGGGCCGGACGTCGTCGTCACGCCCAGCGCACCACCGAAGGAGGCGCCCAGCGCGGCGCCGATGCCGGCGATCTCGTCCTCGGCCTGGAAGGTGCGCACACCGAAGGCCTTGTGCCGGCTCAGCTCGTGGAGGATGTCGCTGGCCGGGGTGATCGGGTACGCGCCGAGGAACACTGGCAGCCCTGAGCGGCGCCCGGCGGCCACCAGCCCGTAGGCCAGCGCCTGGTTGCCGGAGATGTGCCGGTAGCGGCCCGGTGCCATCGGGGCGGGCTTCACCTGGTAGGAGACGGCGAAGGCCTCGGTGGTGTCGCCGTAGTTGTAACCGGCGCGGAAGGCGGCGATGTTCGCCGCGGCGATCTGCGGCTTGCGGCGGAACTGCCGCTCCAGGAAGCGGACGGTGCCCTCGGTGGGCCGGTGGTACATCCAGGACAGCAGGCCGAGGGTGAACATGTTCTTGCTCCGCTCGGCCTCCTTCTTGCCCAGGCCGGAGCCCGCGAGCGCCTCGAGCGTCATCGCGGTCAGCGGCACGCTCACCAGCTGCCACTTGTCCAGCGAGCCGTCCTCGAGGGGGTTGCTGGCGTAGCCCACCTTCGCCAGGTTGCGGCTGGTGAACTCGTCGGAGTCGGCGATGATGAGCCCGCCGCCGGGGAGGTCGGGCAGGTTCGCCTTCAGCGCGGCCGGGTTCATCACGACCAGGACGTCGGGGGCGTCACCCGGCGTCATGATGTCGTGGTCGGCGAAGTGCAGCTGGAAGGAGCTGACCCCCGGCAGGGTCCCCGTCGGTGCGCGGATCTCGGCGGGGAAGTTGGGCAGCGTGGACAGGTCGTTGCCGAAGGACGCCGTCTCGCTGGTGAAGCGCCCGCCCGTCAGCTGCATGCCGTCGCCCGAGTCCCCGGCCAGCCGGATGACCACGCGGTCGAGCTCGACGACGCTCTTGACGAGCCCGCCCGGGGCGGAGCTGTGGGCTGCGGTGTCCATGGTGGGGACAACACCGTCCGCGAGTGGGGTGATTCCGGGCCTGGTGCCAGTCATGGTGTGAGCTACCTCCGGATGGCCAGGTTACGTGCGGAGCGTGCCCGCACCGACTCCTCGCGGCGCGAACGTGAGACAAGCCACAGTCCGGCCGTCACCCGTGCGCGTACCCCGCGTCCCACCAGGGGAACGGCCCGGAGCCCCGTCGCGTTCGAAGGGCGTGCGACGGTGGAACAACGGGCTGAAGACGGCCGTGCTGCTGGGCCTGATGGCCGGCGTCATCCTGCTGGTCGGCAGCTTCTTCGGTCGCACCGGGCTGTTCGTCGCCCTGCTCGTGGCGCTCGGCGTGAACGGGTACGCCTACTTCAACTCCGACCGGCTGGCGCTGCGGGCGATGCGCGCCTTCCCGGTGACCGAGACGCAGGCGCCGCAGCTGTACGCGATCGTCCGCGAGCTGGCGACCGAGGCCCGCCAGCCGATGCCGCGGCTGTACGTGAGCCCCACCAACCAGCCGAACGCCTTCGCCACCGGGCGGAACCCGCGCAACGCCGCGGTCTGCTGCACCCAGGGGATCCTGGAGCTGCTGGACCGGAGGGAGCTGCGCGCCGTCCTCGCGCACGAGCTCTCGCACGTCTACAACCGCGACATCCTGATCAGCTCGGTCGCCGGCGCCATGGCCACGGTCATCACCTACCTGGCGCACATGGCGATGTTCGCCTCGATGTTCGGCGGCCGCTCCGACGAGCGCGCGGGCGGGAACGCCCTGGGCGGGCTCCTGCTGGTGTTCCTCGGCCCGCTCGCCGCCGGGGTGGTGCAGATGGCGGTCAGCCGCAGCCGCGAGTACCAGGCCGATGCGTCCGGCGCCGAGCTGTCGCAGGACCCGCTCGCGCTGGCCAGCGCGCTGCGCAAGCTCGACCGGGGCGTCGCGGCGCGGCCGCTGCCGCAGGAGGACCGGCTGGTCGCGCAGAGCCACTTGATGATCGCCAACCCCTTCCGGGGGCAGGGGATGGCCTCGATGTTCTCCACGCACCCGCCGATGCCCCAGCGCATCGCGCGGCTGGAGGAGATGGCGCGGCAGCGCGGCCAGAGCTGAGGAAGGACCCCCTCGCCCCCACCCCTCGTTCCTCGGGGCGGGCCCCTGCGAGGGGTGGGGGCGAGGGGTCCGCTCCCTCAGCTCACCTGTAGTTGTCGAACTGCAGGGCGACGTCGAGGTCCTTGCCGCGCAGCAGCTGCTGCACCGCCTGCAGGTCGTCCCGCTTCTTGCCGCTGACCCGCAGCTGGTCGCCCTGGATCTGCGCCTGGACGCCCTTCGGGCCCTCGTCGCGGATGATCTTCGCGATCTTCTTGGCGGTGTCGGACTCGATGCCCTGCTTGATCGTCGCGCCGATCTTGTACGACTTGCCCGAGGCCTGCGGCTCCCCGGCGTCGAGCACCTTCAGCGAGATCCCCCGCTTGACCAGCTTCTCGCGGAAGACCTCGAGGGCGGCGCTCACCCGCTCCTCGGTGTCGGCCTGCAGCGTGACACCGCTCTCCCCGGCCCAGGCGATCGAGGCGTTCGTGCCCCGGAAGTCGAACCGCTGGGACAGTTCCTTGCCCGTCTGGTTCAGCGCGTTGTCGACCTCCTGCCGGTCGACCTTGCTCACCACGTCGAAGGACGCGTCGGCCATCTCGCCACCTCTCTCTGCCGCGCGGGCGACCCGCGCGCACCGGGACCCTGGGCTGACCCCGGTCCGTCGTCTTGTACGCTCTCCCGGTACCACCACGGCGGGTTGCCCGAGTGGCCAATGGGAGCGGACTGTAAATCCGTCGGCTTAGCCTACGAAGGTTCGAATCCTTCACCCGCCACGCCTGGTGCCACGGCCCCCGACCTCACCGGTCGGGGGCCGTTCTCGTCGCCGGGCGGGTCACGGCGCCGTCGGCGCGCGGGCACCGGCGACCGCCGTGCGCTCCAGCGGGCCACCGCCGAGGAACAGCCAGTCGAAGGCCACCCGCACCCACCGCGTGCAGGTCACGGTGACCTCGGCCCCGTCCGTCGCCGCCGACCACGAGTCCAGCCGCACCCCGGCGTCGGCGAGGTGGTCGGCCACGGCCGCCTCCGCCGTCCCCCGCGTGAGCGGCAGCTCGCTGCCCACCCCCCGCGTGTAGACGACCGCCTCGTCGGCCTGGTTCGCGGCCGCGAGAGCAGCCCCGTCGCACGCCGACTGCACGTCCTGCTGCTCCAGGAAGGCGTCGGAGGCGGTGATCGCGCCGAGCACCATCAGGGCGGCGACGAGCCAGCAGACCAGCACGAAGGGCAGCGTCGAGCCCGCCTCCGGGTCGACGGCGGCAGTCCGGCGGCCTCGCACGGCGCGGAGGGTAACCGGTCCGGGCGGCCGGCCCATCGTCGTCCACCGGTTGTGGACAGCGGCTGTGGATGGTGTGGACGGCGGAGGACCGACGCCGCTGACGCGGGCCACAGGCTGTGGACGGCGGCCAGCCGGACTCCCGCGCCCGATCCTCGGACGAGTCGACGAGGTGACGCTGCCGCCGCCGGCGCGGCACCGGCGCCCGATGGATGTCCCCCGATGATGATCTTGTAGCAGCGATGGTCACGCAGTGTCACGACACTCGCGCTGCCCGGGACACGTCCGTGTCAAGACTTGCATCGTGTGGGTGACCCCCTGCAGTCTCGCGATTGCGGTCTGTGCCGGACGACGCTCTGCCCCCGCGTGGGCGGCTGCCGCATCCCTGCAGCCTGTCCGCGTTCCGAAGGAGCACCCATGTCCGCTCACGCCTCCGTCTTCGCCGCTCAGACCGCCGACGCCTCCCGCGGGTGGCGCTGGGGCCGCGGGTGGCGCTGGGGCCGCTGACGCGGTGACGACCCCGGCGGGGCGGCGCCCGCACGTGCCTGCCCCGTCGGGGTGAGACGTGTGCCACCGGCAGATGCCGCGCTGTTACCGTCGCGCCGACGCCGCTCCTATCAGACAGGTCCACGTTGGCCGACACCATCGCCCCCGAGCAGCAGGGGGTCCCCCTGCTCCGGCGGCCCTGGAGCATCGCTGCCATCGCCGTCGGCGTGGCCTTCCTCGTGGCCGTGCCCACCATGCCCGGAGCGTGGACCACCCCGTCGGTCTGGGCCGTCGTCGCGCTTCTCGGGGCGTTCCTGCTCACCGAGTCGGTCCAGTGGGACCTCGAGGTGGGCAAGCAGACCGTCGCGCTGTCCCCGGCCGAGATCGCCGTCGTGGTCGGGCTCGTCGAGGTCGGCGGCACCTGGACGGCGATCACGCGCGTGGTCGCGATCGCCCTCGTGCTCTCCTGGCAGCACTATCCGCCGGCCAAGCTCGCGTTCAACGCCGCGCTCGCCGTCACCGAGTTGTGTGCCGCGCTGGCGGTGCTGTCGTTGCTGCCGCCGCTGGACATCACCGACCCGGTCACCTGGCTGTCGCTGGTGCTCGCGATCCTGGTCACCGGGCTGGTCGGGATGGTCGGCGTGGGCGTGGCCATCTCCGTCAGCCAGGGGTTCCCCGGCTGGTCGTTCTGGCTCTCCGCGCTCCCCAACACCGCGGTCGGCCCGCTGAGCGTGGTCGTCGGCGTGATCGCGCTGCTCCTGGTCGAGGAGAACTCCTGGGCCTGGACGCTGATCCTCCCGCTGCTCCTGGGCTTCGTGGCGATCTTCCGCCAGTCCAGCCGGGCCTCCCGCGAACGCCGCACGGTGCAGCGGGTCTACGACTTCGCCCGCCGCGTCGAGCTGGTGACCCCGGACGAGGCCGGCACCCGCGAGATCGTCAGCGCGGTCCGCGAGCTGCTCAACGCCGAGCGGGTGGCACTCTGGCTGCCGCCCTACCTGGACGAGGGGCCGCAGCTCGTGGTCGACGGGGAGGGTGGCCTCCACTGGTACGCGGGGCCGGGTGACCCGGACGACCTGGTGCGCCGCCGCGCGCTCGCCCCCGAGGCCGACGGCCCGGTCCTGCTGTCGGCGGCCCGGGCGGACGCCGCGGAGCTCGCCGCGCTGGCCCGGCGCGGCGCCCGTGAGGTGCTCGGCGCCCCGGTGACCACGGCGGCGGGTGAGCCCGGGTACCTCGAGGTCTGCGACCGGCGCAGCGACATCGTGTCCTTCGCCTCCGGTGACCGGGGTGCGCTCGACTCGATGCTCACCCACGTCAACGCCGCGATCCGGCAGCAGCAGCTGCTCAGCCAGATCCGCCACGACGCCGACCACGACCGCCTCACCGGCCTGCCCAACCGGCAGCGGCTGGCCGTCGAGATCGACGCGATCCTGCGCGAGGACCCCGCCGGGTCCCGTGCTGGACTGGTGCTCGCCTCCCTCGACGGCTACACCAACGTCACCGACACGCTCGGTCACGGGGCGAGCGACGAGTTGCTGGTCGTGACGGCCGGCCTGCTGCGCGAGCACGCGCCGCCCTCGGCGGTCGTGGCCCGGATGGAGGGCGGCCAGTTCGCCGTCCTGCTGCCGGGGCTGTCGCTGCCGGCCACCGAGCGGGCCGCGCGCCGGCTCCGGGAGGCGGCCTCCACCCGGGCCTCGGTGGCGGGCCTGGACCTGGAGGTGTCGCTGACCATCGGCGTCGCGGCCGCCCCGGTGCACGGCTCGGACGCCGGCACGCTCATCCAGCGCGCGGACGTCGCCCTGCTCGCCGCGCACGGCTCCGGTGGGGTGGCGACCTACCACCCGGTCCTGGACCAGCAGAGCCTCCGTCGCCTGCAGTTGGGCACCGAGCTGGAGACGGCGATGGCCGAGGGGCAGATCTCGGTCGTCTTCCAGCCCATCGTGGACACCAGGACCAACGACATCGTCTCGGTCGAGACGCTGCTGCGCTGGTCGCATCCGCGCTACGGGCCCGTGCCGCCCGACGACTTCATCGGCCTCGCCGAGCAGATCGGCCGGATCGGCCCGCTCACCGACTTCGTCCTGGACCGCGCGCTGGACCGGTGCCGGCGCTGGCTCGACCAGGACATCGCGCTGTCGGTCGCGGTCAACCTCTCCGCCCGGTCGCTGTCCGAGCCCGACCTGGTCGACCGGGTGCGGCGGGCGCTGCGCCGGCACGGCGTCCCCGGGGAGCTGCTCACCCTGGAGCTCACCGAGGGCAGCGTCATCGAGGAGCGGGTCCGCAACGGGACGGTCCTCGCCGACCTGCACGCGCTGGGCCTGCGGCTGTCGATGGACGACTTCGGCACCGGCTACTCGTCGCTGTCGCTGCTGCGCCAGCTGCCGCTGGACGAGCTCAAGATCGACAAGAGCTTCGTGCTCGGGATGTCCACCAGCCAGAACGAGTCGTTCATCGCCCGGTCGATCGTGGAGCTGGCGCACAACCTCGGTATGCGCGTGGTCGCGGAGGGCGTCGAGGACGAGGTCACCCGCGACCTGCTGACCCACATGGGCTGCGACAAGGTGCAGGGCTTCCTGGTCAGCCGGCCGCTGCCGGAGGACCGCCTGGAGGGCTGGCTGCTCGCCCGCACCGGGGTGCGCACCGCCGCGCCGGGCGCCGTCCACCGCCGTCTGTTCGTCCGGACCTGAGGAGGGCCTCCCTGCCCCCCGCTCGCGGGCTCGCGGCGGGCCCCTGCAGAGAGGTCGAAGGCGTCAGGTAGAGTCTCCGACAGCTCCTCGGAGCACGCCCCTTTAGCTCAGTCGGCAGAGCGTCTCCATGGTAAGGAGAAGGTCTACGGTTCGATTCCGTAAAGGGGCTCTGACCACCGGTCCTGTCGCGAGACCGGGCCGTGGGGTCACCCGGCGGTGTAGCTCAGCCTGGTAGAGCAAGCGGCTCATAATCGCTGTGTCACCGGTTCAAGTCCGGTCACCGCTACCCATGACGGACCCCGGCACCGGGGTCCGTCGTCGTGTCCGGCACCCGTCGGGCACGTCGGACACGACTGTTCCCGACAGTCGTCCAGAACAAGGCGAGGATGCGCTCATGGCAGCCACTGACGTCCGTCCGAAGATCACCCTGGCGTGCCAGGAGTGCAAGAACCGCAACTACATCACCCGCAAGAACCGGCGGAACGACCCCGACCGGATCGAGCTGAAGAAGTACTGCCCGAAGGACCGCAAGCACACGGTCCACCGCGAGACCCGCTGACCCCAGCGGACGTCGCAGGACGAGCGAGAGGGCGGGAGCATGGCGCTGGACGCGGGACTGGTCGGGCGCAGCTACCCGCCCTCTGCCGTCTACGAGGTCGGGCGGGAGAAGATCGCCGAGTTCGCCACGGCGCTCGGTGACCCCGACCCGGCCTACCGGGACCCGGCCGCGGCCCGCGCGCTCGGCCACCCCGACGTCATCGCGCCGCCCACCTTCGCGATCGTGCTGAGCCTCGGCGCCGGCTCCGTCGTCGTGGAGGACCCCGACGTCGGCATCGACTACAGCCGGGTGGTGCACGGCGAGCAGCGGTTCACCCACCACCGGCCGGTCCGGGCCGGTGACCGGCTGATCGCCACCGCGACCATCGACGCGGTGAAGACGGTGGCCGGCAACGACATGCTCACCACCCGGGTCGACCTCACCACCGAGGACGGCGAACCGGTGTGCACCACCCGCTCCATGCTGGTCGCCCGGGGCGCCGCGTGAGCCGCCCGCGCGCGGCCGACGTCGCGGTCGGCACCGAGCTCCCCGAGCAGACCACCCGGGTCACCCGCGCCGACCTGCTGCGTTACGCCGGCGCGTCCGGTGACTTCAACGTCATCCACTGGAACGAGCGGGTCGCCCGCGAGGTGGGCCTGCCGGGGGTCATCGCGCACGGCATGCTCACCGCCGGGCTCGCTGCCCGGGCGGTCACCGCCTGGGCCGGGGACCCGGGCGCGGTGGTCGACTACCACGTCCGGTTCAGCCGTCCGGTCGTCGTCCCCGACGACGACGCCGGCGCCGAGGTCACCGTCCGCGGGCGCGTGGCGGCCGTGCTGGACGGCGGCCGGGTGCGGGTCGACCTGACGGTGACCAGCGGCGGCGAGAAGGTCCTCTCCCTCGCCCGCGCCGTCGTCGCCCTGGGGTGACGGCCCCGACGATGCGCCGGGTGGCGGGCCTGGTCCTGGCCGGCCTCCTCGCCGCCGGGTGCACCGCGTCCGGGCCGGCGGCGGCACCAGCGCCGGCGAGCTCCCCGCCGGCCGACCCGGGGAGCTGCCCGGCCGAGCGGGCGGCGCCGGACCCCGACCGCCCCGTCATCGACCTGCGGTTCTCCCTGGCCGAGGACCGGCGCACGGTGACCGGCACCGAGACCGTCGTCTTCACCCCGGACCTCCCCACCGCCGAGCTGGTCTTCCGGCTCGTGCCCAACGGGTCCGACAGCACCGCCCGCGGCAACCGGCTCGCCGTCGACGCCGTCCGCGGCCCGGACGTGGTGGGCAGCCGCTACGAGGGCGCGCAGGCCGAGGAGCCCGGCGGCCTGTACGTCGTCCTCCTCCGGGACCCGCTCGCAGCGGGCGAGTCGACGGAGGTGGCGCTGGACTTCACCCTGCAACTCGGTGGCGCCGGCTTCGAGCGGCTGGGCGTCGCCGAGGACGTCTCCTGGTGGGGGAGCGGGGCGCCGTTGCTGGCCTGGGAGCCGGGCGTCGGCTGGGCGCGCGACCCGTTCGTCCCGCTGGCCGGGGAGACCACGGTCAGCCCGGTCGCCGACACCACGGTCACCGTCGAGGCGCCCGCCGACCTCACCGTGCTGATGACCGGGGCGCAGGACGAGCCCCCCCGGCCGCGTGAGGGCCGGCGCACGTGGACGGCGCACGAGCCGGTGGCCCGGGACGTCAGCGTCGCGGCGGGGGAGTTCGTCACCGCGGAGCTCGACGTGGCCGGCGTCCGGGTGACCACCGGCGTGCTGCCCCGGTCCGGGCGGGACCCCGCGCGGCTGGCCCGGGAGGCCGGTGCGGCGATCGAGCGGCTCGCCGACCGCTTCGGCCCCTTCCCCTACGCGTCGCTGACCATCCCGTGGCTGCCCGAGGCCGGCGGCGGGATCGAGTACCCGTCGTCGATCCTGCTCGCCACCGGGTCCGGGCAGGTGCTCGTGCACGAGGTGGCGCACATGTGGTTCTACGGGATGGTCGGGGACTCGCAGTTCCGCGACCCCTGGCTGGACGAGGCCTTCGCCAGCTACGCCGAGTCCGTGGCCGCCGAGCGGCCCGCCGCACGGGTGGCCCGGGCGCTCGCGGCCGAGGGGGACGTCGGCGGGTCGATGGCGGAGTTCCCCGACGACCGCCGGTACGTGACGACGGTCTACGCCAAGGGGGCGGCGATGCTGCTGACCGCCCGGGAACGGGCCGGCGCCACCGCGTTCGACGCGGCGCTGCGCTGCTACGCCGACGCGCAGGCGTGGGCGATCGCCACCCCGGCGGACGTCGCCGCCGCACTGGCCGACCTGCCGGCCGCCCTCGCGGTGCTCCAGGAGGCGGGCGCGCTGGACCCGGAGGACCTACCCCGCTGAGAGCGCGGTGGAAGCCGGTGCGCGGGGGTGTGCCGGCCGTGTTCGCCGCCGCTCGCACGGGTCCCGTACACTCGTCGTCCTGGGGCCCGTGTGACCCCGCCACCGGCGTGCCCCGGGGCCCCTCTCGGGGGGCCGAGCGTGGGAGCAGGGACGCGCCGCGGTGCGGTCCGGTCGGCCCCAGACGGTGGTCCCCGTGCGACGGGGTGCCATAGGGGTGTAGCTCAATTGGCAGAGCAGCGGTCTCCAAAACCGCAGGCTGCAGGTTCAAGTCCTGTCACCCCTGCCACCACCGACGACCTGGACCCGACCGAGAAGAGCGAGGCGCTGTGAGCGAGAAGGACCGCGAGCCGACCGGCGAGCGGCTCGACGCCGAGACGCCGGGCGTCGACGACGCCGCCGAGCTCGAGGCGGCCGAGGCCGAGGTCGCCGAGGACGCCGCGGCGGACGAGGACAAGGTCGTCGCCACCCCGACCCGGCGTCGCTCCCGGGCCGCCGACCGTCCCGCCGGCCGGACGGCGGAGCCCCGCACCGGCGAGGGCACCCGCTCCCGGGCCGCCGCCGAGCGGGCGCGGGCCGCGGAGCTGCGGGAGAAGCGGAGCATCGGACGGTTCCTCCGGGAGGTCGTCGCCGAGCTGCGCAAGGTCATCTGGCCGGGCCGCAAGGAGCTGATCACCTACACCACCGTGGTGATCATCTTCGTCGCCGTCATGGTCGCGCTCGTCGCCGGCCTCGACCTCGTCTTCGCCCAGGGCGTCCTCGCCGTCTTCGGCTGACCCGCCCGCGCCTGCACCGCCACCCAGGAGGAACACACACGTGACCGACCCCCGCGAGCCCTTCGAGACCGACAGTGCGATCGAGGGCACCGACCTCGACGACGCCCGGTCCGACGTGCGCGGCAGCGTCGACCTCGAGACCGGCGCCGACGAGCCCGGCTCCGCCGAGGGCTCGTCCGACACGACCGACCAGGACACCGCCACCGGCGTCGCCGACGTGACGCCCGTGGTCGAGTCCGGTGGACGGGACAGCCTGGTGGGCGACCCCCTGGCCGCTCCCGCCCCCGACCACGACCCGCTGGTCACCGAGACGCTCGAGGCCGCGGCCGAGGCGGACGAGGACCCGCGCCAGGCGCTGCTCACCACGCTGCGCCAGCAGTTCGGCGACTGGTACGTCATCCACTCCTACGCGGGCTACGAGAACAAGGTGAAGACCAACCTCGAGTCCCGCATCCAGTCGCTGGACATGGAGGACTACATCTTCCAGATCGAGGTGCCCACCGAGGAGGTCACCGAGATCAAGAACGGCAAGCGGACGCTGGTCAACCGCAAGAAGCTGCCCGGGTACCTGCTCGTCCGGATGGACCTCAACGACGAGTCGTGGGGCGCCGTCCGCAACACCCCCGGCGTCACCGGGTTCGTCGGCGCCACCTCGCGGCCCTCCCCGCTGAGCATCGACGAGGTCGTCAACCTGCTCGTCCCCGCGACCCCGGCCAAGCCCGCCGCGGTCGCCACCGAAGCGGCCTCCCCGGCCGCCGGGCCGACGCCGGTCGTCGACTTCGAGATCGGCGAGTCGGTCACCGTCATGGACGGGCCCTTCGCCACCCTGCCGGCCACGATCAACCAGATCAACGCCGAGCAGCAGAAGCTGCAGGTCCTCGTGTCCATCTTCGGCCGCGAGACGCCGGTCGAGCTGTCGTTCACCCAGGTCGCGAAGTTGTAGGACCTCGGTGCCCCCCACCCCACGCTCCGCGCGGGGCGGGGCCCTGCACCGAGGCCTCCCAGCCCAGACCAGGCAATCCCAGCCAGTCACGAGAAGGAAGAAGTCATGCCCCCCAGGAAGCGGTTGACCGCGGTCATCAAGCTCCAGATCAACGCCGGCGCGGCCACCCCCGCGCCGCCCGTGGGCCCCGCCCTCGGTCAGCACGGCGTGAACATCATGGAGTTCTGCAAGGCGTACAACGCGGCGACCGAGTCGCAGCGCGGCAACGTCATCCCCGTCGAGATCTCGGTCTACGAGGACCGCTCGTTCACCTTCGTCACCAAGACGCCGCCGGCAGCCCGCATGCTGCTCAAGGCCGCCGGGGTGGAGAAGGGCTCGGGCGAGCCGCACAAGACCAAGGTCGCCACGGTCACCCGTGACCAGGTGCGCGAGATCGCGCAGACCAAGATGGCCGACCTGAACGCCAACGACCTCGAGCAGGCCGAGAAGATCATCGCCGGCACCGCCCGGTCGATGGGCATCACCGTCAAGTAACCCGATGGAACGGCCCCGCTGCAGGGGCTCCCGCCGAGCTCGCGAGGCGTGGGGGGCAGTGGGGTCCTTCTAGTGGGAGGGCCTGCCAGGCCCGTTCACCACACGACCCCCGGTTCCGGGGGGAAGGAGCACCACCATGGCGAAGCACGGCAAGAAGTACCGCGAGGCGGCCGCGCAGGTCGACTCCGAGAACCTGTACAGCCCGCTGCAGGCGGCCGGTCTGGCCAAGCAGACCTCCACCACCAGCTACGACGCCACCGTCGAGGTCGCGATCCGGCTGGGCGTCGACCCGCGCAAGGCCGACCAGATGGTGCGCGGCACGGTCAACCTGCCGCACGGCACCGGCAAGACCGCCCGCGTCATCGTCTTCGCGACCGGCGACAAGGCCGCCGAGGCCGAGGCGGCCGGCGCGGACGTCGTCGGCGCCGAGGACCTGATCGAGCGGATCCAGGGCGGCTTCCTGGACTTCGACGCCGCGATCGCGACGCCCGACCAGATGGCCAAGGTCGGCCGGATCGCGCGCATCCTCGGTCCCCGTGGCCTGATGCCGAACCCGAAGACCGGCACGGTGACCCCCGACGTCACCAAGGCCATCACCGACATCAAGGGCGGGAAGATCAACTTCCGCGTCGACAAGCAGGCCAACCTGCACCTGGTGATCGGCAAGACGTCCTTCGAGGAGACCAAGCTGGTGGAGAACTACGCCGCCGCCCTCGACGAGGTGCTCCGCGCCAAGCCGGCCGCGGCCAAGGGTCGGTACCTCAAGAAGGTCACCATCTCCACCACCATGGGCCCGGGCATCCCGGTCGACCCGAACCGCACCCGCAACCTGACGGTCGACGAGCCCACCTCCTGAAACCCCCTGCCCCCCGCCACTCGCAGGATCGCGGCGGGACCCTGCAGGGGGCCGGGCCCCGCAGCGCACGTCGCTGCGGGGCCCTCGCGCGTCAGGGGTCCGACGGGGCGTGTACTCTTGTCGACGTTCCCCCCAAGACCGCTGGTCGTCGCACGTCCGCGTGCGATCGAAGGTCCGGACACCCGGACGGCCCGCGCAGGAGGACGGTTCGACGAACGTGTCGTCGCCCCGGGTCCCGGCCCGTCGGCTGTGGCCTTCCTCGCCCCGTGCGCCCTGCGCCGGGGCGTTCCGTGTGTCTGGGCCCCCCCGACCGCCCGTGTGCGCGCACCGGCCGGTGGTCGCCCGACCGACGAGAGGAGGCCCAGCCCATGCCCACGCAGGCCAAGGCCGCGGTGATCGAGGAGATCACCGAGCGGTTCAACGAGTCCAGCGCGGCCGTGCTCACCGAGTACCGCGGGCTGACCGTGGCTCAGCTGACCCAGCTGCGCCGTTCCCTCGGTGCGGGCAGCAGCTACGCCGTCGTCAAGAACACCCTGACGAAGCGGGCGGCGGACTCGGTCGGCTTCTCCGACCTGGCTCCGCTGCTGAACGGCCCCACCGCGATCGCCTTCATCCAGGGCGACCCGGTCGAGGCCGCCAAGGCCATCCGTGACTTCGCGCGCGCCAACCCGATGCTCGTCGTCAAGGGCGGCGTGGTCGAGGGCCGCACGGTCGACGCCGCCGAGGTCACCCGCCTCGCCGACGTCGAGTCGCGTGAGGTCCTGCTGGCCAAGCTGGCCGGCGCGCTCAAGGGCACCACGACCAAGGCCGCCGGGCTGTTCCAGGCCCCGCTGTCCCAGGTCGCCCGCCTGGCCGCCGCGCTGCAGGAGAAGAAGTCCGCCGACGCTCCCGCCGCCGACGCTGCTGCTGACACCACCCCCGAGACCACCGACGCTGCCGCGGACACCGCGGTCAGCGCCGACTGACCCCCCCAAGGAGAGATCATGGCCAAGCTGTCCAACGACGAGCTGCTCGACGCCTTCAAGGAGATGACGCTCCTCGAGCTGTCCGACTTCGTGAAGCTGTTCGAGGACACCTTCGACGTCACCGCCGCCGCGCCGGTCGCCGTCGCCGCTGCCGGCCCCGCCGCTGGTGGCGCCGCTGCCGAGGCTCCCGCCGAGCAGGACGAGTTCGACGTCGTCCTCGAGGCTGCCGGCGACAAGAAGATCCAGGTCATCAAGGAGGTGCGCGGCCTGACCTCGCTCGGCCTCAAGGAGGCCAAGGACCTGGTCGACAACGCGCCGAAGCCGGTCCTGGAGAAGGTCGCCAAGGACGCCGCGGAGAAGGCCAAGGCCGCCCTCGAGGGCGCCGGCGCCACCGTCACCGTCAAGTAAGGACCCCGGCGCGCTCGCCGGGCTGCTCCACCGCGTCACCACAGGGGCCGTCCTCCTCCGGGAGGGCGGCCCCTGTCGTGTCCGCGCACCCGACGGGGTGGGCGGACGGCGTGCCCGTACGTGATCTCGGACACCGCGGGGCCCGGCGTCCCCCGGCGCCCCAGCGGCACCGCCCGGTTCCGGAGACGTCGGCGTGGCGGTCCTCCTCCGGGCCCGTGCCTGGCATCATCGACGCGCGACCGCACCTGGTCAGCCCGCCCAGTGGCCCGGCCCCCTCCGCGGGGTCGCCACGGTCCCCGTGCGGGGAGCGCCGGACACCCCTCGCGGGTGGGCCCCCCGGGTTCGGCTCCCCCCCGGGGGCCCGGACCCGACGTGGACACCGGCGCGGATCAGGGGTAGGGTCTCCTGTTGCGCTGCCCTCTGACTGCCTGCCCCGCCGAGCCGGGTCACCAAGGGTGCCCGGGACCAGGAGTGAGACCCCCGGGTGACCCGTGGAGACCTCCGGTGGGAGCCCCGGCCGTCGCGGGCAGCCTCGCCGAAACCGACGACGACCCAGGACGAACTGCACCCACCGCCCGCACGTCGTGAGGTCCTTGGAAGGACGCATCTTGGCAGGCTCTCGCCCCACCAGCATCACCCCCGGCACCACCGAGTCCAGCACCACCCAGACCACTCCGCAGGAGCCGCAGCCGGGCACCCGCACCGCGGAGACCGACTCGCAGAAGATCCCCGGCGCCCCGCTCCGCGTCTCCTTCGCCAAGATCCACGAGCCCCTCGAGGTGCCGGATCTGCTGGCCCTGCAGACCGCCTCCTTCGACTGGCTGGTCGGCAGCCCCGCCTGGAAGGCCACCCTCCCGGCCGACGAGCAGGCCGGCGCCATCGGGGGCCTCGCGGAGATCCTCGAGGAGATCTCCCCGATCGAGGACTTCAGCGGCTCCATGTCGCTGTCCTTCTCCAACCCGCGCTTCGAGGACGTCAAGGCGTCCCTCGAGGAGTGCAAGGACAAGGACATGACCTACGCGGCGCCGCTGTTCGTCACCGCGGAGTTCATGAACAACACCACCGGCGAGATCAAGAGCCAGACGGTGTTCATGGGCGACTTCCCGGTCATGACGCGCAAGGGCACGTTCGTCATCAACGGGACCGAGCGCGTCGTCGTCTCGCAGCTGGTGCGCAGCCCGGGCGTCTACTTCGACAAGACCCTGGACAAGACGTCGGACAAGGACGTCTTCAGCGCCAAGGTGATCCCCAGCCGTGGTGCGTGGCTGGAGTTCGACGTCGACAAGCGCGACACCGTCGGCGTCCGGATCGACCGCAAGCGCCGTCAGCCGGTCAGCGTCCTGCTCAAGGCGCTGGGCTGGACCGAGGAGCGCATCCGCGAGCACTTCCAGTGGTCGCCCACGATGCTGGCCACGCTGGAGAAGGACCACATCGCCGGGCAGGACGAGGCGCTGCTGGACATCTACCGCAAGCTGCGGCCGGGCGAGCCGCCGACGCGAGAGTCGGCGCAGGCGCTGCTGGAGAACCTGTTCTTCAACCCCAAGCGCTACGACCTCGCGAAGGTCGGCCGGTACAAGGTCAACAAGAAGCTGGGCGTCGACCTCCCCACCCCGACGACCACGCTCACCGAGGACGACATCGTCGCCACCATCGAGTACGTGGTGCGCCTGCACGCGGGCGAGCCCGACCACGGTGTCGACGACATCGACCACTTCGGCAACCGCCGGCTGCGCACCGTCGGTGAGCTGATCCAGAACCAGATCCGGGTCGGCCTCTCCCGCATGGAGCGCGTCGTCCGCGAGCGGATGACGACCCAGGACGTCGAGGCGATCACGCCGCAGACCCTGATCAACATCCGGCCGGTCGTCGCCTCCATCAAGGAGTTCTTCGGCACCAGCCAGCTGTCCCAGTTCATGGACCAGACCAACCCCCTCGCGGGCCTGACCCACAAGCGCCGCCTGTCGGCGCTGGGCCCCGGCGGTCTGTCCCGTGAGCGGGCCGGCATGGAGGTCCGCGACGTGCACCCGAGCCACTACGGCCGGATGTGCCCCATCGAGACCCCCGAGGGTCCGAACATCGGCCTGATCGGCTCGCTGTCCTCCTACGGCCGGGTCAACCCGTTCGGCTTCATCGAGACGCCGTACCGCCGGGTCCAGAACGGTGTCGTCACCGACCAGATCGACTACCTGACCGCCGACGAGGAGGACCGCTTCGTCGTCGCCCAGGCGAACTCGCCGCTGGACGCGCAGGGCCGGTTCGCCGAGGACCGCGTCCTGGTCCGCACCAAGGGCGGCGAGGTCGACTACCTCGTCCCGGAGAACGTCGACTACATGGACGTCTCGCCGCGGCAGATGACCTCGGTCGCGACGGCGATGATCCCGTTCCTCGAGCACGACGACGCCAACCGCGCGCTCATGGGCGCGAACATGCAGCGCCAGGCGGTGCCGCTGCTGCGCAGCGAGGCCCCGCTGGTCGGCACCGGCATGGAGCTGCGTGCCGCCGTGGACGCCGGCGACGTCGTGGTGGCCGAGAAGGCCGGTGTGGTCGAGGACTCCACCGCCGACTACGTCACGGTCATGGCCGACGACGGCACCCGGCAGACCTACCGGCTGCTGAAGTTCCGCCGCTCGAACCAGGGCACCTCGATCAACCAGACCCCGGTCGTCGAGGAGGGCCAGCGGGTCGAGGTCGGTCAGGTCATCGCCGACGGGCCGTGCACCGACCAGGGCGAGATGGCGCTGGGCAAGAACCTGCTCGTCGCCTTCATGCCGTGGGAGGGCCACAACTACGAGGACGCGATCATCCTGTCGCAGCGCCTCGTGCAGGACGACGTCCTGTCCTCGATCCACATCGAGGAGTTCGAGGTCGACGCCCGCGACACCAAGCTCGGTGCCGAGGAGATCACCCGGGACATCCCGAACGTCTCCGAGGAGGTCCTCGCCGACCTCGACGAGCGCGGCATCATCCGGATCGGTGCCGAGGTCGTCCCCGGCGACATCCTCGTCGGCAAGGTCACGCCCAAGGGCGAGACCGAGCTGACCCCCGAGGAGCGCCTGCTGCGGGCGATCTTCGGTGAGAAGGCCCGCGAGGTCCGCGACACCAGCCTCAAGGTCAAGCACGGCGAGTCCGGCAAGGTCATCGGCGTCCGCGTGTTCTCGCGCGAGGACGGCGACGAGCTGCCCGCCGGCGTCAACGAGCTCATCCGGGTCTACGTGGCCCAGATGCGCAAGATCAGCGACGGCGACAAGCTGGCCGGCCGCCACGGGAACAAGGGCGTCATCTCCAAGATCCTCCCGGTCGAGGACATGCCGTTCCTCGAGGACGGCACGCCGGTCGACATCGTGCTCAACCCGCTGGGCGTGCCCGGCCGGATGAACATCGGCCAGGTGCTGGAGACCCACCTCGGGTGGATCGCCAAGCAGGGCTGGGAGGTCGAGGGGACGCCGGAGTGGGCGGCCAAGCTGCCGCCCGCGGCGCGTCAGGCGGCGCCGGGCACCCGCACCGCCACCCCGGTGTTCGACGGCGCCAAGGAGGAGGAGCTCATCGGGCTGCTCGGCTCCACCGTCCCGAACCGGGACGGCGACCGGATGGTCCAGGAGACCGGCAAGGCGCGGCTGTTCGACGGCCGCTCCGGCGAGCCGTTCCCGGAGCCGATCTCGGTCGGCTACGTGTACATCCTGAAGCTGCTGCACCTGGTCGACGACAAGATCCACGCCCGGTCGACCGGCCCGTACTCGATGATCACGCAGCAGCCGCTGGGTGGTAAGGCGCAGTTCGGTGGCCAGCGCTTCGGTGAGATGGAGTGCTGGGCGATGCAGGCCTACGGCGCGGCCTACGCGCTGCAGGAGCTGCTGACCATCAAGTCCGACGACATCCTCGGTCGCGTCAAGGTGTACGAGGCCATCGTCAAGGGCGAGAACATCCCCGAGCCGGGCATCCCCGAGTCGTTCAAGGTGTTGCTCAAGGAGCTGCAGTCGCTCTGCCTGAACGTGGAGGTCCTCTCCGGCGACGGTCAGGCGATCGAGCTGCGTGACACCGACGACGAGGTCTTCCGGGCCGCGGAGGAGCTGGGCATCGACCTGTCCCGCCGCGAGCCGTCGTCCGTCGAGGACGTGTGATCGGCAGCCGGCCGGCCCTGAGCAGTCAGGGCCGGCCGGCCGCCCCCCTTCATCAATGAAGAAGAACTAGCCCCGGGAAAGGGGTCCCCCTAGTGCTCGACGTCAACTTCTTCGACGAGCTCCGCATCGGCCTTGCCAGCGGCGACGACATCCGTCAGTGGTCGCACGGTGAGGTGAAGAAGCCCGAGACCATCAACTACCGCACCCTCCGTCCGGAGAAGGACGGTCTGTTCTGCGAGAAGATCTTCGGTCCCACCCGGGACTGGGAGTGCTACTGCGGCAAGTACAAGCGCGTCCGCTTCAAGGGCATCATCTGTGAGCGCTGCGGCGTCGAGGTGACCCGCGCCAAGGTGCGTCGTGAGCGGATGGGCCACATCGAGCTGGCCGCGCCGGTCACGCACATCTGGTTCTTCAAGGGCGTGCCCTCGCGCCTGGGTTACCTGCTCGACCTGGCGCCCAAGGACCTCGAGAAGATCATCTACTTCGCCGCCTACCTGATCACCTCGGTCGACGACGAGACCCGCCACCGGGACCTCCCGACCATCGAGGCGGAGATCAGCGCGGAGAAGCACAACCTGGAGACCCGTCGCGACGCCGACGTCGAGGCCCGCCAGCAGAAGCTGGAGGCCGACCTGGCCGAGCTCGAGGCCGAGGGTGCCAAGTCCGACGTGCGCCGCAAGGTGCGCGAGGGTGGCGAGCGCGAGATGCGCCAGCTGCGTGACCGCGCCCAGCGGGAGATCGACCGCCTCGAGGAGGTGCTCGACACCTTCCGCAAGCTGGAGGTCAAGCAGCTCATCGCCGACGAGGGGCTGTACCGCGAGCTGCGGGACCGCTTCGGCGAGTACTTCGAGGGCGGCATGGGCGCCGCGGCGCTGCAGAAGCTGCTCGCCGACTTCGACCTGGACGCCGAGGCGGTCTCGCTGCGCGAGACCATCCGCAGCGGCAAGGGGCAGCGCAAGCTGCGGGCGCTCAAGCGGCTGAAGGTCGTCGCGGCGTTCCAGCAGACCCAGAACTCGCCCATGGGCATGGTGCTGGACTGCGTGCCGGTCATCCCGCCGGACCTGCGCCCGATGGTGCAGCTCGACGGTGGCCGCTTCGCGACCAGCGACATGAACGACCTGTACCGGCGCGTGATCAACCGGAACAACCGGCTCAAGCGGCTGCTCGACCTGGGCGCTCCGGAGATCATCGTCAACAACGAGAAGCGGATGCTCCAGGAGTCCGTGGACGCGCTGTTCGACAACGGCCGCCGCGGCCGGCCGGTCACCGGCCCGGGCAACCGCCCGCTGAAGTCGCTCTCGGACCTGCTCAAGGGCAAGCAGGGCCGGTTCCGCCAGAACCTGCTCGGCAAGCGCGTCGACTACTCCGGCCGTTCGGTCATCGTCGTCGGCCCGCAGCTGAAGCTGCACCAGTGCGGCCTGCCCAAGCAGATGGCGCTGGAGCTGTTCAAGCCCTTCGTCATGAAGCGGCTGGTGGACCTCAACCACGCGCAGAACATCAAGTCCGCCAAGCGGATGGTGGAGCGCGCGCGGCCGGTCGTGTGGGACGTGCTCGAGGAGGTCATCACCGAGCACCCGGTGCTGCTGAACCGTGCGCCCACGCTGCACCGTCTGGGCATCCAGGCCTTCGAGCCGCAGCTGGTCGAGGGCAAGGCCATCCAGATCCACCCGCTGGTCTGCACCGCCTTCAACGCGGACTTCGACGGTGACCAGATGGCGGTGCACCTGCCGCTGTCGGCCGAGGCGCAGGCCGAGGCCCGGATCCTGATGCTGTCCAGCAACAACATCCTGAGCCCGGCCGACGGTCGTCCGATCACCGCGCCGACCCAGGACATGGTGCTGGGGCTGTACCACCTGACCACGCTGAGCGGTTCCGTGGAGCTGGCCGAGGGCGAGCGTCCGAAGGCGTTCGGCTCGACGTCGGAGGCCATCATGGCCTTCGACAAGGGCGCGCTGGGCCTGCAGGAGCGGGTGCTCATCCGCCTCGACGAGGTGTTCGGCGTCGACAGCGGCCCCAACGAGCCGTGGGACGCCCCCGAGGGCTGGGAGCCCGGCCAGCCGGCCGTCGTCTCCACCAGCCTGGGCCGGGTGCTGTTCAACGAGGCCCTGCCCGAGGACTACCGCTTCGTCAACTACCAGGTGCCGAAGAAGGCGCTGGGCGCGATCGTCAACGACCTCGCCGAGCGCTACCCGAAGGTCCAGGTGGCCGCGACGCTGGACGCCCTCAAGTCGGCCGGCTTCCGCTGGGCGACCCGCTCGGGCGTGACTATCGCGATCGACGACGTCGTCACCCCGCCGGTCAAGCAGTCCATCCTGGACCGGCACGAGGACGAGGCGCGCAAGATCGAGCGTCAGTACGAGCGCGGTGTCATCACCGACGCCGAGCGCCGGTCCGAGCTCATCGAGATCTGGACCCGGGCCCGGGCCGAGGTCAGCCAGGCGATGGTCGACAACTTCCCGACCACCAACCCGGTCTGGGTCATGGTCAACTCGGGCGCCCGGGGCAACATGATGCAGATCAGCCAGATCGCCGGCATGCGTGGTCTGGTGGCCAACCCGAAGGGCGAGATCATCCCGCGGCCGATCAAGGCCAACTTCCGGGAAGGTCTGTCGGTGCTGGAGTACTTCATCTCCACGCACGGCGCCCGCAAGGGCCTCGCGGACACCGCGCTGCGGACCGCGGACTCCGGTTACCTCACCCGCCGGCTGGTCGACGTCTCGCAGGACGTCATCATCCGCGAGGAGGACTGCGGCACCGAGCGCGGCGTGATCATGCCGATCGGCACGGTGCACGAGGGCGTCGTCACCCGTGACGCGCACGTCGAGACCAGCGTCTACGCACGCTCGCTGGCCACCGACGTGGTCGCCGCGGACGGCACGCTGATCGCGCAGGCCGGGTCCGACCTGGGTGACGTGCTGATCGGCCAGCTGGTCGACGCCGGTGTCTCCGAGGTCAAGGTCCGCTGCGTGCTCACCTGCGAGTCGCTGCTGGGGACCTGCGCCACCTGCTACGGCCGGTCGCTGGCGACCGGCAAGCTCGTGGACGTCGGCGAGGCGGTCGGCATCATCGCCGCCCAGTCGATCGGTGAGCCCGGCACCCAGCTCACGATGCGCACCTTCCACACCGGTGGTGTCGCGGGTGAGGACATCACCCACGGTCTGCCGCGTGTGGTGGAGCTCTTCGAGGCCCGCGTCCCCAAGGGCAAGGCCCCGATCGCCGAGCTGGCCGGCTCGGTCCGGATCGAGGACGGCGAGCAGTTCCGCAAGCTGACCATCACCCCGGACGACGGCTCCGACGAGGTCGTCTACGACAAGCTGTCGCGTCGCTCGCGGCTGCGGGTCGAGGACGGCGGCCACGTCGAGGTCGGCGAGCAGCTGACCGAGGGTGCGGTGGACCCGCACGAGGTGCTGCGGATCATGGGCCCGCGCGAGGTGCAGCTGCACCTGGTCCGGGAGGTCCAGGAGGTCTACCGCAGCCAGGGCGTGTCGATCCACGACAAGCACATCGAGGTGATCATCCGCCAGATGCTGAAGCGGGTGACCATCATCGACTCGGGCGCGACGGAGTTCCTGCCCGGTGCGCTGGTCGAGCGGACGCTGTTCGAGACCGAGAACCGTCGGGTCGTCGCCGAGGGCGGCGAGCCCGCCTCGGCCCGTCCGGTGCTGATGGGGATCACCAAGGCGTCGCTGGCGACGGAGTCGTGGCTGTCCGCAGCCTCCTTCCAGGAGACGACCAAGGTCCTCACCGACGCCGCGATCCAGGGCAAGAGCGACAGCCTGCTCGGCCTCAAGGAGAACGTGATCATCGGGAAGCTGATCCCGGCCGGCACCGGCATCAGCCGCTACCGGAACATCACGGTCGAGCCGACCGAGGAGGCGCGCGCCGCCGTCTACACCATGGCCGGCTACGACGACGGGCAGTACTACAGCCCGGACGTCTTCGGTCAGGGCTCGGGCGAGGCCGTCCGCCTCGAGGAGTACGACTGGCGTTGATGCGCTGAGTGACGGAGAGGCCCCGCACACCACCGGTGTGCGGGGCCTCTCTGCGTCGCGCCACGTGACCCGGCGCGGCGGTGATCAGGTCACCTGATCGGAGGCCGGCTTTCCGTACCAACGCTGGTGGCCGCAGCCAGTGGGTGACCAGGTCACCTCATCACCGCAGCGGATGAACCGGGGCGCGTCACGTGACGGAACGGCGGGTGGTCCCGCCCTGTTCACCGGACGGCGTCGGTCAACCGGCGCATGGTCTCGACCGTCCGCAGCCGGCCCTCCCGGCTGTCGTCCAGCGGCTGGAGGCTCAGCGTGGTGACCCCCGCCTCGGCGAAGGCGGCGATCCGCTCGGCGACGTAGGACTCCGGCCCGATGAGGGACGTCGCCCGCACCAGGTCCTCCGGGACGGCGGCCGCCGCCTCCTCCCTGCGACCGGCCAGGTACAGCTCCTGGACGGCCTCCGCCTCGGCCTCGTAGCCGTAGCGGCGGGCCAGGTCGTTGTAGAAGTTCTTCCCCTTGGCGCCCATGCCCCCGACGTAGAGGGCGATCCCCGGGCGGACCGCCTCCACCAGGTGGCCGACGTCCTCGCCGACCGCGACCGGCACCCCGACGACGACGTCGAGGTCACCGAGCTCCGGGTCCCGCTTGGCCTTCCCGGCCGCGAGGGACGCCCCCCAGACGTCAGCCGCCCGCTCGGGGTGGAAGAGGATCGGCTCCCACTTCTCCGCGATCTCGGCGGCCAGCTCGACGTTCTTGGGGCCCAGCGCGGCGAGCAGCACGGGCACCCGCTCGCGGACCGGGGTGTTGATGAGCTTCAGCGGCTTCCCCAGCCCGGTGCCCCGGTCGGCCGGCAGCGGCACGGTGTACTTGGGGCCGTCGTGCACGAGCCGCTCGCGGCGCCACACCTGGCGGCAGATCTCCACGACCTCCCGTGTCCGCTGCAGCGGGGCGTCGTAGGGGACCCCGTGCCAGCCCTCCACGACCTGCGGCCCGGAGGCGCCCAGCCCGAGGGTGAACCGCCCGCCCGAGACGAGGTCCAGCCCGGCGGCGGTCATCGCGATCAGCGCGGGGGTGCGGCTGTAGATCGGCAGGATGGCGCTCATCAGCTCGACCCGCTCGGTCACCGCGGCCAGGTACCCCAGCTGGCTCACCGCGTCGAAGGTGTACACCTCGGCGACCATCGCGACATCCAGCCCGGCCGACTCGAGGTCGCGGATCTCCGCCGCCGTCTGCCTGAAGTCCCCGGCATAGCCGGCCTGGATCCCGATCCGCATGGGCGCAGGCTAGCGGTGGGGGCAGGAGTTCCTTCCCCGGAGCGGGCGGACCGGGCCGGTCACATGGGTCCCGGGCTGGTGGACCCCGAGTCCCCCCAGCCGATGGTCGAGTTGTCACCGCCCAGGCTGCTCAACGGCGTGCCCTGAGCGCGCGCCCTGCGGACATCGCGCACCGCCAGCCCGACGACCAGCGCCACACCTCCCGCGAGGACCACCAGGATGGCGAGGCCGGCCATCCAGCCGACGAGGTCACCGGGCACGTCGTCCTCCTGGGGCTTCGGCGGAGCGGGGTCGTCCACCGCCCATCCTGCCTGGTCCCAGGCGCAGCGGTGGGCATCCGCGCAGGCCGCCGGCCGTGCGTTCCGCCACCCGGGCGCGGGCGGCAGGCGGGTCAGAGGGGACGGACCGGGCCGATCACGTGCGTGACCACGCGGACGCCGTCGACGTCGCGGGGGACCCTGGCTCGCGCGCCCGCCTCGGTGAGGTCGACCCGGACGACGTACTCCGCGTCCTGCCGGGCCAGCCCCACGGCGGCGACCCCGGGGTCCCCGGCGAAGCGGGAGGCCAGCGCGGTCTTGGCGGCGCGGGCGGCGGCACGGTCGGTCACCCGGACCATGGTGCCCGGGTCGGAGGCCGATGGCGAGTGCCGACGGCTCCGCCGCGGGGGACGGTCAGCGGCCGAGCGAGGGCTGGGGCGCGGTGAGGTCGTTCACCCACTCCACCTCGAGGCTGCGCAGGACGGTGGCCAGGGGGTTGGCGAACGTCACCCCACCGCCGGCACTGCCCCCGGTCGACGAGCCGGCGAACAGCAGGGCCAGCGGAGCCCGGTCGGCGCTCCGCCAGATCACCGAGCCGCTGTCCCCGCCGCCGCTGAAGGCGCCGGCCAGTCCCTCGATCTCCACCTGGTCGTCGAAGGTGTGCACGCCGTCGTCGTACCGCACGCCCACCCCGTCCACCTCCACCGCGGTGATCCGGCCCCGTGTGTGACCGGTGGTCCGGCCCACCTTCTCGACCAGCTCGTCGGGGTCCAGCTCGTCGGGCGCGGCGACCGTGGGCAGCAGCGCGCCACCGGGGTAGCCGGCCGGGTCGGCGTGGACCCCCTCGTCCAGGGCGGCCACCGCGGCGTCCACCAGGTTCCCGGGCTCGGGGGCCAGCCGGACGAAGCCGGCCAGCGTGCCGATCCGGTCGGCCGCCGTCCCGCCGTCGGCCGTGCCCGGCTGCAGGGCCGGGTCCCCGACCGTCGCCGCGTTGCCGTCGGCGAGCACGTGGTTGTTCGACAGCACCAGCAGCCCGTCGGAGCCCGGCCGCCGCACGAACCCGCCGAGGGTCCCGGCGGACACGTCGGGGTGGCTCACCGACAGGCCGGGACGCAGTGGCCGCACCCGCTGCTGCAGTTGGTCGGGGGCGGGGGAGCCCAGCGGGTGGACCTGCCCGATCACCCGCACGTCGACCTCCGCGCGGGCGCCGTCGGGCAGGCCCGCCAGGACCACGTCGGCGTCGGCCTGGTCGATCACCCGGATGGCCAGGTGCACCTGGCGCGGTCCCACCGGCCGCAGGCCCAGGGCCACCCCGCTCCACCGGCTCTTCCCGCCGGCGGCGGTCGTGCCGGAGCCCCGGTCGCCGAGGCTGCTGGCCTCGACGCTGCTGTCGTACGCCTGCCACAGCCGCCGGGACAGCCGTGCCTTGAGTTCGCGAGCGGAGTCGGGGAGCACGGCGTACCTCCGGGAAGGGCCCGCGGAGTGCGGGGTGATCGGGTCGCCACTGACGGTAGGGCTGGGGGCCGACAGGAGCGACGTGGGCGACACGGGGGAGGGACACCGGCGACAGGCAGGGGTGTCCGGCGCTACATTCCTGCGGAACGGTCCCGGCCGGTCACCGCTCCGGCGTCCGGCAGCCCCTCCGGGTTGCCCGCCGCGGTGACCGGGCGCCGGTGCCGCCGACCACCGGGCGACGACGATCACACGGGCGGGACGGCGGGTCAGGAATGGCCCGCGCCACCCCGTGGTTCTCCCGGCAGTCGGCTGACTCGGTGCCCGCACAGGCATCTGGACCCGGTTTGCACCGGGTCGACATGCCCGGGTATCGTGGTCAGCCGTGCCCGAGGTGACTTGGGCCTGCTCCCGTTCGCGGTGCACCTGGGCGTCCGATGGTCCTCCCGACCGCCGGCCGCCGGGGGCCACCTCCACCGTCCGGTGGGGAAGTGGTGGTGCCGAGTCGCGAGGGGCGACGAGTCCGGCTCAGACCAGCTGGCCGGTTCTTGCGAAGGGTGACACGCCCGAGCGCGGGGGCCGGACGGTACGTCACGTGCAGACTCGGGGCCGGGACACCGGGCGCACACAGCACGCACCACCATCCAGAGCACGACCCAGCGCAGGTAGGAGATCAAGGCCACCCATGCCCACGATCAACCAGCTGGTCCGCAAGGGCCGCGAGGACAAGGTCGAGAAGACCAAGACCCCGGCGTTGAAGGGTTCCCCCCAGCGCCGCGGCGTGTGCACGCGCGTCTACACGACGACGCCGAAGAAGCCGAACTCGGCGCTGCGCAAGGTCGCTCGCGTTCGTCTCACCAGTGGCATCGAGGTGACCGCCTACATCCCGGGCGTGGGTCACAACCTGCAGGAGCACTCGATGGTGCTCGTGCGCGGCGGCCGCGTGAAGGACCTGCCCGGCGTCCGCTACAAGATCATCCGTGGCTCGCTGGACACCCAGGGCGTCCGCAACCGCAAGCAGGCTCGCAGCCGGTACGGCGCGAAGAAGGAGAAGAGCTGACATGCCCCGCAAGGGTCCCGCTCCCCGCCGTCCGCTCGTCGCCGACCCGGTGTACCAGTCGCCGCTGGTTACCCAGCTGGTGAACAAGGTGCTCGTCGACGGCAAGCGCTCGGTCGCCGAGTCGATCGTCTACGGCGCCCTCGAGGGCTGCCGCGCCAAGAACGACACCGACCCGGTCGTCACGCTCAAGCGTGCGCTGGACAACGTCAAGCCGGCCCTCGAGGTCCGCAGCCGCCGCGTCGGCGGTGCGACCTACCAGGTCCCGGTCGAGGTCCGCGCCTCCCGCAGCACCACGCTCGGCCTCCGCTGGCTGATCCAGTACAGCCGGGCCCGTCGGGAGAAGACGATGACCGAGCGCCTCATGAACGAGCTGCTCGACGCCAGCAACGGCCTGGGCGCCGCGGTCAAGCGCCGCGAGGACACCCACAAGATGGCCGAGTCGAACAAGGCCTTCGCGCACTACCGCTGGTAAGGCACCACCACCACCGGCGCCGCCGTCGGCGGGGCCCCCGGGCGATCCCCGGCACCCGCACACGGACACACACGTAAGAGGAGTTCAGGACATGGCCAGCAACGCGGCCCAGCTCGCCAAGACCCGGAACATCGGGATCATGGCGCACATCGACGCCGGCAAGACGACGACGACCGAGCGCATCCTCTTCTACACCGGCATCAACTACAAGATCGGTGAGGTCCACGACGGCGCGGCCACGATGGACTGGATGGAGCAGGAGCAGGAGCGCGGCATCACCATCACGTCGGCCGCGACCAAGTGCACCTGGAACGACCACGACATCAACATCATCGACACCCCTGGGCACGTCGACTTCACCGTCGAGGTGGAGCGGTCGCTGCGGGTGCTCGACGGTGCGGTCGCCGTCTACGACGGCGTCGCCGGCGTCGAGCCGCAGACAGAGCAGGTCTGGCGGCAGGCGGAGAAGTACGGCGTCCCGCGCATGTGCTTCGTCAACAAGCTCGACCGCACCGGCGCGGACTTCTTCCGCTGCGTCCAGATGATGATCGAGCGGCTGGCTGCCAACCCGCTGGTCCTGCAGCTGCCGATCGGTGCCGAGGCCGACTTCATCGGTGTCGTCGACCTGGTGCGCATGAAGGCCCTCACCTGGCGCGGTGAGACCAAGATGGGCGAGGACTACGCCATCGAGGAGATCCCCGCCGAGCTCGCCGACCAGGCCGCCGAGTACCGCGAGAAGCTCCTCGAGAACATTGCGGACTTCGACGACGCGCTCATGGAGGCCTACCTCGGCGGCGAGGAGATCTCCGTCGACCGGCTGAAGGCCGCGATCCGCAAGGCGACCATCGCCGCGCAGGTCAACCCGGTGCTCACCGGCACGGCCTTCAAGAACAAGGGCGTGCAGCCCCTGCTCGACGCGGTCGTCGACTACCTGCCCAGCCCGCTGGACGTCGAGGCCATCGTCGGCACCGCGCTCGACGGTGAGACCGAGGTGCTGCGGCACGCCGACGAGGACGAGCCGTTCTCGGCGCTGGCGTTCAAGATCCAGACCGACCAGCACCTGGGCAAGCTGACCTACGTACGGGTCTACTCCGGCAAGCTCGACTCGGGCTCCCCGGTGCTGAACAGCACCAAGGACCGCAAGGAGCGGGTCGGCAAGATCTACCAGATGCACGCCAACAAGCGCGAGGAGCGCCAGGGCGTGGGTGCCGGCGAGATCGTCGCGGTGAACGGCCTGAAGCAGACCACCACCGGTGACACGCTCTGCGACCCGCAGAAGCCGGTCATCCTGGAGTCGATGACCTTCCCGGCCCCGGTCATCTCGGTGGCCATCGAGCCGAAGACCAAGGGCGACCAGGAGAAGCTGGGCACCGCGATCCAGAAGCTCGCCGAGGAGGACCCGACCTTCCAGGTCCGCCTGGACGAGGAGACCGGCCAGACCGTCATCTCCGGCATGGGCGAGCTCCACCTGGAGATCCTGGTCGACCGGATGCGCCGTGAGTTCCGCGTCGAGGCGAACGTCGGCAAGCCGCAGGTCGCCTACCGGGAGACCATCCGCAAGCGGGTCGAGAAGGTCGACTACACCCACAAGAAGCAGACGGGTGGGTCCGGCCAGTTCGCCAAGGTGCAGGTGACGATCGAGCCGCTGGAGGTCGCGGCCGACGGCCCGACCTACGAGTTCGAGAACGCCGTCACCGGCGGCCGCATCCCGCGCGAGTACATCCCCTCGGTCGACGCGGGCATGCAGGACGCCATGCAGTACGGCATCCTGGCCGGCTACCCGATGGTCGGGGTCAAGGCGACGCTGCTCGACGGCCAGTACCACGAGGTCGACTCCTCGGAGATGGCCTTCAAGATCGCCGGCTCGATGGTCTTCAAGGAGGCCGCCCGCAAGGCCAGCCCGGCCCTGCTCGAGCCGATGATGGCCGTCGAGGTCGTCACGCCCGAGGACTACATGGGCGATGTCATCGGCGACCTGAACTCCCGCCGCGGCACCATCCAGGCGATGGACGAGCGCTCCGGCGCCCGCGTCGTCCGGGCGTTGGTCCCGCTGTCGGAGATGTTCGGCTACGTGGGCGACCTGCGCAGCCGCACCCAGGGACGGGCGAGCTACACCATGGTGTTCGACACGTACGCCGAGGTGCCGGCCAACGTCGCCAAGGAGATCATCGCGAAGGCGACGGGAGAGTGAGCACCGCAGGGCCGGCCACGGCCCGAGGAGCGGAGCTCTCCCGGAGCCGAGCAACGGTGGAAGCCAAGGCGACCGGCGAGTAATCGGTGGGCGGCTGACGCCGCCGGCCACCGCGAGCTCTGCTCGCACCCCCAGACACGCGAACGACTGCGAAGAACCGACCGAGAGGAACCTCAGTGGCCAAGGCCAAGTTCGAGCGGACCAAGCCGCACGTCAACATCGGCACCATCGGGCACATCGACCACGGCAAGACGACGCTGACCGCGGCGATCACCAAGGTGCTGCACGACAAGTACCCGAACCTCAACGAGGCGTCCGCGTTCGACCAGATCGACAAGGCGCCCGAGGAGAAGGCGCGTGGGATCACGATCTCGATCGCGCACGTCGAGTACCAGACCGAGAACCGGCACTACGCGCACGTCGACTGCCCCGGGCACGCCGACTACATCAAGAACATGATCACCGGTGCGGCCCAGATGGACGGCGCGATCCTCGTGGTCGCCGCCACCGACGGCCCGATGCCGCAGACGAAGGAGCACGTCCTCCTGGCCCGCCAGGTCGGCGTCCCCTACATCGTCGTGGCGCTCAACAAGGCCGACATGGTCGACGACGAGGAGATCCTCGAGCTCGTCGAGCTGGAGGTCCGCGAGCTGCTGTCCGAGTACGAGTTCCCGGGCGACGACGTCCCCGTGGTCCGCGTCTCGGCGCTGAAGGCCCTCGAGGGCGACGCCGAGTGGGGCGACAAGCTCATGGAGCTCATGACCGCCGTCGACACGGCGATCCCCGAGCCCGAGCGTGAGATCGACAAGCCGTTCCTCATGCCCGTCGAGGACGTCTTCACCATCACCGGCCGCGGCACCGTGGTGACCGGTCGCGTGGAGCGCGGCATCGTCAAGGTGTCGGAGGAGGTCGAGATCGTCGGCATCCGCCCGACCTCGACCAAGACCACCGTCACCGGTGTCGAGATGTTCCGCAAGCTGCTCGACCAGGGCCAGGCCGGTGACAACGTCGGTCTGCTGCTGCGCGGCATCAAGCGCGAGGACGTCGAGCGCGGCCAGGTCGTCGTGAAGCCGGGTTCCATCACCCCGCACACGAACTTCGAGGGCTCGGTCTACATCCTCTCCAAGGACGAGGGTGGCCGGCACACGCCGTTCTTCAACAACTACCGCCCGCAGTTCTACTTCCGGACCACGGACGTCACCGGCGTCGTCACGCTGCCCTCGGGCACCGAGATGGTCATGCCCGGCGACAACACGGAGATGACGGTCGAGCTGATCCAGCCCATCGCCATGGAGGAGGGCCTCCGGTTCGCCATCCGCGAGGGTGGGCGCACCGTTGGCGCCGGCCGGGTCGTCAAGATCAACAAGTGACACCCTGACGGGCGGCGGCCGCCACCGGCCGCCGCCCGTCACCGGGTCGGGAGATCCGCCCCCGGGTCAGCAGACCCATCTGTACTTTCACAACCGATCGGCAGGAGCGAAGACAACCGATGGCGGGACAGAAGATCCGCATCCGGCTGAAGGCCTACGACCACGAGGCCATCGATGCCTCGGCGCGGCGCATCGTGGACACGGTGACGAAGACCGGAGCGCGCGTCGTCGGCCCGGTGCCGCTGCCGACGGAGAAGAACGTGTACTGCGTCATCCGCTCGCCGCACAAGTACAAGGACTCGCGCGAGCACTTCGAGATGCGTACGCACAAGCGCCTCATCGACATCCTCGACCCGACGCCGAAGACGGTCGACGCGCTCATGCGCATCGACCTGCCGGCCTCGGTCGACGTCAACATCCAGTAAGGGCTGTCCCAGACATGGCGAGCACATTCCGTGGGCTCCTCGGCGAGAAGCTGGGGATGACCCAGGTCTTCGACGAGAACAACCGCATCGTGCCGGTGACCGTCGTCAAGGCCGGTCCCTGCGTGGTCACCCAGGTGCGCACCCCCGAGCGCGACGGCTACTCCGCCATCCAGCTCGGGTTCGGCGAGATCGACCCGCGCAAGGTGAACCGCCCCGAGGGCGGCCACTTCGCGAAGGCGGGCGTCACGCCGCGGCGGCACCTGGTCGAGCTGCGCACCGAGGACGCCGGCCAGTACGAGGTCGGCCAGGAGGTGACGGCCGAGGTCCTCTCGGACGTCGCCAAGGTCGACGTGATCGGCACCAGCAAGGGCAAGGGCACCGCTGGTGTCATGAAGCGGCACGGCTTCAAGGGCCTGGGCGCCGCGCACGGCACCCAGCGCAAGCACCGCTCACCCGGCTCCATCGGTGGGGCCTCGACCCCCGGCCGGGTGTTCAAGGGACTGAAGATGGCCGGGCGCATGGGCGCGGTCACCACCACCACCCTCTCGCTGAAGGTCCACGCGGTGGACACCGAGAAGGGCCTGGTGCTGATCAAGGGTGCCGTCCCCGGCCCCCGGGGTGGGCTGCTGCTGGTCCGTTCCGCGGTCAAGGGCGGCCCCGTGGGGAGTGACGCGAAGTGACCACCTCGACGAGCGAGCGCGCCGACCGCCAGGTCGACGTCCGGACGCCGGCCGGCACCACCTCGGGGCAGGTCACCCTGCCCGGTGCGCTGTTCGACGCCCCGGCCAACGTGGCGCTGCTGCACCAGGTCGTCGTGGCCCAGCTGGCCGCGGCCCGCCAGGGCACGCACTCGACCAAGACCCGCGCCGAGGTCAGCGGTGGTGGCGTCAAGCCCTACCGCCAGAAGGGCACCGGCCGCGCGCGGCAGGGCTCGATCCGTGCCCCGCAGTTCGCCGGCGGTGGCATCGTCCACGGCCCGCAGCCGCGGAACTACGAGCAGAAGACCCCCAAGAAGATGAAGGCCGCCGCGCTGCGCGGCGCCCTCTCCGACCGGGCCCGGGAGAACCGGGTGCACGTGGTCACCGGCTTCGTCGAGGGCGACGCCCCTTCCACCAAGGCCGCTCTCAAGGTGCTCGACGCCCTCACCGCCGCCAAGCGGGTGCTGGTCGTCCTGGACCGCGAGGACGTCCTGAACTGGATCAGCCTGCGCAACGAGCCCCGGGTCCACCTGATCGAGGCCGGCCAGCTGAACACCTACGACGTGCTGGTCAGCGACGAGGTCGTCTTCACCGAGGCCGCGCTCGCCGAGTACGTCGCGGGTCCCGCCAAGGGCGGCAAGGGCCGGGCCACCTCGGCCGAGCTCCCCGACCTGCACACCAGCGAGGTCGACGACGTCGTGCCGTCGATCGTCCTGCCCGCCGACGGTGCGGCCACCGCGCAGTCGGCGACCGACGAGACCACTGAGGAGAAGGCGTGAGCGTCCGCGACCCCCGGGACGTCCTGCTGTCCCCGGTCATCTCGGAGAAGAGCTACGGCCTCCTGGACGAGAACAAGTACACGTTCATCGTCCGCCCGGACGCCAACAAGACCCAGATCAAGATCGCTGTTCAGCAGGTCTTCAACGTGAAGGTCCTGTCGGTCAACACGATCAACCGTCAGGGGAAGAGGAAGCGCTCCAAGGGCGCTGTGATGGGCAAGCGCAAGGACACCAAGCGCGCCATCGTCTCCGTGGCCCCCGGCGACCGCATCGAGCTCTTCGGGGGGCCGGGCGCCTGACGCCCGGACCCACCGATCGGACCAGAGGACTCTGAGGAACCATGGCCATCCGTAAGTACAAGCCGACGACGCCGGGCCGCCGCGGCTCGTCCGTCGCCGACTTCGCCGAGGTCACCCGCGACCACCCCGAGAAGTCGCTGGTCCGGCCGCTGCACGGTCGCGGCGGGCGCAACGTCCACGGTCGCGTCACCGCGCGGCACCAGGGCGGCGGGCACAAGCGCGCCTACCGGGTGATCGACTTCATCCGCGCGGACAAGGACGGCGTGCCGGCCAAGGTCGCGCACATCGAGTACGACCCCAACCGCACCTCGCGGATCGCGCTGCTGCACTTCGCCGACGGCGAGAAGCGGTACATCATCGCGCCGGCGAAGCTCAAGCAGGGCGACGCGGTCGAGTGCGGCCCCGGGGCCGACATCAAGCCCGGCAACAACCTGCCGCTGCGCAACATCCCGGTCGGCACCGTCGTCCACGCCATCGAGCTGCGGCCCGGTGGCGGGGCGAAGATCGCCCGCTCGGCCGGCACCAGCGTCCAGCTGGTCGCCCGTGAGGGCCGCTTCGCGCAGCTGCGGATGCCCTCCGGCGAGATCCGCAACGTCGACGTGCGCTGCCGCGCCACCGTCGGCGAGGTGGGCAACGCCGAGCAGTCGAACATCAACTGGGGCAAGGCCGGCCGCATGCGGTGGAAGGGCAAGCGCCCCACCGTCCGCGGTGTCGCGATGAACCCGGTCGACCACCCGCACGGTGGTGGTGAGGGCAAGACCTCCGGTGGTCGCCACCCGGTGAACCCGAAGGGCAAGCCGGAGGGCCGGACGCGCAAGCGCAAGGCCAGTGACGCCCTGATCGTGCGCCGCCGGCGCACCAACAAGAAGCGCTGAGCGGGAGAGGAGTCCGTCAGACATGCCACGCAGCCTGAAGAAGGGCCCGTTCGTCGACGACCACCTGCTCGCGAAGGTGGACGCGCAGAACGACAAGGGCACCAAGAACGTCATCCGCACCTGGTCGCGGCGCTCGACGATCATCCCCGACATGCTCGGGCACACGATCGCCGTGCACGACGGCCGCAAGCACGTCCCGGTGTTCGTCACCGAGGCGATGGTCGGGCACAAGCTCGGCGAGTTCGCGCCCACCCGCACGTTCCGTGGGCACGTCAAGGACGACCGCCGGTCGCGGCGCGGCTGAGCGACCAGGTAGAGAAGAGAGTCAGATGACTTCCCAGTTGGGACAGGAGACGCCGGTCGCCCGGGCCACCGCCCGGTTCGTCCGCGTCACCCCCATGAAGGCCCGCCGGGTGGTGGACCTCGTCCGCTACCTGCCGACCGACGAGGCACTGGCGCTGCTGCGGTTCGCGCCGCAGAGCGCCAGCGAGCCGGTGGCCAAGGTCGTCGCCAGCGCCGTCGCCAACGCCGGGCACAACCTGCGGCTGGACCCGGCAGCGCTCGTCGTCAGCGCCGCGTTCGTCGACGAGGGCCCGACGCTCAAGCGGATCCGTCCGCGGGCGCAGGGCCGGGCGTTCCGGATCAACAAGCGCACCAGCCACATCACCGTCGAGGTGAGCGAGGTGAGCTCGTCCGCCGAGCTCGCCCAGCGTTCCCGCAAGGCCCGTCGGGACACCGGCCAGTCCGGCCCGGCGACCCAGCAGAAGAGCAACACGAGGGGAGGGACCCGCTAGTGGGTCAGAAGGTCAACCCGCACGGGTTCCGGCTCGGCATCACCACCGACTACAAGTCCCGGTGGTACGCCGACAAGCTGTACGCGGACTACGTCAAGGAGGACGTGGCGATCCGCAAGCTCATGGGCAAGGGCATGGAGCGCGCCGGCATCTCGAAGGTGGAGATCGAGCGCACCCGTGACCGCGTCCGTGTCGACATCCACACCGCCCGTCCGGGCATCGTGATCGGCCGCCGCGGCGCCGAGGCCGACCGGATCCGTGGCGAGCTGGAGAAGCTCACCGGCAAGCAGGTGCAGCTGAACATCCTCGAGGTGAAGAACCCCGAGGCCGACGCGCAGCTGGTCGCCCAGGGCGTAGCCGAGCAGCTCTCCAGCCGGGTCAGCTTCCGTCGCGCCATGCGCAAGGCCATGCAGTCCGCCCAGCGCAGCCCGCAGGTCAAGGGCATCCGGGTGCAGTGCTCCGGTCGCCTGGGCGGCACCGAGATGAGCCGGTCGGAGTTCTACCGCGAGGGGCGCGTGCCGCTGCACACCCTGCGCGCGAACATCGACTACGGCATCTACGAGGCCCGCACCACCTTCGGTCGCATCGGCGTCAAGGTGTGGATCTACAAGGGCGACGTGAGCGGGTCGCGTGCCGAGCGGGAGGCCCTCGAGGCCCTCGCCCAGCGTCAGGCCCGCCGCGAGCGCCCGCAGCGTCCGCGTCGGTCCGGGTCCTCGGGCACCACCGCCGGGGGCACCGAGGCCGGCCGCGCCGCCGCCGAGGGCACGACCGGTCCCGCCGAGGGCACGACCGGTCCCGCCGAGGGGACGACCGGTCCCGCGGAGGACACCGTCGCGGCCAGCTCGGGTGACGTCGCCGTGGAGCAGACCGTGGCCACGGCCGCCGGCACCGAGGGCGCCGCGACCGCCGAGGCGGCTGCCACCGAGAACACCACGTCAGAGCAGGGGGCCTGAGCCATGCTGATCCCCCGTCGGGTCAAGCACCGCAAGCAGCACCACCCGGACCGGTCCGGCCGGGCCAAGGGCGGCACGGCGATCAACTTCGGTGACTACGCCATCCAGGCCCTGGAGCCGGCGTACGTGACCAACCGGCAGATCGAGTCCGCTCGTATCGCCATGACCCGTCACATCAAGCGTGGCGGCAAGGTGTGGATCTCGATCTACCCCGACCGCCCGCTGACCAAGAAGCCCGCCGAGACCCGCATGGGCTCCGGTAAGGGCTCGCCCGAGTGGTGGGTGGCCAACGTCAAGCCGGGCCGGATCATGTTCGAGCTCTCCGGTGTGGCCGAGCCCGTCGCCCGCGAGGCCATGCGCCGCGCGATCCACAAGCTCCCGATGAAGTGCCGCTTCATCACGCGTGAAGGAGAAGTGTGATGGCCGCCGGACTGACTGCGCCCGAGCTGCGCGAGCTGTCCGCCGACGAGCTGGCCACCCGGCTGCGCGAGTCGCGTGAAGAGCTGTTCAACCTGCGCTTCCAGGTGGCCACCGGCCAGCTGGACAACAACCGGCGACTGCAGACCGTCCGCCGCGACATCGCCCGGATCTACACGATCATGCGTGAGCGCGAGCTGGGTCTCTCGGTCGCCCCGAACGAGGGTGTGGCATGAGCGAGAGCGAGCAGACGCAGGCGAGCGGCCCGGGTCTTGCCGGTCGCGGCTACCGCAAGGTCCGTGAGGGCCTCGTGGTGAGCGACAAGATGGAGAAGACCATCGTGGTCGAGGTCGAGGACCGGGTGAAGCACGGCCTGTACGGCAAGGTCATCCGGCGCTCCAGCAAGCTGAAGGCGCACGACGAGCAGAACGTCGCCGGCATCGGCGACCGCGTGCAGATCATGGAGACCCGGCCGCTGTCCGCCACCAAGCGGTGGCGACTGGTCTCCGTCGTCGAGAAGGCCAAGTGACCCGGTCGGCTGCGCAGGCCGACTGAGCGCCAGGTACTCTGGACGACTGGCGCACCCCGGTGGTGCGCCGCATCCCGGTACCCGTGCACGGACGGCCGGTGGCGCACGCCACCGGCTGTCCGCACGTGGGTGCCGGACAGCCGGTTCACCGATCCGGCCCGGCTGTCGAATCAAGGACTGAGGAGCAGGAAGTGATCCAGCAGGAGTCGCGTCTGCGGGTCGCCGACAACACCGGTGCCAAGGAGATCTTGTGCATCCGCGTGCTCGGTGGCTCGGGGCGCCGCTACGCGGGCATCGGCGACGTCATCGTCGCCACCGTGAAGGACGCGCTGCCCGGCGCCGGCGTGAAGAAGGGCGACGTCGTCAAGGCCGTCATCGTCCGCACGGTGAAGGAGCGTCGGCGTCCCGACGGCTCCTACATCCGCTTCGACGAGAACGCCGCGGTGATCATCCGCGACAGCGGTGACCCGCGCGGCACGCGCATCTTCGGCCCCGTCGGCCGGGAGCTGCGCGACAAGCGCTTCATGCGGATCATCTCGCTCGCTCCGGAGGTGTTGTGACCATGGCTCAGCAGTCCAGCGGGAAGACCCCGTCGATGAAGGTCAAGAAGGGTGACGAGGTCGTCGTCCTGTCCGGCAAGGACCGGGGCGCGAAGGGCCGCGTCATCGCCGCCTTCCCCAAGACCCAGAAGGTCCTGGTCGAGGGCATCGGCCGGGTGAAGAAGCACACCCGCATCAGCACCAGCCAGCGCGGAGCCCAGCAGGGCGGGATCGTCACGCAGGAAGCGGCCATCCACGTGAGCAACGTGATGGTCGTCGACAGCGAGGGCACGCCGACCCGGGTCGGTCACCGCAAGGACGAGGAAGGCCGCAGCATCCGGGTCTCGCGGCGCACCGGTAAGGACCTCTGAACGCCATGAGCGCACCCACCCGTGAGCTGCCCCGCCTGCTCGCCCGCTACCGCGCCGACATCGCGCCTGCTCTGCAGAACGAGTTCGGCTACCCCAACGTCATGCAGATCCCCGGTCTGGTGAAGATCGTGGTCAACATGGGCGTCGGCGAGGCCACCCGCGACGCCAAGCTGATGGACGGCGCGGTCCGCGACCTCACCGCCATCACCGGCCAGAAGCCGGCCGTCGTCCGCGCCCGCAAGTCCATCGCGCAGTTCAAGCTGCGCGAGGGCATGCCGATCGGCGCGAAGGTCACCCTCCGCGGCGACCGCATGTGGGAGTTCCTGGACCGCCTGCTGTCGCTGGCCCTGCCGCGCATCCGCGACTTCCGCGGCCTGAACCCGAAGCAGTTCGACGGGAACGGCAACTACACGTTCGGTCTGACCGAGCAGTCGATGTTCCGCGAGATCGACGTCGACAAGATCGACCGGCCCCGCGGCATGGACATCACCCTGGTGACCACCGCCACCACCGACGAGGAGGGCCGCGAGCTGCTCACGCTGCTCGGCTTCCCCTTCGCCGGCCAGACCGTCGTGAACGCGACCCGCTGAGCGCGGGCGAGGAGATCCCGAGATGGCCAAGAAGGCTCTGATCAACAAGGCGGCGCGCAAGCCGAAGTTCGCCGTCCGTGGCTACACCCGTTGCCAGCGGTGCGGGCGTCCGCACGCCGTCTTCCGCAAGTTCGGCCTGTGCCGGATCTGCCTGCGCGAGATGGCGCACGCCGGGGAGCTCCCCGGTGTGAGCAAGTCGAGCTGGTAATCACCACCGGGCGGCCGGCCCCCGACGGACCGGCCGCCTCGCTCCCGAGCACGACCCGGGGCACCCCCCAGTTCGCCGACAGGCCCACGCACACCGCGTGTGGAACCGCGGCGAGGAAGGCAACACACCCATGACGATGACCGACCCGATCGCGGACATGCTCACGCGGCTGCGCAACGCCAACCAGGCGTACCACGACGCAGCGACCATGCCGTCGTCGAAGCTGAAGACGCACATCGCCGAGATCCTCCAGAAGGAGGGTTACATCGGCGGGTGGACCGTCAACGACGTCGAGGTGGACGGCCACGTCCGCAAGGAGCTCGTGGTCACCCTCAAGTACGGCCCCAACCGTGAGCGGAGCATCGCCGGCGTCCGGCGGGTGTCCAAGCCGGGCCTGCGGGTCTACGCGAAGTCGACCGCTCTGCCCAAGGTCCTGGGCGGCCTCGGGGTGGCGATCATCTCCACCTCCACCGGGCTGCTGACCGACAAGCAGGCGACCAAGAAGGGCGTGGGTGGGGAAGTCCTCGCCTACGTCTGGTAAGAGGAGCGAGCAGACATGTCACGGATCGGACGACTCCCGATTCCGGTGCCCAGCGGGGTGGACGTCGCCATCGACGGGCGCACGGTCAACGTCTCGGGCCCGAAGGGGGCGCTGAGGCACACGGTCGCAGCCCCCATCACCGTCGAGCGCGGTGAGGACGGCACGCTGCTGGTGCAGCGTCCGGACGACGCGCGGGAGAGCCGGGCCCTGCACGGCCTGTCCCGCACGCTCATCGCCAACATGATCACCGGGGTGACCCAGGGGTACGACAAGACCCTGGAGATCGTCGGCGTCGGCTACCGCGTGCAGGCCCGTGGCGCGGACCTCGAGTTCGCCCTCGGCTTCAGCCACCCGGTCGTCGTGAAGGCCCCCGAGGGGATCTCCTTCACGGTCGAGGCCCCGACCCGCCTGCGGGTCAGCGGCATCGACAAGCAGCGAGTGGGTGAGGTCGCCGCGAACATCCGCAAGATCCGCAAGCCCGACCCGTACAAGGGCAAGGGCGTGCGGTACCAGGGCGAGGTCGTCAAGCGCAAGGTCGGGAAGACGGGTAAGTGATGGCCACCACCGAGAAGACCGCTCGGGTGCACAAGCCCGTCGGTACCGACATCAGCACCGCCCGCCGCGTCTCGCGGCTGCGCCGCCACAACCGGCTGCGCAAGCGGGTCTCCGGCACGCCGGAGCGCCCCCGCCTGGTGGTCAACCGCAGTTCGCGGCACATGCACGTCCAGGTCGTCGACGACACCGTCGGCCGTACCCTGGTCAGCGCCTCGACCCTGGACACCAGCCTGAAGGGCGCCGAGGGCGACAAGTCCGCGCTCGCCCGCCGGGTGGGCACCCTCGTCGCCGAGCGCGCGAAGGCCGCCGGCATCACCGCCGTCGTCTTCGACCGCGGTGGCAACCGGTACGCCGGCCGCATCGCGGCGCTGGCCGACGGTGCCCGTGAGGGTGGGCTGGACTTCTGATGAGCGACACCGTGATCGAGATCGAGAGGGACGTCTGATGCCAGGACCACAGCGACGCGGCGGCGGCGCCGGCGGCGGCAACGACCGCCGGGACCGCCGTGACGGCGGGCGGGGGCCCGGGGGCGCGCCCGCCGAGAAGAGCAACTTCATCGAGCGCGTGGTGGCCATCAACCGCGTGTCCAAGGTCGTCAAGGGCGGTCGGCGCTTCAGCTTCACCGCCCTGGTGATCGTGGGCGACGGCGACGGCACCGTGGGCGTCGGCTACGGCAAGGCCAAGGAGGTGCCCGCGGCGATCGCCAAGGGCGTCGAGGAGGCCAAGAAGCACTTCTACCGCGTGCCGCGGATCGCCAGCACCATCCCGCACCCGGTCCAGGGTGAGGCGGCGGCCGGTGTCGTGCTGCTCAAGCCGGCCAGCCCGGGTACCGGTGTCATCGCCGGTGGTCCGGTGCGCGCCGTCCTCGAGTGCGCCGGCATCCACGACGTGCTCTCCAAGAGCCTCGGGTCCTCGAACCCGATCAACATCGTCCACGCGACCATGCAGGCGCTGAAGGACCTCGTCCGCCCCGAGGAGATCGCGGCCCGCCGCGGTCTGCCCCTGGAGGACGTCGCCCCGGCCGCCATGCTGCGCGCGCGGGCCGGTCAGGGGGTCTGATATGGCTCAGCTGAAGGTCACCCAGATCAAGTCCGCGATCGGCACCAAGCCGAACCAGCGTCAGACGCTGCGTTCGCTCGGGCTGAAGCGCATCAGCGACTCGGTCGTCAAGGAGGACCGTCCCGAGATCCGCGGGATGGTCGCGACGGTGCCGCACCTGGTCACCGTCGAAGAGATCGTCTGAGCAGGGGAACACCATGACTCTCAAGGTCCACCACCTGCGTCCCGCCCCCGGTGCCCACACCAAGAAGACCCGCGTGGGTCGTGGTGAGGGCTCCAAGGGCAAGACCGCGGGTCGCGGCACCAAGGGCTCCGGCGCCCGCACGCAGGTCTCGGCCCGCTTCGAGGGTGGCCAGACCCCGCTGCACATGCGGCTGCCGAAGCTCTCGGGCTTCAAGAGCCCCAACAAGGTCGTCTTCCAGGTCGTCAACCTGGACCGGATCGCCTCCCTCTTCCCGGAGGGTGGCTCGATCAACCCGGACACGCTGGCTGACGCCGGCGCCGTCCGGCGCGGTCAGCCGGTCAAGGTCCTCGGCACCGGCGAGCTCGGCGGGGTCCAGGTCGTCGTGCACGCGCACGCCTTCTCCAAGTCCGCCGAGGAGAAGATCGCCGCGGCCGGGGGCAGCACCACCCAGATCTGAACAAGGCCCCTCGCCCCCCGCCGCCCGCACGCTCGCGGCGGGGTCCGGCGAGGGGGCCTTCGGCCCGCCCGGCACCCGTGCCGGGCGGGCCGATTGCTAATGTCACTCGACCGACTCGGGGAGGACCAGTGCTGCAGGCGTTCGCCGCGGCGTTCCGGACGCCAGACCTCCGGCGGAAGCTGCTGTTCTCCCTCGGGTTGATCGCGGTCTACCGGCTGGGGGCCAGCGTGCCCGGCCCGGGCGTCTCCATCACAGCGATCAACAGCTGTCTGGAGCAGGCCCAGGCATCCGACCAGCGAGACCTGTACTCGCTGGTCAACCTGTTCTCCGGTGGTGCGCTGCTGCGCCTGTCGGTGTTCGCGCTCGGCATCATGCCGTACATCACCGCGAGCATCATCGTGCAGCTGCTCGTCGTCGTCATCCCGCGCTTCGAGCAGTTGAAGAAGGAAGGGCAGTCGGGCCAGGCGAAGCTGACCCAGTACACCCGCTACCTGACCATCGCGCTCGCCGTCCTGCAGAGCACCGGCATCATCGCCCTGGCCCGCAGCGGTCAGCTGTTCGTCAACTGCTCGCTGGACGTCATCCCCTCGGACTCGGTGTGGACCACCGTCGTCCTGGTCATCACGATGACCGCCGGCACTGCGGTGATCATGTGGCTCGGTGAGCTGATCACCGAGAAGGGGATCGGCAACGGCATGTCCGTGCTGATCTTCACCTCGATCGCCGCGCGCATCCCGGCCGAGGGCGGCGCGATCCTGCAGACCCGTGGCGGCTTCGTCTTCACGCTCGTCTGCGTGCTCGCCGTCGTGATCATCGCCTCGGTGGTCTACGTCGAGCAGGCGCAGCGGCGGATCCCCGTGCAGTACGCCAAGCGGATGGTCGGCCGGCGGATGTACGGGGGCACCTCCACGTACCTGCCGCTGAAGGTCAACCAGGCCGGCGTCATCCCGGTGATCTTCGCGTCCTCGCTGCTGTACCTGCCCCAGCTGATCAGCCAGCTGCAGGGCAACGAGACCGGCCCGGTGCGCCGCTTCATCGAGAACTACATCATCGACCAGAGCAGCCCGGTGCACATCGCCGTCTACTTCGGCCTGATCGTGTTCTTCACGTACTTCTACGTGTCGATCACCTTCAACCCCGAGGAGCGGGCCGACGACATGAAGCGGTACGGCGGCTTCATCCCCGGCATCCGCCCCGGACGCCCGACGGCCGAGTACCTGCAGTACGTGCTCTCGCGGATCACCTTGCCGGGGGCGATCTACCTCGGCCTGGTGGCCGTGCTGCCCAACTTCTTCCTCTCCATCACGCAGGAGGGGCAGAACCAGAACTTCCCGTTCGGCGGAACGGCCGTGCTGATCATGGTGGGAGTGGGCTTGGAGACGGTGAAGCAGATCGAGACGCAGCTCAACCAGCGCAGCTACGAAGGGTTCCTGCGGTAGTGCGCGTCGTGCTGCTGGGCCCGCCCGGAGCCGGCAAGGGGACCCAGGCCCAGATCATCGCCGGCCGCCTGCACGTCCCGGCCATCTCGACCGGCGACATCTTCCGCGCCAACGTGAGCGGGCAGACCGAGCTCGGCCAGAAGGCCAAGACCTACATGGACGCCGGGGACCTGGTGCCCGACGAGATCACCGTCGCGATGGTCACCGACCGGTTGGCCGAACCCGACGCCAGGGGCGGCTTCCTGCTCGACGGGTTCCCCCGGACCATCGCCCAGGCCGAGCAGCTGCAGGGGGCGCTGGGCGAGGTGGGGGACTCGCTGAACCGCGTGCTGGAGCTCGTCGTCGACGAGGAGGAGCTGGTGCGCCGGCTCTCCGGGCGGCGCATGCTCGTGGACGGCGAGTGGGTGCAACGCGACGACGACAAGCCGGAGACCATCCGGCACCGTCTCGAGGTCTACCGGGAACAGACGGCGCCGCTGTCGGGCTACTACGAGCAGGTCGGGCTGCTGAGCCGGATCGACGCGATGGGCGGCATCGACGAGGTCACCGAGCGGGCGCTCCAGGCGCTCGGCGCGGCCGACGGCCCGGCCGGGGCCTGAGCGCGCGAGACGCGAGGTGCACGGCGACCGCGGTGCCGCCCTCCTGGCCCGGCTGCCCCTGCTGGCGAAGTGGAGTGGACGGATGATCCAGATCAAGACGGCGCACGAGATCGAGCTCATGCGGGCCTCCGGGCTCGTCACGGCGGGGGCGCTGAAGGCGGTGCGCGCCGCCGTCCGCCCGGGGGTCACCACCAAGGAGCTCGACGCCGTCGCCGAGGACCACATCAGGTCCCACGGTGCCGTGCCGAACTTCCTCGGCTACCACGGGTTCACCGGCACGATCTGCGCGTCGGTCAACGACGAGGTCGTGCACGGCATCCCCGACCCGGACCGGGTGCTCGCCGAGGGCGACAACATCTCCATCGACTGCGGCGCGATCCTGGACGGCTGGCACAGCGACTCGGCGATCACCGTCACGGTGGGGGAGCCCTCGGCGGAGGACGCCGCGCTCATCGACGTCACCGAGCGGTCGATGTGGGCCGGGCTGGCCCGGGCGCTGGCCGGTGGCCGGCTCACCGACATCAGCCACGCGGTCGAGGAGTCGATCCGCTCCGCCGAGCGCCCGTACGGGATCGTCGACCACTACGGCGGGCACGGCATCGGCACCGAGATGCACCAGGACCCGCACGTGCTCAACTACGGCCGCGCGGGCCGCGGTCCCCGGCTCGTCCCCGGCATGGCGCTGGCCATCGAGCCGATGGTGACCGTCGGCGACCCGGCCACCGTGGAGCTCGACGACGGCTGGACGGTCGTCACCAAGGACGGCTCGCGCGCCGCCCACTTCGAGCACACCGTGGCCATCACCCCCGAGGGTCCCTGGGTCCTCACCGCCGAGGACGGCGGCGTGGCCGGGCTCGCCCCCTTCGGGATCACCCCTCGCTCCTGACGGCCCGAAGCTCGCGAGCGGTGGGGCAGAGGGTCCTGCATCACCCCGGGCCGGGTTGGTGACGGGTCCACGGCTGGAGTACAGTTGCCGATGGCGTTCGCGCCGTCCGTCGCTCTGCTGTGGCCGCAGAACGCCGGACGCCCTCTGCGAGATCGTCATCCAGAGCAGTTCCGCATCCAGCACGACGTCCGTGCCGCCCCGGCATGGACGACGCAGTCGAACGAGGAGGCCGTGTAGGGCATGGCGAAGAAGGACGGGGCCATCGAGGTCGAGGGTCGCGTCGTCGAGCCGCTGCCCAACGCGATGTTCCGGGTCGAGCTGCAGAACGGACACCGGGTGCTCGCCCACATCAGCGGCAAGATGCGACAGCACTACATCCGCATCCTGCCCGAGGACCGCGTGGTCGTGGAGCTCTCGCCCTACGACCTGACGCGCGGTCGCATCGTCTACCGCTACAAGTGACCGTCGGCGCCGCGCGCACCGCGCGACGTCGGCACATCGACATGAGGAATGAGGGGCGGCACCGGTGAAGGTCCAGCCGTCGGTGAAGAAGATCTGCGACAAGTGCAAGGTGATCCGCCGGCACGGCCGGGTCATGGTCATCTGCGACAACGCCCGGCACAAGCAGCGCCAGGGCTGAGGGAGTACCTGAACATGGCACGACTGGCTGGCGTCGACCTCCCCCGCGACAAGCGGATGGAGATCGCGCTCACCTACATCTACGGGATCGGCAAGACCTCCGCGAAGGAGACCCTGGCCGCGACGGGCGTCAGCCCCGACCTGCGCGCCCGGGACCTCACGGACGAGGACCTGCTGAAGCTGCGCGACTACATCGACGAGCACTTCCGGGTCGAGGGGGACCTCCGCCGCGAGGTCTCCGCCGACATCCGTCGCAAGATCGAGATCGGTTGCTACCAGGGCCTGCGGCACCGTCGCGGCCTCCCGGTCCACGGTCAGCGCACCCGCACCAACGCGCGCTCCAGCAAGGGCCCGCGCAAGACCATCGCCGGCAAGAAGAAGGCCGGCAAGAAGTAAGCAGCCCGGCGCGCCGTCGCAGCGCACCCGCAGGGGGGAGCGACGGCGCGCTGCTGCGACATCTGGCCACGAGCAGACAGGACACGCTGAAGAATGCCTCCCAGGGCCCGCGCGGCAGCCGGCACCAAGAAGGTGCGCCGCAAGGAGAAGAAGAACGTCGCCCACGGCGCGGCGCACATCAAGAGCACGTTCAACAACACCATCGTGTCGATCACCGACCCGACCGGGAACGTGATCAGCTGGGCCTCCGCCGGCCACGTCGGCTTCAAGGGCTCGCGCAAGTCGACCCCCTTCGCCGCGCAGATGGCCGCCGAGAACGCGGCCCGCAAGGCGCAGGAGCACGGCATGCGCAAGGTCGACGTCTTCGTCAAGGGCCCGGGTTCGGGCCGCGAGACCGCGATCCGCTCGCTGCAGGCCACCGGCCTCGAGGTGGGACAGATCCAGGACGTCACGCCGCAGCCGCACAACGGCTGCCGCCCCAAGAAGCGCCGCCGGGTCTGACCGGTCACTGACGAGAAGAACGAGGAGTACCTGACGTGGCCCGTTACACCGGAGCCGACTGCCGCCTGTGCCGGCGCGAGAAGATGAAGCTGTTCCTCAAGGGCAGCAAGTGCGAGTCCCCGAAGTGCCCGATCGAGATCCGGCCCTACCCGCCGGGCGAGCACGGCCGGGGCCGCAGCAAGGACAGCGAGTACCTGCTGCAGCTGCGTGAGAAGCAGAAGGCGCGCCGCATCTACGGCGTGCTGGAGAAGCAGTTCCGCGGCTACTACGAAGAGGCCAACAAGAAGACCGGCAAGACCGGTGAGGTCCTGCTGCAGATCCTGGAGTCGCGGCTGGACAACGTCGTGTACCGGGCCGGCTTCGCCGAGTCCCGTGACATGGCCCGCCAGCTCGTGCGCCACGGCCACATCAAGGTCAACGGCCGCAAGGTGGACATCCCGTCCTACCGGCTGAGCGCCCAGGACATCGTCGAGGTGACCGCGAAGTCCACCGAGATGGTGCCGTTCCAGATCGCTCAGGCGAAGGCCGGGCAGCGTCCGGTCCCGCCGTGGCTGGAGGTCATCAGCACGCAGCTGAAGGTGCTGGTCCACAGCATCCCGGCGCGCCAGGTGATCGACACCCCGGTGCAGGAGCAGCTGATCGTGGAGCTCTACTCCAAGTAGTAGGAGGACCCCCTTGCCCCCCACGCCACGCTTCGCGCGGCGCGGGGCCCGGCAAGGGGAACCGTACGGCGGCGGGACGGGCGGACCGATGTCCGTCCCGCCGGCACCACCCCTCTCGGCGTCATATGGCGGGTGCCGGAGGACCTGAAGGAGATCACCATGCTCATCGCACAGCGTCCGACCCTCACCGAGGAGACGATCGACGCCCAGCGTTCCCGGTTCGTCATCGAGCCGCTGGAGCCGGGTTTCGGCTACACCCTCGGCAACTCCCTGCGTCGCACCCTGCTGTCCTCGATCCCCGGCGCTGCTGTCACCAGCATCCGCATCGAGGGCACCCTGCACGAGTTCACCACCGTGCCGGGCGTCAAGGAGGACGTCACCGAGATCATCCTGAACCTCAAGGGCCTGGTCGTCAGCTCCGACTCCGACGAGCCGGTGACCATGTACCTGCGCAAGCAGGGTCCCGGTGAGGTCACGGCTGCCGACATCGCGCCGCCGGCCGGCGTCGAGGTGCACAACCCCGAGCTGCACATCGCGACGCTGAACGCCAAGGGTCGGCTGGAGATCGAGCTTGTCGTCGAGCGGGGTCGCGGTTACGTGCCGGCCACGCAGAACAAGCAGCCCGGTCAGGAGATCGGCCGCATCCCGGTCGACTCGATCTACTCGCCGGTGCTCAAGGTGACCTACGCCGTGGAGGCCACGCGCGTCGAGCAGCGGACCGACTTCGACCGCCTGGTCGTCGACGTCGAGACCAAGCCGTCGCTCGAGCCCCGCGACGCGATCGCCAGCGCCGGCTCCACCCTGGTCGAGCTGTTCGGCCTGCTCCGCGAGCTGAACATCGACGCCGAGGGCATCGAGGTCGGGCCGAGCCCGGCCGAGGCGGCCGACATCGCGAACTTCTCGATGCCGATCGAGGACATGGACCTCACCGTCCGGTCCTACAACTGCCTCAAGCGCGAGGGCGTCCACACGGTCGGGGAGCTCGTCACCCGGTCCGAGGCCGACCTGCTCGACATCCGCAACTTCGGCGCGAAGTCGATCGACGAGGTCAAGATGAAGCTCGCCGCCATGGGCCTGGCCCTCAAGGACAGCCCGCCCGGGTTCATCCCCACCTCGGTGGAGAGCTACGACGAGGGCTACGAGACCGACGCGTACCAGGGCGACGCCTCCTACGGCGACCCGGCCCAGTACGACGAGGGCAACTACCAGGAGACCGAGCAGCTCTGAGCAGCACCCCGCTGCAGGAGGACCCCGTCCTCCTCGCCCGCTCGGGGCGAGCCTCGGGACGGGGCCTGCAGCGGGACCGGGCCGGACGGCGGTGAACCCGCCGTCCGGCTCGGCCACCGGACCGGCCACACTGGCCCGGACGCAGCACGACGCAGTACGGAGACGCAGCCGGCAGCCCCGCGCCCGGCAGCCTGAGGAAGGACCGACATGCCCACCCCCACCAAGGGCCCCCGTCTCGGCGGTTCGCCGTCGCACGAGCGGCTGATGCTGGCCAACCTGGCCACCTCGCTGTTCGAGCACGGGCGGATCACCACCACCGAGACCAAGGCCAAGCGGCTCCGTCCGTACGCCGAGAAGCTGGTCACCTTCGCCAAGCGTGGTGACCTGCACGCCCGTCGCCAGGTGATGACGCAGATCCGGGACAAGGACGTCGTCCACCACCTGTTCGCCGAGATCGGGCCGCGCTACGCGAACCGCCCCGGTGGCTACACCCGCATCACGAAGGTCGGCCCGCGCAAGGGCGACAACGCCCCCATGGCGATCATCGAGCTGGTCGAGGGCCTGACGGTCGCCCAGGAGGCGGTCGGCGAGGCCGAACGCGCCCGCGGCACCCGGTTCGCCGCCGGCGCCGGCGCCGCCTCGGCGGCCGGGGAGGTCACCGCCGACGCGGTCGACACCACCGACGAGGGCCTGACCGACACCGACGTGACCACCGGCCCGGGCGGGGACACCAGCCCGGCCGTCACCGGCGGTGCCGAGGGCGTCGAAGACGCCCAGGAGGTCGTCGCCGACGTGTTCAACCCGGACGGCGACCGGCAGGACGACGGGGACGTCACCCCGGAGCCCATGGCCGAGAACCTCGCCGTGGTCGACGACCCGGGGCTGTCCCCGGACGTGGCCAGGGCCGCGGCCGCCGAGGTGGAGGCCGCCGAGCTCGGCGACGCCGCCACCGCCGGCACGCACGCCCCGGGCGGCGAGCCCGAGGTCGACCCCAAGTGACCCGGCCGGCCTCACGCTGAGGCCGGGGTCGATGGACCACCCGCACGCCACGGACGAGCCCGCCACCGCACCCGGTGGCGGGCTCGTCCGCGTCCGGCTGGACGTCTCCTACGACGGGACGGCGCTGCACGGCTGGGCGCGCCAGCCGGCCCAACGCACCGTGCAGGGCGAACTGGAGCTGGCCCTGGCCACCGTGCTGCGGCACGACGTCGACCTCACCGTGGCCGGCCGCACCGACGCCGGGGTGCACGCCACCGGCCAGGTCGCGCACACCGACCTGCCCGCCGAGCTGTTCGCGCAGCACGAGCCGCGGCTGCTGCGCCGGCTGCGGGGCGTGCTGGCGCCGGACATCGCGGTCACCGCCGTCCGGGCGGTCAGCGCCCACTTCGATGCCCGGTTCGCCGCGCTGGCCCGCCACTACGTCTACCGGCTCACCGACGCCGACGCGGGGGCCCCGCCGCTGCGTCGCGCGGACACCGTGGCGTGGCCGCGGACCCTCGATGCCGAGGCGATGCGGCTGGCGGCCGGGCTGCTGCTCGGTGAGCACGACTTCGCCGCCTTCTGCCGGCGCCGCGAGGGCGCGACGACCGTCCGGACGCTGCTGGACCTGCGGGTGCGCCGCGACGGCGACCTGATCGAGGTGGCGGCCTCGGCGGACGCCTTCTGCCACTCCATGGTGCGCAGCCTGGTCGGCGGGCTCACCGCGGTGGGCGAGGGACGCCGTCCGCCCGAGTGGCCGGCCTCCCTGCTGTCCCGGCGGGAGCGGGCCGACGACGTGCCGGTGGCCCCGGCGGGCGGGCTCACCCTCGTGCGGGTCGACTACCCCGGCGACGACCAGCTCGCCGCGCGGACCCAGGTCACCCGCGCCCGACGGGTCTAAGGGAGCGCGGCGACGGCCTCGGGGATCGGGGTGTCCCCGCCGACCAGCTCGACGACCGCGTTCCACTTGCCGGCGAGGAGCACCTCGGCGAGCACGGCCGCGACGTCGTCCCGGGGGACGGTCCCGCGTTCGACGCCGTGGGCGAGGGTGACCCGCCCGGTGCCCGGCTCGTCGGTGAGGCCGCCGGGCCGCACGACCGTGGTGTCCAGCGCCGTCCGGGGCAGGATCCGGTCCTCGGCGGCCAGCTTCGCCTGCAGGTACGCGGCGAAGACCGGGTCCATGTCCGGCGGCGTGCCCTGCCGGGCGCGCTCGACGCCCATCGAGGAGACGAGCAGGTAGGGCCGCACGCCCGCGCGCTCGGCGGCGTCGGCGAGCAGGACGGCGGCGCCCTCGTCGACGGAGGACTTCCGCTCGGCGCCGCTCCCCGGGCCCGCGCCGGCGGCGAAGACGACCGCGTCGGCGCCGGCCAGGACGGCGGCGACCTCGTCGACCGTGGCCCGCTCGAGGTCCAGCACCACCGGCTCGACCCCGTCGGACTCCAGGTCCGCGCGGTGGTCGGGGTTGCGGATGATGCCGGCGACCGGGTGGCCGTCGCCGGTGAGCAGCCTGCCGAGGCGACGGGCGACCTGACCGTGGGCTCCCGCGATGACGACGCGCATGCCCGGGGGCTACCCGCTGGATCGCCGGGCAGTCAGCGGCGGCGGGGGACGGCGCGGGCGCGGGCCAGCTCGGCCGGGGTGTCGCAGTCGGTCCACGGCGGGGGCGCGCCGGGCGGCACCGGCGGGTGGTACCGGCGGACGGCCAGCGGGGAGAGCACGGCGCGCAGCGGGGCGTGCGGCCGGACGCCGACCAGCGCGCGGCGCAGGACGGCGGTGCGCCAGACCCCGAGCAGCAGCTGGTCGGTGCCGGTGTCGTCCACGACCAGCACGCCGTCCCCGGTGAGCCGGGACCGCAGCCCGGTGACCACCGCCGGGGTCACGAACGGCAGGTCGCCGGCCAGGACGGCGACCACCTCGGTGTCCACGGCTGCCAGGCCCGCGGCCAGCGCGGGCACCGGTCCGCCGCCCGGCGGGTCCTCCCGCACGACGAGCACCCCGTCGGGGACCGGTTGCGGCGGGCCGACGACCACCCGTGGGCGGGCCCCCTCGACCGCCGCCAGCACGGCGGCGAGCATGCTGCGGCCGCCCACCTCGAGCTGGGGCTTGGCCTGCCCGCCGAGGCGCTTGGCCCGCCCGCCGGCGAGGACGACGGCGCCGAACGGCGGCAGAGCGGTCATGGGGAGGAACGGTAGGGCGCAACGGGTGGGTACCGTCAGTCCCCGTGGGACGAGTCACCAGCCGGATGCCCGTGCTGCGCATCCGTGGACCGGTGCACACCCGGCGTCCGGACGCCGTCGCCGCCGAGGAGCCGCTGGAGATCCGGCTGGCCGGGCGGCCGCTCGCGGTCACCATGCGCACGCCCGGGCACGACTTCGACCTGGTGCACGGCTTCCTGGCCACCGAGGGCGTGATCCGCACGTCGGCGGACCTGTCCGGGCTGCGGTACTGCAACTCGGTGGACGACGAGGGCCGCAACACCTACAACGTGGTCGACGTCGACCTCGCCCCGGGCATCGAGGCGCCCGACACCGCGCTGGACCGGAACTTCTACACATCCAGCTCCTGCGGTGTCTGCGGCAAGGCGAGCATCGACGCCATCCGGACCAGGACGCCCTACGACGTGGCGGCGGACGGCGTCCGGGTGCCGCTGGAGACCCTGCTCGCCCTGCCCGACCGGCTGCGCGCCGCGCAGGAGGTGTTCGACCGGACCGGTGGGCTGCACGCAGCGGGCCTGTTCACCGCGGGAGGTGAGCTGGTCGCCCTGCGCGAGGACGTCGGCCGGCACAACGCGGTGGACAAGGTCGTCGGCGACGCCGTGCGGGAAGGGCGGGTGCCGCTCACCGGGCACGTCCTGATGGTCAGCGGCCGGTCCTCCTTCGAGCTGACCCAGAAGGCGGCGATGGCCGGGGTGCCGGTGCTGGCCGCGGTCTCCGCGCCGAGCTCGCTCGCCGTCGAGCTCGCCGCGGACGCCGGCATCACGCTGATCGGCTTCCTCCGGGGCGACGGCTGCAACGTCTACACCCACCCTGACCGGATCGTCCTGCCCGAGTGACCGACCGGAGAGGACCCTGCCGTGCCCACCCCACGCGACGTCGCGGAGGCCTTCCCCGGTCACCGCTTCCCCGACACCTACGGCGCCCTGCACCCCGAGGTCCGCTGGACGCAGGTCGGCCAGGAGGTGCTCACCGGCCGGCGGGCGGTGATCGACGCCTGCGAGGCCACGCTCGCTGAGCTGGGGACGACGACGGTGGAGTTCTCCCGCTTCCTCGTGGTCGTCGACGGCGACGCCGCAGCCGTGGACGTCGTCGGCCGGTACGTCGGCGCCGACGGCGCGACGAGTGCGGTGTCCTCCTGCGACGTCTACGAGTTCCGCGACGGTCTGGTCACCGCCATCACGTCCTACGCCGTCGAGCTGGACCCGCCGGCCGTCGACTGAGACCTCCGCCGGCGGTCAGCCGAAGACCAGGCAGAACGGGTGGCCGGCCGGGTCGACGAACACCCGGAAGCCGGACTCCCGTTCCGCGGGCAGCCGCCGCCCCCCGGCGGCCAGGACCGCGCGCTCGGCTGCGTCCACGTCCTCCACGCGGATGTCCAGGTGCAGCTGCTGGGGTCGCCGGGGGTCCGGCCACTCGGGCGGCACGTACGTCTCGGCCCGCTGGAACGCCAGCTCGCGCCACCCGGCGTCCCGCCCGATCACCACCCAGTCGTCGCTGTCCTCGTTCACCCGCATCCCCAGCAGCCCGGCGTAGAACGCGGCGAGCGCCCGCGGGTCCGGGCAGTCCAGGACCGCCTTCTCCAGCCGTCCGATCACCCGTGGTCTCCTCCGCGCAGTTGGCTGACGACGTGCGGCAGGAGGGGGCCGAGCACAGCCAGGCCGTCCTTCACGCCGCCGGTCGAGCCCGGCAGGTTGACGATGAGCGTGCGCCCCGCGACGCCGGCGATCCCGCGGGACAGCACCGAGGTGGGCACCTTCTGCTCACCCGCGCGGCGCACCGCCTCGGCGACGCCCGGGGCCTCGCGCTCGAGCACCGCGCGGGTCGCCTCCGGGGTGACGTCGGTGGGGGACAACCCCGTCCCGCCGGTGGTCAGCACGACGTCGGCACCGGAGGCGACGGACTCGCGCAGCACCTGCTCGAGCTGCCCGACGTCGTCGGGCCGCACGTGCGGGCCGTCGACGGTGAAGCCGAGCTCGCGCAGGCCCTCGGCGAGCGCCTGGCCGCTGCGGTCGGCGTAGACGCCGGCCGCGGCCCGGTTCGAGGCGGTGATGACGACGGCGCGCGGATCGGGGGGCAGCTCACTCACGGGTCCAGTCCCCGCTCTTGCCGCCGCTCTTGGCCAGCAGCCGCACGTCGGTGATCGAGGCCCGCGGGTCGACGGCCTTGACCATGTCGATCATGGTGAGCCCCGCGACGGTGACCGCGGTGAGCGCCTCCATCTCCACGCCGGTGCGGTCGGCGGTGCGGGCGGTGGCGGTGATCTCCACGGCCTCGTCGGTGACCTCCAGGTCGACCGTCACGCCGTGCAGCGCGATCGGGTGGCACAGCGGCACCAGGTCCGGTGTCCGTTTGGCGCCGGCGATGCCGGCGATCCGGGCCACGGCGATCGCGTCCCCCTTGGGGACCCCGCTGCCGCGCAGCAGGGCGACCACCTCCGGGCCGACCAGCACCCGGCCGGCCGCCGTCGCCACCCGGGCGGTCACCGGCTTGGCGGTGACGTCGACCATCCGGGCGGCGCCGGTCTCGTCGACGTGGGTCAGCCGGGCATCGGTCACCGTGCACCCCTGTTCGTCTCCGCCTGCGTTCCGCTCCTCGGTCGCTGGCGCTCCCTGCGATGCTCGCTCCGGCGTCGACTCACTGCGCACCCCTGTTCGTCTCCGCCTGCGTTCCGCTCCTCGGTCGCTGGCGCTCCCTGCGATGCTCGCTCCGGCGTCGACTCACTGCGCACCCCTGTTCGTCTCCGCCTGCGTTCCGCTCCTCGGTCGCTGGCGCTCCCTGCGATGCTCGCTCCGGCGTCGACTCACTGCAGGGCTCCTTCGATCAGGACGACGGTCACCTCGGCGCCCGCGGGCAGCTCGGTGACCTCCTCGGGGACGACCACCAGGCAGTTCGCCCGCGCCAGGTGGGCGACCAGGTGCGACCCGGGCCCGCCGACCTGCGAGACCTCACCCGCGTCGAAGCGCCCGCGCAGGAACTGGCGCCGGCCGGCGGGGGAGCGCAGCGGGGCGGTGAGCCGGGCGGAGGCGCGCAGCCGCTCCGGGGAGGCGTGCCCGAGGGCGCGGCGCAGCGCCGGTCGCACGAACACCTCGAAGGACACGAACGCGCTCACCGGGTTGCCCGGCAGCGTCACCACCGGGACGCCGTCCACGGTGCCCGCGCCCTGCGGGCCACCCGGCTGCATCGCGACCTTGCCGAACCCGACCGTGCCGAGGCCGCCGAGCGCGTCCTTGACCACCTCGTAGGCCCCCGCGCTGACCCCGCCGCTGGTGACCAGCAGGTCGGCGGTGGGCAGCTCCGCCCGGACCGCGGTCAGGAACTGGTCGACGTCGTCCGGCACGAAGTGCAGCGTGCGCGCCTCACCCCCGGCGTCGGTCACCGCGGCCGCGAGCAGGACCGAGTTCGACTCGTAGATCTGCCCGGGCAGCAGCGGGCGGCCCGGCTCGACGAGCTCACTGCCGGTGGAGAGCACCAGCACCCGGGGCCGCCGCCGGACCGGCACCGCGGCGTGGCCCACGGCCGCGGCCAGGCCCAGCTGGGCGGCGCCCAGGGGGGTGCCGGCGGGCAGGGCCAGCTGACCGGTGCGGATGTCCTCCCCGGTGTGGCGCAGGTGGGTGCCGACGGCGGGAGAGCCGGTGATGGTCACCACGTCGGTGCCGGCGTCGGTGCGCTCGACCGGGACGATCACGTCCGCGCCCGCGGGCACCGGCGCGCCGGTCATGATCCGGTGCACCGTGCCCGGCGCGAGCGGGGGGACGGAGGTGCGGCCGGCCGGGACGTCCTCGGCCACCGGCAGCCGCACGGGCGCGGTGTCGCTCGCCGTCCCGACCTCGGCGTGCCGGGCGGCGTAGCCGTCCATGGCCGAGTTGGTGAAGGTCGGCAGGTCGACCAGCGCGACCAGGTCCCGGGCCAGCACCCGCCCCGCCGCGGCGCCCACGGGTACCTCTTCGACCGGCAGGGGGCGCAGCAGCGCCGCCACGACCGCCTGGTGTTCCTCGACGCTGCGCACGCGCCCATCCTCACCGATGCCGGTACGGCGGGCAGGTGCCCCCCGGCGGCGCTACGTTCCCTGGGCACGGAGGAGGTGCGGATGAGCGAGATCGACCGCATGCTGGCGGCCAACGAGCGGTGGCTGGACGCGTTCCCGGGGAACCTGCCGGTCGCGCCGGCCCGCAGGGTCGCCGTCGTCGCGTGCATGGACTCCCGGATGCCGCTGTTCGGGATGCTGGGCCTCGCCGTCGGCGACGCGCACGTCATCCGCAACGCCGGGGGCGTGGTCACCGAGGACACCATCCGGTCCCTGACCATCTCCCAGCACGTGCTCGGCACCCGGTCGGTGGTGCTCGTGCACCACACCGACTGCGGACTGCAGAAGTCCACCGACGAAGAGATCGCCGACCTCGTCGAGCGCACCACCGGGCACCGGCCGCCGTGGACCGCGCGCACGTTCACCGACGTGGACGCCGACGTCCGGGAGTCGGTGCGCATCCTGCGGGCGACGCCCTACCTGATCAGCGACGAGGTGCGCGGGACGGTGTACGACGTGGCGACCGGCCGGCTGCGCGAGGTGGCCTGACGGCCGGGAGGGCGTCGGCCGGCGGCTGGTATCGTGACCTGCTGGCGCGCGCCGCTGGTTGGTGCACGCGCGTCCGGGGCCTTCCCGACCTGGTCGGGGCCCGCGTCTCCCGTGCTCGGTGAGGCGATCCCACCAGCCGCCCGCCCGACTGACGAAGGACAGTGAGCCTCGTGCGCACGTACAGCCCCAAGCCCGGTGACATCACCCGGGCCTGGCACGTCATCGACGCCACCGACGTGGTGCTCGGTCGACTCGCCAGCCAGACCGCGCAGCTGCTGCGCGGCAAGCACAAGCCCCAGTTCGCCCCGCACGTGGACGCCGGCGACTTCGTCGTCATCGTCAACGCGGGCAAGGTGGCGCTGACCGGCTCGAAGCGCGACGAGAAGATCGCCTACCGCCACTCCGGGTACCCGGGTGGCCTCCGCCGGACCAAGGTCGGCGACGAGCTCAAGACCCGCCCCGACCGCGTCATCGAGCGCGCCGTCAAGGGGATGCTGCCGCACAACACGCTGGGCCGGCAGATGCTCTCCAAGCTCAAGGTCTACGCCGGGCCCGAGCACCCGCACGCCGCCCAGCAGCCCCAGACCTTCGAGATCAAGCAGGTGGCCCAGTGACCAGCGCACTGACCGTGACCGACGCCGACGGGCGTCCCATCCAGACCGTCGGCCGCCGCAAGGAGGCCATCGTCCGCGTCCGGCTCGTGCCGGGCACCGGCGAGTTCCGCCTCAACGGCCGCAGCCTGGAGCAGTACTTCCCGAACAAGGTTCACCAGCAGCTCATCCGTGAGCCGTTCGTTACCCTGGAGAAGGCCGAGCAGTACGACGTCATCGGCCTCCTCAAGGGCGGCGGCGTCACCGGCCAGGCCGGTGCCCTCCGGCTCGCGATCGCGCGTGCCCTCATCCAGGTCGAGGCCGAGGACCGCCCGGCGCTGAAGAAGGCCGGCTTCCTCACCCGTGACCCGCGGGTCAAGGAGCGGAAGAAGTACGGCCTGAAGAAGGCCCGCAAGGCTCCTCAGTACTCCAAGCGCTGACCGGCGCAGCGACACTCGACCAGTGGGTCGCCTCTTCGGGACCGACGGTGTCCGTGGCCGGGCCAACGCCGACCTGACGCCGGAACTGGCGCTCTCGGTGGCCCGCGCCGCCGCCAGCGTGCTCGCCGACCGCGACGGGACCTCGCGTCCCGTCGCGGTCGTCGGCCGTGACCCCCGGGCCAGCGGGGAGATGCTCGAGGCGGCGGTGGTCGCCGGGCTGTCCAGCGCCGGCGCCGAGGTGCTGCGGGTCGGCGTGCTGCCGACCCCGGCCGTCGCGCACCTCACCGACCGGACCGACGCCGACCTCGGCGTCATGATCTCGGCCAGTCACAACCCGATGCCGGACAACGGCATCAAGCTGTTCAGCCGGGGCGGTCACAAGCTGCCCGACGCGGTCGAGGCCGCCATCGAGCGGCGGGTGGCCAGCCCGGACGGCGACGACCACCGGCCCACCGGCGGAGGGATCGGCCGGGTGCGGGACCTCCCCGGCGCCGCCGACGACTACACCGCGCACGTGCTGTCGGCCCTCCGCGAGCCGCTGCGCGACCTGCGGGTGGTCGTCGACTGCGCGCACGGCGCCGCCTTCCGCGCCGCCCCTGAGGTGTACCGCCGCGCGGGTGCGGAGGTGCACGTCATCGGCGGCGAGCCCGACGGCTGGAACATCAACGACGGCATCGGCTCGACCCACCTGGGGCCGCTGATCGCCGCCGTCGCCGAGCAGGGCGCCGACATCGGGATCGCGCACGACGGCGACGCCGACCGCTGCCTGGCGGTGACCGCCAACGGCGACGTCGTCGACGGCGACGGCATCCTCGCCATCTGCGCGCTCGCCCTGCACGAGAGCGGCAACCTCACCGACGACACCGTGGTGGCCACGGTGATGAGCAACCTGGGCTTCCACCACACGATGCGCCAGGCGGGCATCACGGTGCAGACGACGGCGGTCGGTGACCGCTACGTGCTCGAGGCGCTGCGCTCCCGCGGCCTGTCCCTGGGCGGGGAGCAGAGCGGCCACCTGGTCTTCCGGGACTGGGCCACCACCGGCGACGGCCTGCTCACCGGCCTGGCCCTGCTCTCCCGCATGAGCTCCACCGGCGCCTCGCTCGCCGAGCTGGCGTCCGTGGTGCGCCGGCTGCCGCAGACCCTGGTCAACGTGCCGGTCAGCGACCGGCTCGCGGTGGTGGAGAGCGACGAGGTCGCCCAGGCGGTCAACGCGGTCGAGGCGGAGCTCGGGGACACCGGGCGGGTGCTGCTGCGCCCCTCGGGCACCGAGCAGCTCGTGCGGGTGATGGTCGAGGCCCCCACCCAGGAGCAGGCGGACGCCGTCGCGGGCCGGCTGGCGGAGATCGTCGCCGCCACCGGGTGACCGCCGTCCCCCGCCGGCGGGCGGAGGGACTCCAGGCGCGCCGGTACCATCGGTCCAATGTGCGGCATCGTGGGGTACGTCGGCCCGCAGGACTCCCTCTCCGTGGTCCTGGAAGGTCTTCGGAGGCTCGAGTACCGGGGGTACGACTCCGCCGGTGTCGCCGTCCTCGCGGACGGGCAGCTGAGCACGGCCAAGAAGGCCGGCAAGCTCGCCAACCTGGAGAAGCAGCTCGCCGAGGCGGACCTGCCGGCCGCCACGATCGGCATCGGGCACACCCGGTGGGCCACCCACGGCGGCCCGACCGACCGCAACGCGCACCCGCACGTCTCGGCCGACGGCCAGGTGGCGGTCGTCCACAACGGGATCATCGAGAACTTCGTCCCGCTGCGCGCCGAGATCCAGGCGACCGGCGTGGAGTTCGCCTCCGAGACCGACACGGAGGTCGTCGCGCACCTGCTCACCGCGACGTACCGCGAGCTGCCCGCGGGCCCGGACCGGCTGGCCGAGGCGATGCGGGCGGTCAGCCGCCGCCTCGAGGGCGCCTTCACCCTGGTGGCCACGCACGCCGACGAGCCGGACACCATCGTCGCCTCCCGGCGCAACAGCCCGCTGGTGGTCGGGGTCGGGGACGGCGAGTACTTCCTCGGCTCCGACGTCGCGGCCTTCATCGGGCACACCCGCAACGCCCTCGAGCTCGGCCAGGACCAGGTCGTGGAGATCCACCGCACCCGCGGCGCCACCGTCACCGACTTCTCCGGCAACCGGGTCGAGCCCACCGCCTACACCGTCGACTGGGACGCCGCGGCCGCCGAGAAGAGCGGCTACCCCTGGTTCATGCTCAAGGAGATCGCCGAGCAGCCGCGGGCGGTCGCCGACACGCTGCTCGGCCGCCTCGGCGAGTCCGGGGAGCTGGTGCTGGACGAGGTCCGCCTGTCCGACCAGGAACTGCGCGACATCGACAAGATCTTCGTGGTCGCCTGCGGCACCGCCTTCCACGCCGGCCTGCTCGCCAAGTACGCCATCGAGCACTGGACCCGGATCCCGGTCGAGGTCGAGGTGGCCAGCGAGTTCCGGTACCGCGACCCGGTGCTGGACCGCTCGACGCTCGTCGTGGTCATCAGCCAGTCGGGCGAGACCATGGACACCCTGATGGCGCTGCGGCACGCCCGGGACCAGAAGGCCCGCGTGCTCGCGATCTGCAACGCGAACGGGTCCACGATCCCGCGCGAGTCCGACGCCGTGCTCTACACCCACGCCGGCCCGGAGGTCGCCGTCGCCTCCACGAAGGGCTTCCTGACCCAGGTCGTCGCCTGCTACCTGGTGGGGCTGTTCCTCGCCCAGGTGCGCGGGGTCAAGTACGCCGACGAGATCGCCGCCATCGTCGAGGACCTGCGCGCGCTGCCCGACGGCGTGGCCCGGGTGCTGGAGCAGATGGAGCCGGTTCGCGAGCTCGCCCGCTCCCTGGCCGACGCGAACACGATCCTGTTCCTCGGCCGGCACGTCGGCTTCCCGGTCGCCCTGGAGGGTGCGCTCAAGCTCAAGGAGCTGGCCTACATCCACGCGGAGGGTTTCGCCGCCGGTGAGCTGAAGCACGGGCCGATCGCCGTCATCGACCAGGGGACGCCGGTCGTGGTGATCGTGCCCTCGCCGCGCACCCGCGAGTCGGTGCACGGCAAGGTCGTGTCGAACATCCAGGAGATCCGCGCCCGGGGTGCCCGCACGATCGTCATCGCCGAGGACGGCGACGACGACGTGGTGCCCTTCGCCGACCACGTGATCCGGGTGCCGCGCACCCCCACCCTGCTGGCGCCGGTGGTCACCACCGTGCCGCTGCAGGTGCTCGCCTGCGAGATCGCCGACACCCGCGGCCTGGACGTCGACCAGCCGCGGAACCTCGCCAAGAGCGTCACCGTCGAATAGTCGAAGGACCCCTCTGCCCCCCACCGCTCGCACGCTCGCGGCGGGACCCCTGCAGAGGGGCCGCTCCAGCACGTCACCTCGCCGGCGGGCAGACTGACCGCGTGATCATCGGGGTCGGCATCGACGTCTGCCCGGTGGAGCGGTTCGCCGCCTCGCTGGACCGCACACCCGGCCTCCGGGACCGGCTGTTCACCACCGACGAGCAGACCACCCCCTCGGGTGGCCGGCGCACCGGGGAGTCGCTGGCGGCCCGGTTCGCGGCGAAGGAGGCGCTGGCCAAGGCCCTCGGCGCGCCTGGTGACCTGAACTGGCACGACGCCGAGGTGACGGTGGGGGACCACGGCCGCCCCCACCTCGTCGTCCGGGGCACGGTCGCCCGCCGGGCCGCCGAGCTGGGGGTCACCTGCTGGCACGTGTCGCTGAGCCATGACGGGGGCGTCGCGTCGGCCGTGGTGGTCGCCGAGCGCGGGGACGTCGCGTCGTGATCGGCCTGTACACCGCGGCCGGGGTGCGGGCCGCCGAGGACGCGGTGCTGGCGACGGTCCGCGAGGGCGCGCTCATGCAGCGGGCCGCGACCGGCCTGGCCACGATCTGCCTCCAGCTGCTGGGCCGGGCGCACGGCGTCCGGGTGGTCCTGCTGGTGGGCGCGGGCCACAACGGCGGGGACGCGCTCTACGCGGGGGCGCACCTGGCCGCCCGCGGCGCGCGGGTGACCGCCGTCCTGCTCGCCCCGGAGCGGGCGCACGCCGGCGGGCTGGCCGCACTGCGCCGGGCCGGCGGCCGGACCGCCGACCCCGGGCACCCGGGCCTGGACCGCGCCGACCTGGTCCTCGACGGGATCGTGGGCATCGGCGGCAGCGGGGGACTGCGGGAGCCCGCGGCGGCGCTGGTCGCCGAGGCGGTCGCGGGGCCCGGGCTACTGGTGGCGGTCGACGTCCCCAGCGGCGTGGCCGCGGACACCGGCGAGGTGCCCGGCGCCGTCTTCCCCGCCCAGCACACGGTCACCTTCGGAGCGGTGAAGACCGGGCTGGTCGTCGGCGCGGGACGGCAGGCGGCCGGCACGGTGCACCTGGTCGACATCGGGCTGGGCGAGGCGCTCGGGACGCCGGACGCCCGGCAGCTCACCGACGCCGACGTCGCCGTCCACCTCGACGCCCCGGACCCCGGCGACGACAAGTACTCGCGCGGGGTCGTCGGCGTCCTCGCCGGGTCAGCGACCTACCCGGGCGCGGGCGTGCTCTGCACCGGGGCCGCGCTGCGCGCCCGGCCGGGGCTGGTCCGCTACGCCGGCACCGCGGCCGAGGGTGTGCGCGCCGCCTGGCCGGAGGCGATCGTCACCTCCGGGCGGCCCGCGGACGCCGGCCGGGTGCAGGCCTGGGTCGCCGGACCCGGCATGGGCCTGGACGACGACGCGCGCAGCGTGCTGGCCGAGGTGCTGGCCACCGACCTGCCGGTGGTGGTGGACGCCGACGGCTTGACGCTGGTCGCCGGCCGGCCGGAGCTCGTCCGGGACCGCGCCGCGCCCACCGTGCTGACCCCCCACGACCGGGAGTTCGCCCGCGTCTTCGGCGGCGAGGTGGGGCCCGACCGGGTCGCCGCGGCCCGCCGCGGTGCCGCGGCACTGGGCTGCACCGTGCTGCTCAAGGGCGACGCGACCGTCGTCGCCGACGCGGTCGGCGAGGCCTACGTCAACGGCACCGGCACCTCGTGGCTGGCAACGGCCGGCACCGGTGACGTGCTCGCAGGGATCCTCGGTGCGCTGCTGGCCGCCGGACTGCCGGCGGTCGAGGCGGCCGCGGTGGCGGCGCACGTGCACGGCCGGGCCGGGCAGCTGGCCGCCGAGCGGGGCCCGCTGATCGCCGGGGACCTGGTGCGCGTGCTGCCGGACGCCGTCGGCCGGTTGCGCCGCGGGGGCGCGGCCTGAGCTCCGCGCCTGGGAGAGTGGAGTGGTGACGTCGCTGGACACCGCACTCCTCCACCGGGCCGAGGTGGTCGTCGACCTGGACGCCATCGCGGCGAACACCGCCGTGCTCCGCGAGCGGGCCGGCCGCCCGCTCATGGCCGTGGTGAAGGCCGACGGCTACGGGCACGGCCTGGTCCCCGCCGCGCGGGCGGCCCTCGCCGGCGGTGCCGACGCGCTGGGCGTCGCCGTCGTCGCAGAGGCGCTGGCGCTGCGCGCGGCCGGGGTGACCGCTCCGCTGCTGGCCTGGCTGCACGCGCCCGGTGAGGACTTCGCCGCGGCCCTGGCCGCCGACGTGGAGGTGTCGGTCAACGCCGACTGGGGCCTGGCCGAGGTGGTCGCGGCCGCCCGCGCGACCGGCCGGACGGCCCGGCTGCACCTGTGCGCCGACACCGGGCTGTCCCGGGAGGGCGCCACCCCGGCCGACTGGCCGGGCCTGGTGGCGGCCGCCGCCCGCGCGCAGGCCGACGGCGACGTCGAGGTGGTCGGGCTGTGGAGCCACATGGCCTACGCCGACGCCCCCACCCACCCGACGATCGGCCGCCAGGTGCGGGTCTTCGAGGAGGCCGTGGACATCGCCCGTGCCGCCGGCCTGACCGGCGCGCGCCGGCACCTGGCCAACTCGGCGGCGACGATCGCCCTGCCGGAGACCTGGTACGACATGGTCCGCCCCGGGGTCGCCGTGTACGGGCTCGACCCGCTCGGCGGCGACCCCGCCGCCTACGGGCTGCGCCCGGCGATGACGGTGCAGGCTCAGGTGGCGCTCACCAAACGGGTGCCCGCCGGCGCCGGGGTCTCCTACGGCCACACCTACTCCGCCCCGCGGGAGACGACGCTCGCGCTGGTGCCGGTGGGCTACGCCGACGGCGTGCCCCGCGCGGCGGGCAACCGCGCACCGGTGCTCGCCGCGGGTGCGCAGCGCACCATCGCCGGGCGGGTGTGCATGGACCAGTTCGTGCTCGACGTCGGGGACGACGCCGTGGCGCCCGGCGACCGGGTCGTCCTCTGGGGGCCCGGGGACGGCGGCGAGCCGACCGCCCAGCAGTGGGCCGACGCCCTCGACACGATCCACTACGAGCTGGTCACCCGGGTCGGCGGCCGGTTCCGGCGGCGGCACGTCGGCACCGCCGGGACCGGGCGATGACCGCCCACCCGCACCTGCACCCGCACCGGCCCACCGGGCGCACGGTCGGCATCGTCGGCGCGGCGCTCGGGCTCGCCGCGGCCGGCACCGCGGTGGGGGTCGCGGTCACCCGGGCGGCCACCTCGCGGATCCGGGCCGACCGCGTCGCCGGCCGGCTGCCGGAGGTCGACGGCGTCCCGGAGTGGGAGCTGCGGCAGGACGACCCGCTCGGCCTCGCCTCCCGGCCCGCGGACCGCACCGCGGTCGTGCCGGCCGACGACGGCGTGCCGCTGTCCGTCGAGGAGGTCGGCCCGCTCGACGCGCCGCTGACGGTGGTCCTCGTGCACGGCTACGCTCTGTCGATGGCGTCGTGGACCTTCCAGCGCCGGGACCTCGGCGCGCAGCTGGCCACGGCCAACGGACACCGGCCCACGGCGCGGCTGGTGTTCTACGACCAGCGCGGGCACGGCGCCTCCGGTCGCGGGGACGCCGAGAACTCGACGATCGAGCAGCTCGCCGCCGACCTGGAGGCGGTGCTGGCCGCCCGGGTGCCGACCGGCCCGGTGGTCCTGGTCGGGCACTCGATGGGCGGGATGACCGTGCTGGCGCTGGCCCGCCGCCGTCCGGAGCTGTTCGGCAGCCGGGTCGCCGCGGTGGCGCTGGTGTCGACCTCCAGCGGCAACCTGGACGACCTGGACCTCGGCCTGCCGCAGCTGCTCACCCGGGTGCGGGCCGCGGTGCTGCCGGTGGCCGCCTGGACCATGCGGCGCCGTCCGGGGTTCGCCGAGCAGACCCGCCGGATCGCCAAGGACCTCGTCTCGGCGGCCACCCGGTCCCTGTCGTTCTCCTCCGCCGACGTCGCCCCCGAGCTGGGGCACTACGTCGACGCGATGATCGCCGGGACGCCGGTCGACGTGATCGCCGAGTTCTACCCGGCGTTGGTCGGGCTGGACGAGAGCGGCGCGCTCGAGCCGCTGCGCCGCGTCCCGGTGCTGGTGCTCACCGGCGACAAGGACAAGCTGATCCCGATGGGGCACAGCGAGCTGATCACCGAGCGGCTGGGGACGGCGGAGTTCGTCGTCGTCCCCGACGCCGGCCACCTGGTGCCGCTGGAGCACCCGGAGCAGGTGACCCGCGCGCTGGCCGGGCTCATCCGCCGGGTCGCCGCCGAGCAGCCGGGCCGGACACCCGGCTGAGCTGCTCGACCGTAGGGTGCTGGCGTGGCCGTTCCTCGCTCGCCCCGCCTCGACGCCGCCGCCGAGGAGGTCGCCCGCACCGCCGCCGCGGCCCCGGACTGGGCCGCGCTGGCCACCGCGGCCAGGGGCTGCCTGGCCTGTCCCGAGCTGGCCGCCGCCCGGCAGCACGTCGTGGTCGGCGACGTGCCGGTTGGCGGCCGGCCGAGGCTGGTGCTGGTGGGCGAGGCCCCGGGGGCGACCGAGGACGGGACCGGCCGCCCGTTCGTCGGGCGGTCCGGCGCGCTGCTGGACCAGTTGCTGGCCGAGGCGGGCCTCGACCGCGCCGAGGCCGCCGTGCTGAACGTGGTGAAGTGCCGCCCCCCGGGCAACCGGACGCCGAAGGCCCCCGAGGTGGCCCGGTGCAGCGGGTGGCTGCACCGCCAGCTGGACCTGCTCGACGCCCGGGTGGTGGTGGCGCTGGGGCTGTCCTCGGCGAAGTGGTTCCTCGGCCCGCGGACCGTGCTCGCCGCCGTCCGCGGCCGGCCGCACGAGGTCGACGGCCGCGCGGTGTGGGCCACCTACCACCCGTCGGCGGCGATCCGGTTCGGCCCGAACGGCGCGCCCCGCGCCGGGCTGCTGGCCGACCTGCGCGCCGTGGCGGGCGCGCTGTGAAGCGCGAGCACGTGCTGCCCACGGTCGCCGACACCCGGGCGTTCGGCCGCGAGCTCGCCGCCGTCCTGCAGCCCGGGGACCTCGTCGTCCTGGCCGGCCCGCTGGGTGCGGGCAAGACGGCGCTCACCCAGGGGATCGGTGCCGGGCTCGGTGTCCCGGGGCCGGTCACGTCGCCGACCTTCGTGCTGGCCCGCGTGCACCGCGGCGGCCGGGTGCCGCTCGTGCACGTGGACGCCTACCGGCTCACCGGCATGGCCGACGTCGACGACCTCGACCTCGACGCCACCACCGAGGAGTCGGTCACCGTCGTCGAGTGGGGGCACGGGCTGGTCGAGCAGTTGGCCGACGAGCACCTCGTGGTCGAGCTGGACCGCCGGGACGACGACGTCCGCACCGCCCGCCTGGTGCCGGTCGGGCCGGGGTGGGAACGGCGGCTCGACACGGCGGCCTAGGCTGGTCGGTCGTGCTCGTCCTCGCCCTCGACACCGCCACCCCGACCCTCGTCGCCGGAGTGGCCCGCTGGTCACCCGGAGGCGTCCAGCTGCTGGCCGAGCGGGCGCTGCCCTCCGGCAACCGGCACGCCGAGCTGCTGACCCCCGCTGTCCGCGACGTGCTGGAGGAGGCGGGCGTGCGCATGCGCGACCTGGACGCCGTCGTCACCGGGCTCGGCCCGGGGCCGTTCACCGGGCTGCGGGTCGGGATCGTCACCGCCGCCGCGCTCGCCGACGCGCGGGCCCTGCCGGTGGTCGGCGTGTGCTCGCTGGACGCCGTGGGCAGCGGCGCGCGGTCGGTCGTCACCGACGCGCGGCGCAAGGAGGTGCACTGGGCGGTGTACGGCCCGGACGGCGCGCGCGTGGCCGGCCCGGGGGTCGTCCGGCCCGAGGACGCCCCGGTCACCGACCCGGTCCTGGGCGACGTCCGCTTCGCCGAGCGGCTGGGCCGGGACGTCACCGCGGCGGACGTGACGACGGCGGGGCTGCTCCGCGCCGCTGCCCCCCAGCTGGCCGGCGACGTCCCCCGGCGCCCGCTGGAGCCGCTGTACCTGCGCCGCCCGGACGCCGTCCCCCCGGCCGCCCGCAAGGCGGTGTCGCAGTGATCGCGCTGCGCGCGATGACCGTGGACGACCTGCCGCAGGTGATGGAGCTCGAGGAGGAGCTCTTCGCGCCGGACACCTGGACCGAGTGGATGTACCGGGACGAGCTCGCCCGCCCCGACACCCGCCACTACCTGGTCGCCGCCGACGACGCCACCGGCGCCGTCGTCGGCTACGCCGGGCTGATCGCCTACGACGACGAGGCGCACCTGGCCGCCATCGGGGTGACCGGCGCGCGGCAGGGGCAACGGATCGGCGCGCTGCTGCTGGACACCCTGCTGGCCGAGGCGGACCGGAAGGGGAAGCCGGTGCTGCTGGAGGTGCGTGCCGACGACGAGGCCACCCAGGGCTTCTACCGTCGCCGCGGCTTCACCGAGGTCGGCCGCCGGCCGCGCTACTACCCACTGAGCGGGAAGGACGCCGTCGTGATGCTCCGGGAGGCCGCGCGATGACCGCGCCGTTGATCCTCGGGTTCGAGACGTCGTGCGACGAGACCGGGGTCGGGCTGGTCCGCGGGCGGACGCTGCTGTCCGACGCGCTCGCGACGAGCATGGCCGAGCACGAGCGGTTCGGCGGGGTCGTGCCGGAGATCGCGTCCCGGGCGCACCTGGAGGCGATGGTCCCGACCGTGCACAAGGCGTTCGCCGACGCCGGGGTGTCCGCCGCCGACGTCGACGCGGTCGCGGTGACCGCCGGGCCCGGGCTGACCGGCGCCCTGCTGGTCGGGGTCGCGGCGGCGAAGGCGTACGCGCTGGCCCTCGACGTCCCGCTGTACGGGGTGAACCACCTGGCCGCGCACGTCGCCGTCGACGAGCTCGAGCACGGCCGGCTCGCCGAGCCGTCGATCGCGATGCTCGTCTCCGGTGGGCACAGCTCGCTCCTGCTGGTGCCCGACCTCGCGCAGGAGGTGCAGGAGCTCGGCCGCACCATCGACGACGCGGCCGGCGAGGCCTTCGACAAGGTGGCCCGGGTGCTGGGCCTGCCCTTCCCCGGCGGCCCGCCGATCGACCGGGCGGCCGGCGAGGGCGACCGGGACGCGATCGCCTTCCCCCGCGGGCTCACCGGCCCGCGCGACGCCGCCTACGACTTCTCCTTCTCGGGGCTGAAGACCGCGGTCGCCCGCTGGGTCGAGGCGCGGCAGCGGGCCGGGGAACCGGTGCCGGTGGCCGACGTCGCGGCCGCGTTCCAGGAGGCCGTCGTGGACGTGCTCACCGCCAAGGCCGTGCGCGCCTGCCGGGACCACGGCGTCGACCACCTGGTCATCGGCGGCGGGGTGGCGGCCAACTCGCGGCTGCGCACCCTGGCGCAGGAGCGGTGCGACGCCGCGGGGATCGTGCTCCGGGTGCCGAGCCGGCGGCTGTGCACCGACAACGGGGCGATGGTCGCCGCGCTCGGGTCGCGGCTGGTCGAGGCCGGGGTGGCGCCGTCGGAGACCGACCTGGGAGCGGACAGCTCGCTGCCGATCGACGTCGTCAGCCGCTGAGGGAGCCCCTGGGCGGCCGAGATCGCAACTGTGGCCGCCGGGGGCGGTCAGGGGCGGACGGCGCAGACCAGGACGGTGGGGGCGCCGGCGACGCGGGTGACGACGACGACCGCCGTCCCGCTGCCCGGGCCGCGCAGCTGCCGGGCCAGGGTCTCCGGCTCGATCGGCGAGCCGCGCTTCTTCACCGTCACCCGGCCGACGCCGCGGGCCCGCAGCAGCGCGCGGAGCTTCTTGAGGTTGAACGGCAGCACGTCGGTGACCGCGTAGCTGCTGACCCACGGGGAGCCCGCCGGGCCGTCGGAGGTCAGGTAGGCGATCGTCGGGTCGACCAGCGTGGCGCCGAGGTCCGCCGCGACCAGGGCCACCAGGCCGGAGCGGATCACCGCCGGGTCCGGCTCGTGCAGCCAGCCGCGCACCGGGCCGACCGGCGCGGTGCCGGGGTCCCGGTCGGCGGTGAGCTCGAGCAGCCGGCCGTCGCCGGCGAGCAGGCTCGTCCGCCGCCAGGTGCGGCTGAGCCCCCGGCCCCACAGCAGCGCCTCCGCGATCGACCCACCGGCCGACACCCACTCGGCCTCCACGCCGTCCGGCACCCGGGCGTGGTCCAGCCCCGGGGCCACCTTGACCACGCAGGCCGGGGCCCGGTCCAGCAGCAGGGCGACGGTCGACCAGGGCGGGGACCAGCGGTCGGGGTCCAGCTGCCGCCGTCCTCCGGCGCGGCGGGCGGGGTCGAGGACGGCGGCGTCGCAGCCGGCGATCCGGCCGTCGGGGGCGGCGGCCACGAGCTCGACGACGTCGCCGGCCACCACCCGCACCCGGTCGGCGACCCCCAGCGCCGCGGCGTTGGCGGCGGTGAGCTCGCGGGCCACCGGATCGAGGTCCACGGCGGTGACCGCGGCACCGGCGCGGGCCAGCGCCACGGTGTCGGTGCCCGAGGCGCACCCCAGGTCGGCCACCGAGCGGGCGCCGCCGGCGAGCAGCCGCCGCGCCCGCCGGGCGGCCAGCACCGGGCGGCCGGCCTGCTCGAGGGCGTCCGCGGTGAGGAGCAGCCGGTCGGCGTCGTCCCCGAAGGTGGCCCGGGCCCTCGCCCGCAGCCGGGCGAGCTCCCACGCGGGCCCCGCGCCGTCCGGTCCCACCTCGGCGCGCAGCCGGGCCAGCGCGGGCAGGACGTCGACCCGGTCGGCGACCAGGGCGGCGGCGCGTGCGGTCGCGGCCTCGCCGGCCGGGGTCCTCAGCCAGCGGAGGGCGGCGACCCGGTCACCGGGGTGGTCGGGAGGAGTGCCGGGCACGGCTCCAGCCTGGCCCATCGCCCGATCGCCCGGGTGGGCGACCCGGTTGAGCGGCTGGCACTCCCATGGGTAGAGTGCCAATCGACACGGGTTGGCGCCTGACCCCCGCGACGGCAGGTGCCCAGCTCCCGTGCCACCCAGCATCAGCACCACTCCCGAACCGTCCGACACCGAAGGGGGCGTCACGACGTGACGACCGCTACCAAGGTCAACATCAAGCCGCTCGAGGACCGGGTCGTGGTCCAGGCCAACGAGGCCGAGACCACCACCGCCTCCGGTCTGGTCATCCCGGACACCGCCAAGGAGAAGCCCCAGGAGGGCACCGTCATCGCCGTCGGCCCCGGCCGCATCGACGACAACGGCAACCGGGTCCCGCTCGACGTGAACGTCGGCGACGTGGTCATCTACTCGAAGTACGGCGGCACCGAGGTGCGTTACGGCGGCGAGGACTACCTCGTCCTCTCCGCGCGCGACCTGCTCGCCGTCGTGGAGAAGTAGAAGGACCCCTCGCCTCAGCCCTCGCACGCTCGGGACGAGCCTCTGAAGGGGGCCGTTCCAGCACGTCACCAACCGCCCCGGCGACCCGAGACACCGGGTCCCGGGGCGGTTGTCGTCCGCCCCCGCAGCACCCCCCTGACCCGAGAGGTCCGGCAATGGCCAAGATCATCCTGTTCGACGAGGACGCCCGGCGCGCCCTCGAGCGCGGCGTCGACAAGCTCGCCGACGCCGTCAAGGTCACCCTCGGCCCGCGCGGCCGCAACGTGGTGATCGACAAGAAGTTCGGCGCCCCCACCATCACCAACGACGGCGTCACCATCGCCCGCGAGGTCGACCTCGAGGACCCCTACGAGAACCTCGGCGCGCAGCTGGCGAAGAACGTCGCCACCAAGACCAACGACGTCGCCGGTGACGGCACCACCACCGCCACCGTGCTCGCCCAGGCGCTCGTGCACGAGGGCCTGCGCAACGTCGCCGCCGGCGCCAACCCGATGGCCCTGGGCCGGGGCATGCGGGCCGCCGTCGACGCGGTGTCCGCCGCCCTCGACGCGGTCGCCGTGCCGGTCGACCAGCGCAGCGCGATCGCCGAGGTCGCCACCATCTCCGCCCAGGACGCCGAGGTCGGCGAGCTGATCGGCGAGGCGTTCGAGCGGGTCGGCAAGGACGGCGTCATCACCGTCGAAGAGGCCAACGGCATGACCACCGAGCTGGACGTCACCGAGGGCGTGCAGTTCGACAAGGGGTACCTGTCGCCGTACTTCGTCACCGACAGCGAGGCGATGGAGGCCGTCCTCGAGGACGCCCTCGTGCTGATGGTCCAGGGCAAGATCAGCGCGCTGGCCGACCTGCTGCCGCTGCTGGAGAAGGTCCTGCAGACCGGCGCCCGCCCGCTGCTGATCGTCGCCGAGGACGTCGAGGGCGAGGCGCTGTCCACGCTCGTCGTCAACTCGATCCGCAAGACCATCAAGGTCGTCGCGGTGAAGTCGCCGTACTTCGGTGACCGGCGCAAGGCGTTCATGGCCGACCTCGCCGTCGTCACCGGCGGCCAGGTGGTCAGCGAGGACGTCGGCCTGCGGCTGGACGCCGTCGGTCCGGAGGTGCTCGGCACCGCCCGCCGGGTCGTCGTCACCAAGGACGACACGACCCTGGTCGACGGCGGCGGCACGGTCGGCGCGATCGCCGACCGGGTCGCGCAGATCCGCAACGAGATCGAGGCCACCGACTCCGACTGGGACCGCGAGAAGCTGCAGGAGCGGCTGGCCAAGCTGGCCGGCGGCATCGCGGTGGTCCGCGTCGGCGCGGCGACCGAGGTCGAGATGAAGGAGCGCAAGCACCGCATCGAGGACGCCATCTCCGCGACCCGCGCCGCGGTGGAGGAGGGCGTCGTCCCCGGTGGCGGTTCGGCGCTGGTGCACGCGGCGACGGCCGTCGACGCGCTGGAGCTGTCCGGCGACGAGCTGACCGGTGCACGGTCGGTGCGCAAGGCCCTGGAGGCCCCGCTGTCGCTGATCGCGTCCAACGCCGGGTTCGAGGGGCCGGTCGTCGTCGGCCGGGTCCGTGACCTCGGCGAGGGCAAGGGCTTCAACGCCGCGACCGGCGAGTTCGGGGACCTGGCCGCGCAGGGCGTCATCGACCCGGTCAAGGTGACCAAGGCCGCGCTGGGCAACGCCGCATCCATCGCGGCCATGGTGCTCACCACCGACTCCGCCGTCGTGGAGAAGCCCGCGGAGGAGCACGAGCACGCCGGTGGCCAGCACACCCACGGCCACTCGCACGGGCACGGCCACAGCCACTGATCAAGGGCCGCGCTCAGAGGCTCGCCCCTCGCAAGCCCGGGGTGAGCCTCTGATCCGGCCCCGCACATGCCGAGAGGGCCGGTCCGACGACTCGTCGGACCGGCCCTCTCGGCCTTGCGTGCGGCGGGGAGGTCGCCCGCCGCGGGTGGTTCAGACCCCGGCGGCGATGGAGGCTGGCTCCGCGGCGATCAGCCGGGCGCGTTCCTCCTCGCTCATGCCGCCCCACACCCCGTAGGGCTCGCGGACGGACAGCGCGTGCTTCAGGCAGGCGTCGATCACCGGGCACGTTCCGCAGACGGCCTTGGCGGCGGCCTGTCGCCGCGCCCGGGCCGGCCCACGCTCGCCGTCGGGGTGGAAGAAGAGCGACGTGCTCTCGCCTCGGCAGGCGCCGTGCAACTGCCAGTCCCAGACCTCGGCAACAGGGTTGGGCAGTCGGCGGATGTCGGCCATTGGACCTCCTCGGCTCGGATGCACCGGGGGGTCTGCCCGGTCACGAGGCAGCCGGTGCCCCGTGCCGGTGAGACGCAAACACATCGGCCCACCTTCGTGGTGCGGGATCTGTCGATGTGTGCTTGGGGTGGCTCCGCGTTCTCCAGCTCCGGTCGGGCGTGCTCCCGCCCTCACCCCGCGGGGTGACGGGTGCTGTCGTCACACGACAGAGCGGATCAAGGTGGTCACAGGGAGTGCCGGCCACCGGAGTGGGGGACACCCCGACACCACGCCCGGACTCCGTTCGGGCGGTGCCGGCGCCCCGGGGAGCGGGGGAGTACCCGGTCCCCCCACCCGGCCGGGTGACCCCCGGCTCGGCGCAGGACGGGAGCCATCGGTGATCGAGGACAGGATGCGCGGCAACGGCCACGGCGGTGCCGTGGTGTGGGTGTTCGACGAGCGGCGCCGCGTGCGGGACGACGTCGCCGCCCGCCTGCTGGCGCTGCCGTTCGTGGCCCGCGTCGAGGCGGTCGGTGACCCGGCGGCCCTGACGGCCCGGCTGGCCAACCGGCTGCCCGACGCGCTGCTCGTCGGGACCCAGCGGGCCACCGACAGCGGGCTGGCAGTCGCCACCCAGGTGCTGCGGAGCCACCCCTCGCTGACCGTGCTCGTGCTCGGCGCCCCGGACGACGCGGACTCCGTCCGCGCCGCGGTGGCCGCCGGCGCCCGTGGCTACCTGCGCTGGGACGCCAACCCCCTGGAGCTCGGCCTCGGCCTGGCGCGCGGGCCGCGCGTGGAGCAGGGCCGGCCCGTGCCGGCGCGGATGGCGCCGATGCCGCGCAGCCCGCAGCACGCGGTCCCGCCCGGCGGGGCACCGTCGAACGGACCGGCGCCGTGGGGTGGGGCCAGCCCGCTGGCCGGCTCCGCGCCGACCACCGTCCGGTCGACCGTCCCCGAGCCGCCGCCGGTCGCGCTCAGCGCCCGGGAGATGCAGGTGCTGACCGGGATGAGCCAGGGCAAGAGCAACGCCCAGATCGGCCGCGAGCTCTACCTGTCCGAGGACACCATCAAGACCCACGCCCGCCGGCTGTTCCGCAAGCTCGGCGCCAAGGACCGCGCCGAGGCGGTGGCCACCGGCTTCCGCCGCGGCATGATGCACTGAGTTCCTCTCGACGGGCTGAGCCGCCTCGCCGACCGGTACGCCGGGGCACACCCCGGCCTCCCGGTCGCCGAGGCGGCTGGACCTGAGGATCGGCGCAGCGCAGGCCGTCGTCCACCGGCCGGGCTGCCGTCCACAGGCGCCGGCGAGCTCCGCGCGCTGAGCGGCGGGCCGTCGACCATGGCCGGATGGACTCCCCGCTCCCAGGTCCCGTCCGGGTCGCCGCCTCCACGCGCCTCGGGCTGTTCACCATCGCCGAGCTGACGGCTGCGCAGGTCACCGAGCGGGAGATCCGCAGCGCGGTCCGATCCGGTGCCTGGGTCCGGCTGCGTCGCGGGTCCTTCGTCACCGCCGCCGACCTGGCTGCGGTCGAGGCGGCCGGACGGCGGCACGAGCTGGACGCCTTCGCCGTCACGGCCGCGATCGCCCGGCCCACCGCGGCGCTCAGCCACGGGACGGCTGCCCGGCTGTGGCGGCTCCCGGTCCCCCCAGGTCTGCCGCCGGACGTGCGGCTCACCGATCCGGAGCGCTGGCGCAGTGGCCCGGGCTACGTGATGACCCGCGCGGACCTCCCGTCAGCCGAGGTGACCACCTGTGGTCGCCATCGGCTCACGACGCCCGCCCGGACGCTGGTCGACACCGCCCGGGAGTGGCCGGAGCTGCCTGCGGTGGCCGCCCTGGACGCCGCGCTGCTGCGCGAGCTGGTCACGCCGGAACTGCTGCAGCACACGCTGCACCGGCACCGCTTCCACCCGCGTGCTCCGCGCGCGGCACGCGCTGTCGCCGCCGCCGACGGGCGCGCCGAGACCTGGCTGGAGACCAAGGGCCGGCTGCGTTTCCGCGCCGCATGTCTGCCGCCCTTCGTGCCTCAGGTGGGGCTCTGGGTCGGCGGCCGGCTCATCAAGGTCGTCGACGGCTGGTACCAGGACGCCGCGCTGGCGGTGGAGTTCGACGGCCGCGTCAAGTACGTGGACCCGGCGTACGGAGGCCGGCCCGAAGACGTCCTGTTCGACGAGAAGCGGCGGGAGGACGCGCTGCGGGCGGTCGGGGTGCGCTTCCTGCGGGTCGTCGACGAGGACCTGGAGCGGGGGTGGGTGCCGCTGGCGGACCGGGTGCGCCGCGAGCTCACCGTGGCCGGGCCGGTCGACCGTTCGTTCCGCGCGGTGCCGCGTGCGCTCGGTCGCCGGCGGGTCGTCGGTCAGTCGGGCTGAGCCGCCTCGCTGACCGGTGTGCCGGGGTGCACCCCGGCCTCCCGGTCGCCGAGGCGGCTCGACCCCGGGGCCTCGCTAGTCCTCGCGGGCGTGGCGGCCGCCGCCGGCGCCGTGCCTGCCGGTGGGTTCCTCGCGCTCGGCCATCGCGGCCACCGCGTCGGCGTAGCCGCTGGCGTAGTCCCAGCTGACGTAGTCGTCGGGGTCCGGGTCGAAGGGCGGCTCGTGCCGTCCGGTCTGCCCCTCGTCGAGCAGCTGGCGCAGGTTCGCCTGCATCAGCGCCCAGTCGACGTGGTGCTCCTCGTGGCAGTCGGGGCAGTCGACGACGATGCCCTTGACCCCCGTCGGCTCGAGCAGGGTGCGGAAGACCTCCAGCTCGGCCAGGTCGTCGAGCACCCCGGCCCGCTCCTCCATGGTCAGCGGCGGGTGTCCCTGGTCGTCGTCCGGCCCGAAGTCCGGGTCGCGGTCCCGGGATGAGCCGAATGCGTCGTCCCACGCGTCCACGTGTCCTCCTCGCCGGTGCGTGTGCTCGGAGCATGCCGCCCCGGTCAGCTGGGTGCCGACCGTGCACGCCCGTCCAGCCGCCCACGGTAACTGGGCGGAGGCCGACCGGGGGCGTCCGCCTACCATCGACTCGGTACCCGTGCGCCCTCGGAGGCGCTCCCACCACTAGCCGAGAGGGTGGCGACACGTGCAGCCCGACGAGCGCGTCCCCGAACTCCCCGCCAAGTTCGCCCCGCTGGGGCTGACCTACGACGACGTCCTGCTCATCCCCGGAGCCTCCGACGTGGTCCCCGCGGAGGTCGACACCAGCACGCGGCTGACCCGTGGACTCCGCCTGGCCATCCCGCTGCTGTCCTCGGCGATGGACACGGTCACCGAGTCGCGCATGGCGATCGCCATGGCCCGCGTCGGCGGCATCGGCGTCCTGCACCGCAACCTCGCCGCCGAGGACCAGGCCGGCCAGGTCGACCTGGTGAAGCGGTCGGAGGCCGGCATGGTCACCAACCCGGTCACCTGCTCCCCGGACAACACCCTCGCCGAGGTCGACGCGCTCTCCGGGCGCTACCGCATCTCCGGCGCCCCGGTCGTCGACACCGAGGGCGTGCTCGTCGGCATCGTCACCAACCGGGACATGCGCTTCGAGACCGACCAGAACCGCCTCGTGCGCGACGTCATGACGCCGATGCCGCTGGTCACCGCCCCGGTGGGCGTCGACCCCGAGCGGGCGCTCGAGCTGCTGCGCAAGCACAAGATCGAGAAGCTGCCGCTGGTCGACGACGCGGGCCGGCTGCGCGGCCTGATCACCGTCAAGGACTTCGTCAAGCGCGACCAGTTCCCCGACTCCACCAAGGACGTCGACGGGCGGCTGGCCGTGGCCGCCGCCGTGGGCGTCGGCGAGGACGCCTACAAGCGGGCCGGGCTGCTGGTCGAGGCCGGGGTGGACGTGCTGGTCGTCGACACCGCGCACGGCCACCAGCGCGCGGTGCTGGACATGGTCGCGCGGGTGAAGAAGGACTTCGCCAACGCCGGCCACGGGGTGCAGGTGATCGGCGGCAACGTCGCCACCCGCGCCGGCGCGCAGGCGCTGGTCGACGCGGGCGTGGACGCGGTCAAGGTGGGCGTGGGCCCCGGGTCGATCTGCACCACCCGCGTGGTCGCCGGGGTCGGCGTCCCGCAGATCACCGCGATCTACGAGGCCAGCCTGGCCGCGCGGCCGGCCGGGGTGCCGGTCATCGCCGACGGCGGGCTGCAGTACTCCGGCGACATCGCCAAGGCCCTGGTGGCCGGCGCCGACAGCGTGATGATCGGTGGCCTGTTCGCCGGCGTCGAGGAGGCGCCGGGCGAGCTGGTCTTCATGAACGGCAAGCAGTACAAGACCTACCGCGGGATGGGTTCGCTGGGCGCGATGCAGAAGCGCGGCAACCAGTCGTTCAGCCGGGACCGGTACTTCGCCGACGACGTCCTCTCCGACGACAAGCTGGTCCCCGAGGGCATCGAGGGCCAGGTGCCCTACCGGGGCTCGCTGTCCGGCGTCGCCCACCAGCTCGTCGGTGGGCTGCAGGCGTCGATGGGCTATGCGGGCGCGGCGACGGTCGCCGACCTGCAGGAACGCGGCCAGCTGACCCGGATCACCTCCGCCGGCCTGGTCGAGAGCCACCCGCACGACATCCAGATGACCGTCGAAGCGCCGAACTACCGGGGGCGCTGAACCGATGCCCGCACGCGACAACGTCGAGATCGGCCTCAACCGCTTCGCCCGCCGCGGCTACGACCTGGACGAGGTGTCGATCGTCCCGTCCCGCCGCACCCGCGACCACGACGACGTCTCCACCGCCTGGCAGATCGACGCCTTCCGGTTCGAGATCCCGCTGGTCACCAGCCCCAGCGACGCGGTGGTCAGCCCGACCACGGCGATCGGCGTCGGGCAGGCCGGGGGCCTGGGCGTGCTCAACGCCGAGGGTCTCTGGGCCCGCTACGACGACCCGACCGACGTCTACCGGCAGCTGCGCGAGGCCGCCGGCCCGCACGGCGGCCCGCCGGTGTCCCTGCTGCAGCGGCTCTACGCCGAGCCGGTGAAGCCGGACCTGGTCACCGCCCGGGTCAAGGAGCTCAGCGCCGCCGGGGTCACCACGGCGGTGCGGGTCTCCCCGCAGCACACCGTGCAGCTGGCGCCCACGGTCCTCGCCGCCGGCGTCGACCTGCTGGTCATCCAGGGCACGATCGTCTCCGCCGAGCACGTGACGAGGGCGGGGGAGGCGCTGAACCTCAAGGAGTTCATCGCCGACCTCGACGTCCCGGTCATCGTCGGCGGGGCCGCGGACTACCAGACCACGCTGCACCTGATGCGCACCGGCGCGGCCGGCGTCATCGTCGGCGTCGGTGCCGACAGCTGGTCCACCTCGGACACCGTCATGGGCATCCGGGTGCCGCTGGCCAGCGCCATCGCCGACGCCGCCGCCGCCCGCCGGGACTACCTCGACGAGACCGGTGGCCGGTACGTGCACGTGATCGCCAACGGCCGGATCGAGACCAGCGGCGCCATCGCCCGGGCGCTGGCCTGCGGCGCGGACGCCGTCCAGCTGGGGGAGCCGCTGCGGGTCGCCGCGGAGGCCCCCGGTGGCGGCGTGTGGTGGGACTCGGTCGCGGCGCACCCGCGGCTGCCCCGCGGCAGCACCTCCGCGGCCGCCGAGCCGCGCGGCACGCTGGAGGAGGTGCTGCTCGGCCCGGCCGACGAGGCCGACGGGCGCACCAACCTGTTCGGGGCGCTGCGCCGCACCATGGCCAAGACCGGCTACCGGGACCTCAAGGAGTTCCAGCGGGTCGACCTGGTGATCGGCGGGACCGGTGCCGAGGCTCCGGGCCCGGGCCACCTCGCCGGCTGAGTCAGGAGGACCCGTGGACTTCCCGACCGTCCTGGTCGTCGACTTCGGCGCCCAGTACGCCCAGCTGATCGCCCGCCGGATCCGCGAGGCCGGGGTGTACTCCGAGATCGTGGGCTCCGACGTCCCGGTGGAGGAGGTGCTGGCCCGCAAGCCTGCCGCGATCGTGCTGTCCGGTGGGCCCGCCAGCGTCTACGCCGAGGACGCCCCGCGGATCGACGCGACGCTGTTCGAGGCCGGGGTGCCCGCCTTCGGCATCTGCTACGGCTTCCAGGCCATGGCGCAGAGCCTCGGCGGCACGGTGGCCCGCACCGGGGACCGCGAGTACGGCGGCACGCCCCTGACGGTCACCACCCAGGGCCGGCTGTTCGGGTCGCTGCCGTCGGAGCAAGCGGTCTGGATGAGCCACGGGGACGCCGTCAGCGCCGCGCCGCCCGGGTTCACCGTCACCGCCACCAGCACCGGTGCACCGGTCGCCGCCTTCGAGGACGTCGACCGCCGGCTGGCCGGGGTCCAGTTCCACCCGGAGGTCCGGCACACCGCCCACGGGCAGACGGTGCTCGAGCACTTCCTGTTCGACATCGCGGGCCTGGAGCCCACCTGGACGATGAGCAACGTCGTCGACGAGCAGGTGGCGGCGATCAAGGCGCAGATCGGGGACCGGCGGGCGCTGTGCGCGCTGTCCGGCGGGGTGGACTCGGCGGTGGCCGCCGCGCTCGTCCAGCGGGCGATCGGGGACAGGCTGACCTGCGTCTACGTCGACCACGGCCTGATGCGGCAGGGCGAGACCGAGCAGATCGAGCGGGACTTCGTCGCGGTCACCGGCGCCGACCTGCGCGTGGTGGACGCCAGCGAGCAGTTCCTGTCCGCGCTGGCCGGGGTCAGCGACCCGGAGCAGAAGCGCAAGATCATCGGCCGCGAGTTCATCCGGGTCTTCGAGCAGGCTGCCACCGACGTCGTCGCCGACGCGCAGGCGCACGGCGAGACCGTCGACTTCCTCGTGCAGGGGACGCTGTACCCCGACGTCGTCGAGTCCGGCGGCGGCACCGGGACGGCGAACATCAAGAGCCACCACAACGTCGGCGGGCTGCCCGAGGACCTCACCTTCACCCTGGTCGAGCCGCTCCGCGCCCTGTTCAAGGACGAGGTCCGCGAGGTCGGCCGGCAGCTGGGCCTGCCCGACCGGCTGGTGCAGCGCCAGCCGTTCCCCGGCCCCGGTCTCGGCATCCGGATCGTCGGGGAGGTCACCCGCGAGCGGCTGGACGTGCTCCGCCAGGCCGACGCGATCGCCCGCGAGGAGCTGACCGCGGCCAAGCTGGACACCGAGATCTGGCAGTGCCCGGTGGTGCTGCTCGCCGACGTCCGCTCGGTGGGGGTGCAGGGCGACGGGCGCACCTACGGCCACCCGATCGTGCTGCGGCCGGTGTCCAGCGAGGACGCGATGACCGCCGACTGGACCCGGCTGCCCTACGACGTCCTGGCCCGGATCTCCACCCGGATCACCAACGAGGTCGCCGAGGTCAACCGCGTCGTCCTCGACGTCACGAGCAAGCCCCCGGGCACGATCGAATGGGAGTAAGGACCCCGTCGCCCCCCACGCCTCGCTGACGCTCGGCGCGGGCCCCTGCGACGGGGCCGTTCCATCACGCCACGGGGCCCGGGGAGCGGTTGCTCCCCGGGCCCTTCCGCCTCGTCCTCCGTCGGTCAGCGCCGTCGGCGCGCCCGCCGGACCTCGGTCACCAGCAGGGCCACCCCGCCGGCCAGCAGCGCCAGCCAGACGAAGCCACCGTCCCAGAACCACCCGGCGGCCAGGTCCACCCCGGAGAGGGTCACGATGGCCAGCACGGTGAAGACGATCCCGGCGACCAGGGACGGCACGTCCCGCTGGCGACGGACCGGCGGCGGGGGTGTGGTCTCCGGCGTGGTGATCGGCTCCGGCCAGAGGTTCTCCTGCCAGCGGGTCGGCGTGGTCGGGAACTCGCTGTAGTCAGTCACGGGACACCTCCACGTCTCCGATGCCGTTGTGGATCGTGATGCGGAACTCGGCGCGGCCGTCGCCCACCCAGTTCCCGGACCCGGTGCCCAGGAAGAAGGCGCCGTCCTCGCTGATCCGCTCGTCCTCGAACTCGACCTCGCCGATGCCGCCCATCCCGCTCACGTGGACGTCGGCGTTCCGCGGGACGATGACGTCCACGTCACCGACACCGTGGCGGATCTCGGTCTCGATCGTGCGGGGCAGGTCGGACGGGTCGATCAGGGACAGGTCGATCTCCAGGTCGCCGACGCCACCCTCGTACACGTCGTGGACGGCCGCGGCGGTGGTCGGCTGGTAGAAGCGGTCACCGACATCCCCGCGGGGACCGTCGCTGAAGTCGGCGGTCGAGGCGATCATGGTCGCCAGGGAGAGGACGACGCCCAGCGCGATCAGCCCGCCCTTCGCGCCCCGGCCGGCCCCGGTGACCGCCGAGACGATCAGGCCGATGCCGACGACCAGCAGTGCGGTGCCGAAGAAGCCGCGGGGCCCGAGGTCCCAGTCGGTCAGCTGGGCGAGCAGCACGGCCGAGCCGAGCACGATGAGCAGCGACGCGAGGGTGACGCCCGGGACGGGGGACCGCGGTCCGCGGGGGGCTCGGGGCTCGACGGCCGTCGCGCCGGCGGGGACCGTCGACTGACCGACCGGGGCGGCCGGCATGAGCACCCACAGCAGCAGGTAGATGATCACGCCGCTGCCGCCGGCGAGGGTAAGCGCGATCACGCCGATCCGCCAGAGCAGGGCGTCGACGCCGGTGTACTCGGCGAGCCCGCCGGCGACACCGCCGATCACCTTGTCGGTGCGGCTGCGGCGCAGCTGGGGGCGGGGCTGCCACGGCTGCTGCGGGGAGGGCGGTGGCGGCCAGGAGGCCCCGGAGGGGTCGGCCGCCGGGGAGGCGGGGGGCGGAGGGGTCGAGGTCATGGCACAGAGCCTGCTGGGCGCAGCACCCCGGCGGTATCGGGGAACCACCTGAGCCGACCCTGAATCCCGCGGCACGCCCCGACTCGGGGTGACCACCGATGTGCACGGCCCGCTGCCGGTGACACGATCGACGGCGTGACCACCACAGCCCTGCCCGCGCCGCGGCCGCCGCTGGCGCGCCCACGCCGAGGCCGGGTGCTCGCCGGCGTCGCCGCCGGCACCGCCGCCCACCTGCGGGTGGACCCCATCGTCGTCCGCGTCGTCTTCGTCGCGATCGCCGTGTTCGGCGTCGGCGTCGTCGCCTACGCGCTGCTCTGGCTGACCATGCCCGTCTCCGACGCGGAGACCGACACGCTCGTCCCCGCGCGCACGCAGCTGACCAGCAAGCGGCAGCTGGTCGGGCTCGGGCTGCTGTCCGTCGTCGCCGTGGTGCTGCTCGGCCAGATGACCACCTGGGGCGGGGACGGCATCGTCCTGCCGCTCGTGCTGGCCGGCGCGGGCATCGCGGTCATCTGGCGGCAGTTCGACACCGACGTCGGCCTGCTGCGCGGCTCGGCCCGGTGGGGCCTGGCCGCCGGCATCGCCCTGGGCATCATCGGCGTGGTCCTGCTGCTGGCCACGACCGGCCAGCTGGCCAACGCCCGCAACGGCTTCACCGCCACCCTGGTCATCCTGGTCGGTGTCGCCCTGGCGACCGCCCCGGTGTGGCGGCGGCTGCTGGACCAGCGCGCCACCGAGCGCGCGGCGCGCATCCGCTCCGAGGAGCGTGCGGAGCTGGCCGCGCACCTGCACGACTCGGTGCTGCAGACCCTGGCGCTCATCCAGCGGCACGCCGACTCCCCGCACGTCGTGGGCCGGCTGGCCCGCAGCCAGGAGCGGGAGCTCCGTACCTGGCTGTACGACCCGACCGTCGCCGGCGGCGGTACCTGGGCCGGGCTGGTCGCCCGGCTGGTGTCCGAGGTCGAGGCCGACCACGAGGTCACCGTCGAGCAGGTGGTCGTCGGGGACGTGCCGGCGGACGACGCGGTGACCGCGCTGGCGCAGGCGACCCGGGAGGCGGTCGTCAACGCCGCCAAGCACTCCGGTGCCGGCAGCGTCTCGCTCTACAGCGAGGTGACGCCGGTGTCGGTGACCGTCTTCGTCCGGGACCGGGGGAGCGGCTTCGACCCGGGGACCGTGCCGCCGGACCGGCGCGGCCTGCGGGACTCCGTCACCGGCCGGCTCACCCGCATCGGCGGGACGGCGACGGTGCGTACGGCGCCGGGAGAGGGGACCGAGGTGGAGCTGTGCCTGCCGCGCGGCGAGCGGGCGGAGGTGACGGCGTGACCGCCCCGGCGACCGGGACCCGGCCGCGGGTCTTCCTCGTCGACGACCACGGGATGGTCCGCGCCGGCGTGCGCGCCGAGCTCGGCGACGAGGTGGAGGTGGTCGGGGAGGCCGCGGACGCACCGACCGCGGTGACCGGCATCCGAGCGGCCGCGCCCGACGTCGTCCTGCTCGACGTGCACCTGCCCGGCGGTGGCGGGCGCGCGGTGCTGGAGGCGCTGCGAGCCGAGCTGCCGGACACCCGCTGGCTGGCGCTGTCGGTCTCCGACGCCGCCGAGGACGTCATCGCCGTCATCCGGGCCGGCGCCCGCGGCTACGTGACCAAGACGATCTCCGGGCCCGACCTGCGCGACGCCGTCCGCCGGGTGGCCGAGGGCGACGTCGTCTTCAGCCCGCGGCTGGCCGGTTTCGTCCTGGACGCCTTCGCCGCCTCATCGACACCGGCTCCGGCGACCGACGACCCGGCCACCGACCCCGGGTTGGACCTCCTCTCGGCGCGGGAGCGCGAGGTCATGCAGCTGCTGGCCCGGGGCTACACGTACCGGGAGATCGGCGGGCGGCTGTTCATCTCGGTGAAGACCGTGGAGTCGCACGCCTCCAACGTGCTGCGCAAGCTGCAGCTGTCCAACCGCAACGAGCTCACCCGCTGGGCGGCCACCAACCGCCTCCTGTGAGGACGGCGGGGTGCGCCGGCGGGTGCTGGTCGCGGTCGCGGTCGTCGTCCTGGTGCCGGCGCTGGTGACCGGGCTGCTGTGGGCGCTGCAGCGCCGGCTGGTCTACCTGCCGCAGGGCGCGCCGGGGCCGGTCGCGGCCGCGCTGCCGGGCGCGGACGACGTCGTCCTGCGGACCGCGGACGGCCTGCAGCTGGCCGCCTGGCACGTCCCGGCGCCATCCCCGGACGCGCTGACGGTGCTCGTGGCCCCCGGCAACGGTGGGCACCGCGGCCTGCGTGCCCCGCTGGCCCGGGCGCTGGCGGAGGAGGGCCTGGGCGTGCTGCTCCTCGACTACCGCGGGTACGCGGGCAACCCGGGCAGCCCCAGCGAGGAGGGGCTCGCGCTGGACGTGCGCGCCGCCCGGTCATTCCTGCTCGAGGAGGCGGGGGTGCCGGCCGGGCGGCTGCTCTACCTCGGGGAGAGCCTGGGCGCCGGCGTGGTCACCGAGCTGGCCACCGAGCACCCGCCGGCCGGGCTCCTGCTGCGGTCGCCGTTCCAGGACCTGGCCGCCGTGGGCGCCGTCCACTACCCGTTCCTGCCGGTCCGGGCGCTGCTGCGCGACCGCTACCCGGTGGCCGAGCGGATCGCGCGGGTGCACGTGCCGACGACGGTGGTCTACGGCACCGCGGACAGGATCGTGCCGCCGGGACAGAGCCGCGCCGTCGCCGCGGCGGCCGCCGAGCTGCACCGGCTCGTCGCCGTCGAGGGTGCCGACCACAACGACCCGCCGCTGCTCGACGGACCGGAGCTGGTCGGCGCGGTGCGGGACCTGGCCGCCCGGGTCGGCTGACGGGCGTTCCCGCGGGAACGCCGCCGTCGTGACGTTCAGCCACAGATCACTACCGTCCGGTGCGGATCTTGGTTAGCCTGCCCTCACCCGGCGGGGCGGCGCGAGACGTTCGGTCCCGGACGCGCATCGCCGTCCCCGTCGGCGCAATGGTGCGACGGTGCGCCGTTGACCAGCTGGACCGACTGGGAGAAGGCGCATGAGCACTGCTGAGATCGTGGGCGCGGTCGACATCGAGGAGATCGCCGACTCGATGCGGCGCACCGGCTTCGGGCAGGTGGAGAACGCCATGCCGGCCGACGAGCTGCGATCACTGCAGGCCTTCGCCCGCGACGCGGTGCGGCGCAAGGGCGACGAGTCCGCGTACCTGGCCCCCGACGCGCTGGCCGGCACGGCGCTCGGCGAGCTGGCCCGCTCGCCCGAGCTGGACACCTTCCTCAGGCAGCTCCACGAGGCTGCTGCGCAGCGCCCGCCGGCTCCCGAGGAGCACATCTACGCCGGCCTGCGGTGCCTGTACGGGCGTACCGGTGCGGCCAGCTCGCTGCAGTACCACTTCGACAGCTACACCGTCACCGCGCTCGTGCCGATCGAGATCCCGACGTCCGGCAACCGGGGCGACTTCCTGTACTACCCGAACCTGCGCGAGGTCCGGCGCAGTGCCCTGGTGAACATCGCCGAGAAGGCGGCCTGCCAGAACGGCGTCACCCGGCGCGTCCTCGCGTCGCAGGCGTTCCGGAAGCGGATCCCGCCGCAGCGGCTGGAGCTCGTCCCCGGCAACCTGTACGTGTTCTGGGGCTACCGGACGCTGCACGGCAACGACATCTGCGACCCCGACCAGCTCCGGGCGACCGCCCTGTTCCACTTCGGTGACCCGCACCTGGGCGACCCGCTGGTCCAGCGGGTGCACCGCCGGGTCGAGCGCGCCGGGCGGACCAAGCAGCTCATCTCGCCGGGGGTCTAGCCCGGCACCCGGCCTCCGGCGGGCTGTGCGCCACCCCGCCGGAGGCCGGGCGGTCAGGCCGTGTGCACGACGTGGAAGACCTCGGCGAGCCGGCTCTCGGGCAGGCCGTGGGTGCGGGCGTTGCGCCGCATCCAGCCGGTCAGGAACTCCTCGAGCCGGTTCCCGGGCCAGTGGCCGACCTGGCTGACGTGCGACCGCAGCGCGGCCAGCTTCCGGTCCAGGACGTCGGTGACGTCGACCGCGTGGTCGGCGCGCGGGCTGCCGCTCAGCCACACCTCCGCCACCGTCCACTCCGCCAGGCCCTCGTCGGCCAGCAGCTCCGGGAAGGCGAAGGGGTTCCGGGCGTCGGGGTAGACGGCCCGGAGCGTCGACTCGCCGACGGTCATGTGGTCGGGGTGGCTGGCGCCGATCCGCTCCCAGTTCCGCTCGGGGGAGCTCGTGAGCACGCGCTGCGGCCGCACCCGCCGGATGACCCGGGCGATGTCGCGGCGCAGGTCCAGGGTGAGCTCCAGGCGACCGTCGGGGTGGCCGAGGAAGCGGACGTCGGACACCCCGACCTCCTTGGCCGCGGCCCGCTGCTCGGCCTGCCGCAGCGGCCCCATCTCCGCGCGCGGGGTCTCGTCGAAGCCGCCGGCGTCCCCGTCGGTGACGATGCAGTAGGTGACCTCCGTGCCGGCCGACGTCCAGGTGGCGACCGTGCCGGCGCTGCCGAAGTCGACGTCGTCGGGGTGGGCCAGCACGCACAGGGCGCGCTCGACGTGCTCGGCGGGGGCGGTGGGCAGCGGCATCACGCGCCGGAGCCTAGTGAAACGGCCCTCCTGCCCCCCGCCTGGAAGGACCGCGGCGGGACCCTGCCGGAGGGCCGACGGCGACTCACCTCCCCAGACCGGCCAGCTTGTCCGGGTTGCGCACCACGAGCACCTGGTCGACCCGCCCGTTCGCCACGGTCAGGCAGAGCGCCAGGTACGGCTCACCGCCGGCCCACGCGACGATCCCGGGCAGGCCGTTGACCTCGGCGACGTCCACCCGCATCCCGGGCAGCTCCAGCCCCGCGGCCGTGGTCGCCAGCAGGAAGCGGCACACCTTGTCGGTGCCGGTGATCGGCCGCAGTGCCGCCCGCGCCCGGCCCTCGCCGTCGGTCACCAGGACGACGTCCGGAGCGAGCAGCGCGACCAGCGCCTCGACGTCCCCGCCGGCGGCGGCCGCGAGGAACCGCTCGGTCACCTCCCGCTGGGTCCGCCGGTCGGTGGCGAACCGCGGCCGGCGCGCCTGCACGTGCTCGCGGGCCCGGTGCGCCTGCTGGCGGACGGCGGCCTCCGAGCGGCCGAGCGCGGCGGCAACCTCGGCGACCGGCAGGCCGAAGACCTCGCGGAGGACGAACACGGCCCGCTCCACGGGGGAGAGGGTTTCGAGGACGACGAGCAGCGCCATCGACACCTGCTCGCCCAGCTCCGCGGCCTCCTCGGGACCGCGGCCGGCCTCGTCGGTGAGCAGCGGCTCGGGGAGCCAGGGGCCGACGTAGGCCTCGCGGCGGCTCCGGGCCGCGGTGAGCCGGTCCAGCGCCAGGCGTGAGGCGGTCCGCACCAGGTAGGCCCGCGGGTCCGCGACGTCGTCCCGGTCCGCGGCGGACCAGCGGAGCCAGGCGTCCTGCACGACGTCCTCGGCGTCGGCGACGCTGCCCAGCATCTGGTAGGCGACGGTGAAGAGCAGCCGTCGGTGCCGGTCGAAGGCCGCGAGCCTCCCGTCCGGGACCGGCGGCCGGGCGGTGCTCACGAGGCGGGGGTGGTCGCGGCCGGGACCTCGCAGCGGTCGCGGAAGCCCTGGCTGGTCAGCCCGAGCGCGCTGTTGAACCGCGACCGCGAGTTCTCCACGGCGACCATCATCGTGAGCTCGACCAGCGCGGCGTCGCCGAGGTGCGCCCGCAGGCCGGCCACCATCTCGTCGGTCGCGGCGGGCGGGGTCGCGCTCACCGCCTCGGCGTACGCCAGCACCTGACGCTCCAGGTCGGTGAAGCGGTCGCTGTCCCGCCAGCGCGGGACGTCGCGCAGCTTGGCCGGGTCGGTGCCCTTGCCGGCGCTGATCCAGTAGCCGAAGTCGACGCACCACGAGCAGCCGACCGTGACCGCGGCAGCCATCACGGCGAGGTCCTTGAGCCCCGGGTCCAGCGTGTGCCACTTCTCCACCGACATCTCCTGGCGGACGGTGGTCAGCAGCACACGCGGGTTGTGGCCCATCGCGGCGGCCGGGGCGGCGACGGTCCCGAACCGGCGGCGGGAGTACCACTCGGTGAGCCGGTACAGCGGCGTGCGGGGCGGGTCCAGCGGGATGCGTGCCATGGCGGTCTCCTCCTCATCGGGTGCGTGCCCATGAGACGGAGCGGCGGCCCCGGACGTGACACCCCTACAGCCGGCCGCGGCCCTGGCGGAGCAGCATCATGCCGAGCGAGGCGCCGTCCGGGCCGAGCGCCGACCGGAAGCGGTCGAGCACCTGCCGCTCCCGGGACAGGCTCAGCCGCATGCCGCCGGAGGCGGCGCGCAGCGACCCGATCTGCTGGGAGATGGCCAGCCGGCGCTGGACCAGCTCGATGATCTGCGCGTCGCAGAGGTCGATCTGCTCGCGCAGCTCACCGATCCGGTCGGCGGCTGGGACGGCCTGGGCGGTGGCTCCAGTGGCGGTGGTGCTCATGGTCGTCGTCCTCCGGGGGTGAACAGGCCGTCCGGTCCCGGAGACGAGGAACGCCCCGGGCCATCGGGCCCGGGGCGTCGTGTTCGGTGGCTGCTCAGCCAGCGGGAACGGACACCGGAACCCGGTGGCCGTAGTAAAACTCGCGGTGGCTGAGCACGGCCCGAGTCTGACACGGGCGATCGGTCCTCCGCCACCCGCCACGCCCGTCCGGGCCGTCCCGTGCGTCCCGGGGCCGTCGGTCCCGCGGCTTACAGTGGCAGGGACATGAGCAGCCCCCAGCAGACCCTCCCCGGCACCGCCGCGCTGCCCCGGCACACCGCCGGCCAGCCCGGCCGCGCACTCGACCGGATGCTCGCCGGCCTCAACGGACCGCAGCGCGACGCGGTCGTGCACGAGGGCAGTCCCCTCCTGATCGTGGCGGGCGCGGGCTCGGGCAAGACGCGGGTGCTCACCCACCGCATCGCCTACCTGCTCGGCGCGCGCGGCGTGGAGCCCGGCGAGATCGTGGCGATCACCTTCACCAACAAGGCCGCCGGCGAGATGAAGGAGCGCGTCGCGTCCCTGGTCGGGCCGCGCGCCCGGGCCATGTGGGTGTCGACGTTCCACTCGATGTGCGTGCGCATCCTGCGCGCCGAGGCCGCGAAGCTCGGCATGAAGAGCTCGTTCACCATCTACGACCAGGGCGACTCGGTCCGGCTGATGACGATGGTCGCCCGCGACCTGGACCTCGACGCCAAGCGGTATCCCGGCCGCAGCCTGGCCAACCAGGTGTCGAACCTGAAGAACGAGCTGGTCGACGAGGAGTCCTACGTCCCGCAGACGGCGCCGGAGAAGGTGCTGGCCGAGGCGTACAGGCTCTACCAGCGGCGGCTGCGCGAGGCGCACGCCATGGACTTCGACGACCTGATTATGACCACGGTGCACCTGCTGCAGGCGTTCCCGGACGTCGCCGAGCACTACCGCCGGCGGTTCCGGCACGTGCTGGTCGACGAGTACCAGGACACCAACCACGCGCAGTACGTGCTGGTGCGCGAGCTGGTCGGCACCGGCGCGGGCCCGGTCCCGCCGGCGGAGCTGTGCGTCGTCGGGGACGCGGACCAGTCCATCTACGCGTTCCGCGGCGCCACGATCCGCAACATCGACGAGTTCGAGCGCGACTACCCCGAGGCGACGACGATCGTCCTGGAGCAGAACTACCGCTCCACCCAGCGCATCCTCAAGGCCGCCAACACGGTCATCGCCAAGAACACCTCGCGCCGCCCGAAGAACCTGTGGTCCGACGCCGGCGACGGCGAGCTGATCGAGGGCTACGTCGCGGACAACGAGCACGACGAGGCCGCCTGGGTCGCGGAGCAGATCGACGCGCTCACGGACGAGGGCAGGGCCCGCCCCGCGGACATCGCGGTCTTCTACCGCACCAACAACGCCTCCCGGGTGTTCGAGGAGGTGTTCATCCGGGTCGGCATGCCGTACAAGGTCGTCGGCGGGGTGCGCTTCTACGAGCGCAAGGAGGTCCGCGACGCGCTGGCCTACCTCAAGGTGGTCGCCAACCCCGCGGACGTGGTCAGCCTGCGACGGGTCATCAACACCCCCAAGCGCGGCATCGGCGAGCGTGCCGAGGCCTGCATCGAGCAGTTCGCCGACCGGGAGCGGATCGCCTTCGCGTCCGCGCTGCGCCGGTGCTCCGAGGTCACCACCCTCGCCACCCGGTCGCTCAAGGCGATCCAGGAGTTCGTGGCGCTGCTCGAGGAGTTCGAGCAGCTCGTCGAGACCGGCTCGGGGCCGGCCGCGCTGCTGGAGAGCATCCTCGACCGCACCGGCTACCTGGCGGAGCTCTCGGCCAGCACCGACCCGCAGGACGAGGGCCGCGTCGACAACCTCAACGAGCTGGTCTCCGTCGCCGCCGAGTTCGAGGCGGCCACCCCCGGCGGCTCGGTCACCGACTTCCTCGAGCAGGTGTCGCTGGTGGCCGACGCCGACCAGATCCCGGTCACCGGGGACGACGCCGGCGTGGTGACGCTGATGACCCTGCACACGGCCAAGGGACTGGAGTTCCCGGTCGTCTTCCTGACCGGGCTGGAGGACGGCGTCTTCCCGCACATGCGGGCGCTCGGCGACCCCCGTGAGCTGGAGGAGGAGCGCCGGCTTGCCTACGTCGGGATCACCCGCGCGCAGCAGCGGCTCTTCCTCTCCCGGGCCACGGTGCGCACCAGCTGGGGGCAGCCGGCCTACAACCCGCCGTCCCGCTTCCTCGACGAGCTGCCGGCCGACACCGTGCACTGGGCGCGCACCGAGGCGGCACCGACGGCGCCGATGGGCTCCGCGCAGGCGCGGGTGGCCGCCACCGGGCTGTCCACCGGCGGGCTGCGCGGGGGCGGGTCGAAGCGGCCGGCGATCAGCGTCGAGGTCGGCGACCGGGTGAGCCACGACGCCTTCGGGCTGGGCACGGTCGTCGAGGTGAACGGGATCGGCGACAAGGCGCAGGCCACGGTCGACTTCGGCTCCGGGGGCACCAAGCGGCTCGTCCTGCGGTACGCGCCCCTCGTGAAGCTGTAGCGGCAACCACTCCCGGGCCGGGATCAGCCGAGCGGCACGCCGCGCTGGGCCAGCCACTCCTGCGGGTCGATCGGGTCGCCGTTCAGCCCGCCCTCGTGGATCTCGAAGTGCAGGTGGGGGCCGGTCGACTGGCCCTGGTTGCCGACCTTGGCGATGAGGTCGCCGGCGGAGACGACGTCCCCGGCCTCGACGAACATGTGGCGCATGTGCCCGTAGATCTGCACGTTGCCGTCGGCGTCCTGGATGTAGACCGCGTAGCCGTAGCCCGAGGCCGGACCGGCGCGCAGGACGACGCCGTCCGCGGCGGCGAGGATCGGGGTGCCCAGCGGCGCGGCCAGGTCGAGGCCCCAGTGCATGGTGCCCCAGCGCATGCAGAAGCAGGTGGTGAGCCGGCCGACGGTGGGGACGACGAAGTCCGGCTCGCGGGCGGCCCGGGAGGCGGCGATCTCGTTGAGCCGCGCCTGCGCCTCGGCCTGGCTGATCACGCCCCGGGCGTCGCCGACGCCCCCGGCGAAGCTGCTGTCGGAGACGCCGAGTCCGTAGTCCTGGGCGGAGGCGACGGGGGCCGGTTCGCTGCCCACCCCACCGAGCAGGGCGGTCATCAGCGCACCCAGGACGGCGACCACGACCAGCACCGGGGCGCGGCGGCCGGGCGGGCGGCGGCGCGCGGTGCGGGGTGCGGCGGCGGTGGCGGTGGCGGTGGCGGCGGGTGCAGGAGCGGGTGCGGGAGCAGGAGCGGGTGCGGCGGACTCCCGGGCCGCCCGGCGCAGTCGCCGGCGGGCGGAGCGCGTGACCCGGGGGGCGTCCTCGTCGCCGTCCTCGGTGTCCGCGGGGTCCTCGTCCGCACGGCCCTCGTCCGCGGGGTCCTCGTCCGCACGGTCCCCGTCCGCGAGGTCGACGTCCGCGAGGTCCGCGTCCGGGGCCTCCGCGGCGGGCACGTCCTCGTCGGCGTCCTCCCGGGCCTGGGTGGCGGCCCACTCGCCGTCCCAGTCGCCGTCCCAGTCCGCCGCCCAGCCGTCCTCGGAGCCGGCGGCGAGGAGCGACCGCAGGTCGCCCTCGGACCGGGAACGGCCCACGTGCTCACGCAGTCGAGACAAGGGGAACACCTTCCGGGTGCCGCACGGGAGGAGCCGTGTGGTGGTGCAGGAGCACCGGTCGGCCACGGGAGCAGCGCCGGTGCTATCGCGCGTCGACCACGGTCAGTAGTTGCACCGTTGTCGTTCGCGGACGCTAACCGCGCTCCCGAAGTGGTTCAACGACCTGTCGACATGTGTCTCGATCGGTTGCGATCAGTGACGACTCGCGTCACACACGCCCCACTCAGGCGACGGACGTCGTCACTTCTGTCCAACTCCGACGGCGTCCGGCGAGTGTTGCTGCCACCTCGTCGAGCACGCCGCGGTGGATCGGCAACGACATGTGCCCGACGCCCCGGACGAGCACGTTGCGCGCCTGCAGGTCCGGGTGGTCACAGCGCCCGGCCGCCGACGGGACCACCACCTGGTCCAGGTCGCTGTAGACGGCGGTGACCTCGGTGCGGCAGCCGGACGCCGGCCGTTCGAGCTCCCGCAGCAGCGGTGAACCGGGACGCAGCTGGCGCCCGACCGGGATCGGCAGCGCGTGCGCCCACCGGCTGCCGGCGTGCGGGGTCCCGAGCGTCACGAGCCGGTCCACCCGGGCATCACCGCCCAGCCGCTGCACCAGGTACCGCGCGACCAGACCGCCGAGGCTGTGCCCGACCACGTGCACCCGGTCGTGCCCGGTCTCCTCGCACACCCGCTCGACGTGCCGGCCCAGGGTGGCCGCGGTGCTCTCCACGTCGCGCAGGCGCGGGCTGTAGTTCCACGAGCACACCTGGGCGAAGCCGCGGCGGCGCAGGCTGCGGCGCATCACCGCGAAGATCGAACGGTTGTCGACCAGGCCGTGGACCAGCAGCACCGGGATGCGGGCGCCCAGCGGGTCGTCGGCGAACAGCGCCCGGACCACCGGGGGCTGCAGGCCGGGCCGGAACCGGGAGTCCGGGCGGAGCGGCTCCGCCCGGGTGCCCAGCGGCCACAGCAGGGCGTGCGCGCCCACCCAGGCGAGCTCGGTCAGGCCGCCGGTCACCAGGGTGGGGGACAGCAGGGAGCGCACGGCGCCGACCGGTCCGTCCGGTACGTCGCTGCCCGCCGGAGCCCTCGGCGCATGCCACGCTGGGGACGAGAGCAGGTGTGTGGTCGCCACGCCGGTCTGTCTCCTGTCCGCCTCGGCACCGCGCCGGGCGGCGCAGCGTGCACACCTGGTGTGCTCCGCCCGCGGACCGTGATGCCCTGTTGTGCTTTACGTCACACATCGAACACGCGACACGACGACCCACCGTGATCGACCGACAAGAGGAGGGGGCGCTGTGCCCGCCGGTGATCGAGCGCGCCTCCGGAACGACCGGGGAGGGTCCTCGTCGGCCACCCGCGCGGCCGGCGCCCGGGGGAACCGCCGGCCCGCCAACGACACCCGCCGTCCGGGTCCGGCTGCCCCGGCCACCGACGACCTGGTCGTCGGCCGCGTGCCGGGTGCGGCCCGGGCCGCCGGTCTGCTGCTCGTCCTGGCGGCCCTCGTCGGTGCCGTGGCGCCCTTCCCCACGTACCTCGTGGTCGGCGGCGAGGCCGTCACGCCGGTCACCGGGCCGGTGGACGCGCTCGTCGCGCTGGTCGCGCCGCTGGCGACCCTCGCCGTCGGCCTCACCCTGGCCCTCGGCCGGGTGCCGCGCCTGGGCCTGGCCTACGCCGCGGTCCTCGGCTCGCTGGCCGTCGGGCGCCTGCTCATCGAGGTCTACCAGGGGCACGGGTCGACCGATCGGCCCGGCGTGGACGTGCTCGCCGGGGAGCGGGTGCTCACCAGTTCGGTGGACACCGGTCCCGGCTGGGCGCTCGGGCTGGCCGCGCTGGGACTGACCGTCCTGGCAGGTGGCGTCGCGCTGGTCGCCTGGGGGCGCACGGTGATGGAGGACGGCGGGACGCTGGACCCGCTGCGCCCGGCGCTGGCCGGGGCGATGGTCCTGCTCGGGGTCGTGGCCGTGCTGTGCCTGGCGTCCCCGGCGGCCGACGTCCCCGACGAGGTGGTCACCGACCCGACCACCGGGCTGGAGACGGTGGTGACCGTCGAGGGGCCGCAGGCGCTGCTGGAGCGTCCCGGGTTGGCCCTGCTGGGCGGGCTGCTCCTGGCCGGGACCCTGCTGCTCTGCTCGGTGACCGCCCCCTCGCTGCGGCCGCGGCTGGGCGCGGTGGGCGGGCTGCTGGGGATCGCGGTGTTCCTGCTCTCCGCCGGGCTGACCGGCCTGCGGGACGCCGGCCACGGCCCGGACGTCGAGTGGACCGTGCCGGGCGCCGGCCTGCTGGCCACCGGGGTCGGCGCCCTCGGGCTGACGGTGCTGGCGTGGCGGTGGCCGGGCCGCCGTCCCGCCCCGTCCGACACGGCCTGACCCGCGGCGGGTGACCCGCGCCACACCCGCGTCCTAGAGTCCGCCTGTGGCTACCGAACGGATCCGCGTGGTGATCGCCAAGCCCGGCCTCGACGGGCACGACCGGGGCGCGAAGGTGGTCGCCCGCGCGCTGCGGGACGCCGGCATGGAGGTCGTCTACACCGGGCTGCACCAGACGCCCGAGCAGATCGTGGAGACCGTCGTCCAGGAGGACGCCGACGCGGTCGGGCTGTCGGTGCTGTCCGGAGCGCACATGACGCTGTTCGCCCGGCTCACCGAGCTGCTCCGCGAGCGGGAGGCCGACGACGTCGTCGTCTTCGGCGGCGGGATCATCCCGGACGCCGACCGCGAGGAGCTCTCCCGCATGGGGGTGGCCGAGGTGTTCACGCCGGGGGCCAGCACCGAGGACATCGTGGCGTGGGTGCGGGAGCACGTGGGCACGTGAGGGCGGCCTGCGGGGCCATCTGCCACCCAGCGGAAGAGACGTGTGCCCCGTCCTGCAGGGGTGGACCGAGGGCGCGGGCCACGGGCGGGCGGGCTACGGTGACTGCTCGTGGATCTCTTCGAGTACCAGGCCCGTGACCTGTTGGCCTCGCACGGTGTGCCCGTGCTCCCCGGTGGGGTCGCCGAGACACCCGAGCAGGCAGAGGCGATCGCCCGGGAGATCGCTGCGCCCGTCGTCGTCAAGGCGCAGGTGAAGACCGGTGGCCGCGGCAAGGCCGGCGGGGTCAAGCTCGCCGACGACCCCGAGAGCGCCCGCGCTCGCGCCCAGGACATCCTCGGGCTGGACATCAAGGGCCACATCACGCACCGCGTGATGGTCGCCCAGGCCAGCGACATCGCCGAGGAGTACTACTTCTCCTACCTGCTCGACCGGTCCAACCGCACGTTCCTGGCGATGGCCTCGGTCGAGGGCGGCGTGGAGATCGAGCAGCTGGCCGTCGAGCGCCCGGAGGCGCTCGCCCGCATCCCGATCGAGGCCACGGTCGGCGTGGACGAGCAGAAGGCCGCCGAGATCGCCGACGCGGCCGGCTTCCCCGCCGAGGTGCGCGACCAGGTGATCGCCATCGCCGTGCAGCTGTGGGACGTCTTCGCCAAGGAGGACGCCACGCTGGTCGAGGTGAACCCGCTGGCCAAGACGCCCGACGGCACCGTGCTCGCGCTGGACGCGAAGGTGACCCTCGACGAGAACGCCGGGTTCCGGCACACCGAGCACGCCGCCCTCGAGGACGCCGCCTCCGCCAACCCGCTGGAGGCCGCGGCCAAGGAGAAGGACCTCAACTACGTCAAGCTCGACGGCGAGGTCGGGATCATCGGCAACGGCGCCGGCCTGGTCATGAGCACCCTGGACGTCGTGGCCTACGCCGGTGAGGAGTTCGGCGGTGTCAAGCCGGCCAACTTCCTGGACATCGGTGGTGGCGCGTCCGCCGAGGTCATGGCCAACGGGCTGCACATCATCCTGTCCGACCCCGCCGTGAAGAGCGTCTTCGTCAACGTCTTCGGTGGGATCACCGCCTGTGACGCCGTCGCGAACGGCATCGTCTCCGCGTTGGGCCTGCTCGGCGACGAGGCCACCAAGCCGCTGGTCGTGCGCCTGGACGGCAACAACGTGGAGGAGGGCCGGCGGATCCTCGCCGAGGCCGACCACCCCCTGGTGACCGTGGTCGACACCATGGACGGCGCCGCTCGCCGTGCCGCCGAGCTCGCCGCCGCCTGAAGCCCTAGCGAACAGGACCTGTAGAGATGTCGATCTTCCTCAACGAGAACAGCAAGGTCATCGTCCAGGGCATGACCGGCTCCGAGGGGCGCAAGCACACCCAGCGGATGCTCGCCTCCGGCACCGCGGTCGTGGGCGGCGTCAACCCCCGGAAGGCCGGGGAGACCGTCGACTTCGACGGCGCGGACGTGCCGGTGTTCGGCAGCGTCGCCGACGCCATGAAGGAGACCGGCGCCGACGTCAGCGTCATCTTCGTGCCCCCGCCGTTCGCCAAGGGCGCGGTCATCGAGGCCGTCGACGCCCAGATCGGGCTCGCGGTCGTGATCACCGAGGGCATCCCGGTGCACGACTCGACGTACGCCTGGGCGCACGCCCAGGGCGGCACGACCCGGATCATCGGCCCGAACTGCCCCGGTCTGATCAGCCCCGGGAAGTCCAACGCCGGCATCATCCCGGCGGACATCACCCAGGCGGGGAAGATCGGGCTGGTCAGCAAGAGCGGCACGCTGACCTACCAGATGATGTACGAGCTGCGGGACATCGGCTTCTCCACGGCCGTGGGCATCGGCGGCGACCCGGTCGTCGGCACCACGCACATCGACTGCCTGCAGGCCTTCCAGGACGACCCGGAGACCGAGGCCATCGTGATGATCGGTGAGATCGGTGGCGACGCCGAGGAGCGCGCCGCGGACTTCATCCAGAGCAACGTCACCAAGCCGGTCGTGGGCTACGTCGCGGGCTTCACCGCGCCGGAGGGCAAGACCATGGGCCACGCCGGTGCGATCGTCTCCGGCTCGGCCGGCACCGCCGCGGCCAAGCAGGAGGCACTCGAGGCCGCGGGTGTCCGGGTGGGGAAGACGCCGTCGGAGACCGCCCGGATCATGCGGGAGATCGTCGGAGGCTGAAGAAGGACCCCCGTTCCCCCCACGCTTCGCGAGCTCAGCGCGGGACCCTGAACGGGGGCCGTTCCAGTGCCTCACTGCTGCCCGGCGCCTCGTCCCCGAGGCGCCGGGCAGTTCGCGTCCCCAGCGGCTGCCGAGGGGCACGATGGAGGGGACACCCCCGGGACGAGGAGCAGCATGACGGCCAGTGGCCCCGGACCGACGCCGGCGCATCGCTCCCCGCTGCGGTTCGACCGGTCCAGGCTGACGCTCGTCGACGTCGCCGTGGCCGTCGGGGCGGCCCTGTACGTGGTGTGCCTGAGCGTGCCGTGGTTCCGCTACGACGGCTACGACCTCGGGTTCGGCTACCGGAGCGCGAGCTACTCGGTGAACGGGTTCGTGTCCGGGCTGCTCACCGTCGGGGCGGTCCTGGTCGTCGCCGCCGCGGCCTGGGCGTTGCTGCCGGCGCTCGCCGACGTCCGGGTGCCCTTCCCGCGGGCCACGGTCACCGTGGGGCTGGCCGCGCTCACCTTCCTGCTCACCGTCGTCGAGTGGCTGACCACGTTCGACGTCGGCTTCACCCTCGCCGGACTCCTCGCCGTCCTCACGTCGGCGGCCGTGGTGGGCCTCGCCGTCCTGCGGGTGCTGCCGGAGCTCCGCGTCGGGCCGGCGCTGCCCGAGTTCCCGGGAACGGCACCGCCGGACCAGCCGGCCGGACCGGGGGTCCACCCCTGGCCGGGGCACGACGATGCGCCCCGGTACGGCGGCAGCTGGCAGCCGCCGCAGTCCGGACCCGGCCCGTCCCGCCGTCCCCCGCAGCCGTGACGTCGCCCGGCGCGTGCGCCGGACCTCCGCCGGGAGTGCTTGCGAGAGTGAGGGGATGACCTCCGTGCTCAGTCGCCCGTCCGCCCGCGGGCCACAGGAGGGGGGCGGACGGCGGGGCCCGGCGACCGGCTGGCTCGCCGCCGGCACCGCCCTGGCCGTGCCGGTCGTCGGCCTGCTCGTGCTCGGGCTGGCGCTGGTCGTCGTGCAGACCCTCGACCCGGACGGCGGGCTGCCGGTCGGTTCCTCGGCGCGGCTGGCCGGGCAGCTGTGGCTGCTGGCGCAGGGCGCCGAGCTGGGCCTCGCCACCGGCCCGCTGCGCATCGCGCCGCTGCTGCTCACCCTCGGCGTCGCCTGGGGGCTGAGCCACGCGGCCGGCGGGGTCACCGCGCTCCGCGGGATCGCCTCGGCGCGGGGGTCCGCGGCCGTCCTGGCCGTCGTCACTGCCGTGCACGCGGCGACCACCGCGCTGCTGGTCCTGGCGGTGCGCACCGAGCAGCTCCCGGTCGGGCTGCTGCGCCCCGTGCTCGGGGCGGTGGTGCTGGCCGTCGTCGCCGGCGGGCTCGGCGTGCTGCGCGACTCGCCGGTCGGCGACGTCCTCGCCGACCGGTTCCCCGGCCCGGGCCGGGCGCTCTGGCGGGCGGTGACCGCCGGCGGCCTGGTGCTCGCCGCCTGCTGCACGGCGGTGGTCGCGCTGGCGCTGGCCGGGGACGTCGACGGCGTGGCCCGGCTGGTCACCGGCCTCGGCGGGGCCAGCGCCGGGGCCGCCGGTCTGATCGGGCTCAGCCTGCTCCTGCTCCCGAACGCCGCCGCAGCGGTGGCGGGGCTCGCCGCCGGCCCCGGGTTCGCCGTCGGCGCGGGGACCTTCGTCTCGACCGGCGGCGTGACCCTGGGCAGCGTGCCAGCACTGCCGCTGATGGCCGCGCTCCCGGACACCCAGGCGGTGCCGCTGCTCGCCTTCGTGTCCCAGGCGCTGCCGGTGCTCGCCGGCCTGGCGGCGGGGACCGTGCTGGGCCGGCGGCTGGACGACGAGGACGGCGGCGCGGTCACCGCGGCGCTGTGGGGGATCGTCGCCGGGCTGGGCGTCGGCGTGGTCACCGGCCTGTGGGTGCTCGTCGCGGGTGGGCAGCTCGGGGACGCCGCGCTCGCCGAGGTGGGCGCCCCGGCGCTGGCCACGGGGCTCGCGGTCGCGGCGCAGGCCGGGATCGCCGCCGCGCTCGCCGCCGCGGTGTCCCGGTGGCGGTCCCGCGGCTGACGCCCCCGCGCGGATCGGCTGCCGGACGGCGTTGGCTAGATTCGGTGACGTGCCCGCCGACGCGACCACCGGCCCGCGGCCCCGGGTCGTGGTGCTCCTCTCCGGCGTCGGCTCGCTGTGCGCCGCCCTGCTCGACGTGGCGGACCGGCCCGGTTCCCCGTTCGACGTCGTCGCCGTCGGCGCCGACCGTCCCGACGCCGCCGGCCTCGCCGCCTCCCGCGGGCGCGGCGTGCCCACCTTCGTCTGCGTCCTGCGCGACCACCCCGACCGGGCCGCCTGGGACCGGGCGCTGGCCGCCGAGCTCACCGCCCTCACCCCCGACTGGGTGGTCACCGCCGGGTTCATGAAGATCCTCGGGCCGGCCGTGCTGGGCGCCTTCCCCGGCCGGATCGTCAACAGCCACCCCGCGCTGCTGCCCGCGTTCCCGGGCGCCCACGCGGTGCGGGACGCGCTCGCCGCCGGCGTCGACACGACCGGGACGACGGTGCACCTGGTGGACGCCGGCGTGGACACCGGCCCCGTGCTCGCCCAGCGGGCGGTACCGGTGCTGCCCGGGGACGACGAGGCGCGCCTGCACGAGCGGATCAAGACCGTGGAGCGCGAGCTCCTGGTGCAGACGGTGGTCGCCCTGGCCGCCGGTGTGCCGCTTCCGACCTCCATCCCGACCGAGGAGAGCCACAGATGAGCGACCGCATCCCCGTCCGCCGGGCCCTGCTCGGTGTGTACGACAAGACCGGGGTGGAGGAGCTGGCCCGCGGCCTGGCCGAGTCGGGGGTCGAGCTGGTCAGCACCGGCGCGACCGCCGCCCGCATCGCCGCCGCGGGGGTCGCCGTCACCCCGGTCGAGCAGGTCACCGGCTTCCCCGAGTGCCTGGACGGGCGGGTCAAGACGCTGCACCCCGCCGTGCACGCCGGCATCCTGGCCGACCGCCGCCGGCCCGAGCACGCGCAGCAGCTCGAGGAGCTGGACATCGCGCCGTTCGACCTGGTCGTGGTGAACCTCTACCCGTTCAGCGAGACGGTCGCCTCCGGCGCCTCCCCCGACGAGTGCGTCGAGCAGATCGACATCGGTGGCCCGGCGATGGTGCGCGCGGCGGCGAAGAACCACCCGTCGGTCGCCGTCGTGGTCGACCCCGACCGGTACGAGGAGGTCCTGGCCGCCGTCGCCGCCGGGGGGTTCACCCTGGCCGACCGGCAGCAGCTGGCCGCCGAGGCGTTCCGGCACACCGCGGCGTACGACGTCGCCGTCGCCTCGTGGATGGGCAACGTGCTGGTCCCCGACGACCGGAGCGGCTTCCCGTTCTGGGTCGGCGGCAGCTGGGAGCGCGCCGACGTGCTGCGCTACGGCGAGAACCCGCACCAGGGCGCGGCGCTGTACCGCAGCGGGCAGCCGGGTCTCGCCGACGCCGACCAGCTGCACGGCAAGCAGATGTCCTACAACAACTACGTCGACACCGACGCCGCGTGGCGGGCCGCGCACGACCACGCCGACCCGTGCGTGGCGATCATCAAGCACGCCAACCCGTGCGGCATCGCGGTCGGGTCGGACATCGCCGCGGCGCACCGCAAGGCGCACGCCTGCGACCCGGTGTCGGCGTTCGGCGGCGTGATCGCGGCCAACCGCGAGATCGACCTCACCCTGGCCGAGCAGATCTCGGAGGTGTTCACCGAGGTCGTCGTCGCCCCGTCGTTCACCGAGGACGCGCTGGGCGTGCTGACGCAGAAGAAGAACCTACGGCTGCTGCGGATGCCCGACGTCCCGCGGCTGACCGTGGAGATGCGACCGGTCAGCGGCGGCCTGCTGCTGCAGACCGCCGACCGGATCGACGCTGCCGGCGACGACCCGACCGCCTGGAAGCTGGCCACCGGTCAGCCGGTGGACGCCGCGGCGCTCGACGACCTGGTCTTCGCCTGGCGCGCGGTGCGCGCGGTGAAGAGCAACGCGATCCTGCTGGCCGCGGACCGGGCGACCGTGGGGGTGGGCATGGGGCAGGTCAACCGGGTGGACTCCGCCCGGCTGGCCACCGCCCGGGCGGGGGAGCGGGCCGCTGGGGCGGTGGCCGCCTCCGACGCGTTCTTCCCCTTCGCCGACGGGCTGCAGGTGCTGCTGGACGCCGGGGTGCGCGCCGTGGTGCAGCCCGGCGGCTCGGTCCGGGACGACGAGGCCATCGCCGCGGCGGAGGCCGCGGGCGTCACCATGTACTTCACCGGCACCCGGCACTTCGCCCACTGATGCGCGGCGCGCGACCACAGCTGGAGCCACCCGAGCCGGACACCGAATGGGAGGGCGAGGACCTCGCCGGGGTCGACTGGGACCACGCCCTGCTCGAGCGGGTCACCTTCGTCGAGTGCCGGTTCGACGACGCGTCGCTGGCCGAGCTGGTCACCCGACGGTGCGTGTTCGAGCGGTGCGTGCTCACCGGGGTGGCGATGAGCGGGTCCCGGCACGAGGGGTCGGCGTTCCTCTCCTGCCGGTTCGACCGGGCGAGGCTGTTCGACGTGACGTGGACCGGGTGCAAGCTCACCGGCTCGCAGTTCCCCGGCGCGACGCTCCGGCCGATGACGACGACCGAGAGCGACTGGAGCTACACCTCGCTGCGCGGGGCGGACCTCTCCGGTCTGGTCCTCTCGGGGGTGCGGCTGGCCGAGGCCGATCTGGTCGACGCGGACCTGCGCGACTGCGACCTCACCCGCGCTGACTTGAAGCACGCCCGCGTGCAGGGCGCCAAGCTGCGCGGCGCGGACCTGCGCGGCGCGGAGACCGACGGGATCGACTGGCGGGCGCTCGACCTCGACGGCGTCCGGCTGGACCTGGGCCATGCCGTTCGGTTCGCCCACGCCCACGGCGCCCTGGTGGCCGACTAGTCCGGGTCACGGCCTGCGGCCGATCCTGGGGCCGGTCATCAGCGCCTTGAGGGCGCCGAGACCGCCCAGGCCCGCGACCGCGACGCCGAGCCAGCCGCCGACGGCGTAGCGCTCGACGTCCCAGTCGGCCTCGGCCAGCGGCACGAGCACCCCGGCGGCTGCCACCACCGCGACCAGCAGGGCGAACGCGCCGAGGAACCGGTGGCTGTGGGTAGGCACGTACAGCAGCAGCCCGACTACGAAGAGCGCCGCGCCACCGAGGACGACGGCCAGCGGCTGCCACGAGCCGGTGTCCCACAGTCGCCAGGCGTCGGTGGACCAGTCCGCGAACCCGGCGCGGACCAGGTCCATGCCGGAGCGGCCGCCGTGCACCCAGACCACCAGCAGGCTGGTCCCGGCCGCGAAGCCGGCGAGCAGGAGCAGCAGCCCGGCGAGGGTGTCTGCGCGCCGCACGACCACCGGCCGGTCGCTCCACTCCGGCTGCGTGCGCCCCGGCCACGACTGCTGCGGCCCGGTGGGCTGCGGACCGGTGGGCTGCGGGCCGCTGAACTGCGGCCCGGTGAACTGGGGACCGCTGTACTGCGGACCCGTTCCCTGCGGCCCGGGCTGCCAGGCCGGCCGCTGCGCGAACCCGGCCTCCTCGTGCCGGGGCGGGGACCACGGCGGCACCACCAGGGTCTCCGGCCGCTCGTGCTCGGCTCCGCCCAGCACCTCGGTGGGGCGGTGGGTCCCGGTGTCATCGCCCGCCGGGCCGTCGGTGGGTGGGCTGCCGTGGCGATCGCCGGGCTCGCTCATGGGGCCTCCTCCGCGCGCGGGTGGGGAGACCCGCGGCTCTCGGTGTCCGGAGCCTAGGCGGTGGGCGGCGTCGGGCAGACTGCACCACGTGGCGGCGACGATCCTGGACGGCAAGGCGACCGCGGCGGCGATCCGGGAGGAACTGACCGCGCGGGTGGCCCGTCTGGCCGACGCGGGACGGCGACCGGGGCTGGGCACCCTGCTCGTCGGCGACGACCCGGGCAGCAGGTGGTACGTGCAGGCCAAGCACAAGGACTGCGCCCAGGTCGGCATCGCCAGCATCCAGCGGGAGCTGCCGGCCACCGCGTCGCTCACGGACGTGCTCGAGGTGGTCGACGAGCTCAACGACGATCCCGGCTGCACGGGCTACATCGTCCAGCTGCCGCTCCCGCGGGGGATCGACGAGAGCGTCGTCCTCGAGCGCATGGACCCGGGCAAGGACGCCGACGGCCTGCACCCCATCAACCTCGGCCGGCTGGTGCTCGGCATCCCCGGGCCGCTGCCCTGCACCCCGGTGGGCATCGTCGAGCTGCTCCGCCGCCACGACGTCCCGGTGGCCGGCGCGGAGGTCGTCGTGATCGGCCGCGGCGTCACCGTGGGCCGGCCGCTGGGCCTGCTGCTCACCCGGCGGACCGAGAACGCCACGGTCACGCTGTGCCACACCGGCACCCGCGACCTGGCCGCGCACACCCGGGCCGCCGACGTCGTCGTCGCCGCGGCCGGCGTGCCGGGGCTCGTCACCGCCGACATGGTGAAGCCGGGCGCGGCCGTCCTGGACGTCGGCGTCAGCCGGGTCGACGGGAGGATCGCCGGGGACGTCGCCGCCGACGTCCGGGAGGTCGCCGGGTCGGTGGCGCCCAACCCGGGCGGGGTGGGCCCGATGACCCGCGCGATGCTGCTGGCCAACGTCGTCCTCGCCGCGGAGCTGGCGACCGGCGCGGAGGCACTGACGGCATGACCGGACCGGGCCGCACGCCGCTGCACGTGCGGCGGCCGCTGCTCGCCGGCTTCCTCCGGCAGTGGCCGCTGACCGCGGTGATCGCCGTCGTCGCGGTGGGCCTGCTGCTCGTCGCGGCCGAGCAGTGGCGCCGCGGGCTGGTCGTCATGGGGGTCGCGCTGCTGCTGGCGACGCTGCTGCGGCTGCTCCTGCCGGTGCGGCAGATGGGCTTCCTCGCCGTCCGGAGCCGGCCGGTGGACGTCACGCTGACCGGGGTGGCCGGGCTCGCGCTGGTCCTCCTGGCGTGGAACGTCCCGCCGACCTGACCCGGGACGTGCCACCCGCATGGCCGCGCACCACCGTCCGGGGCTAGGTTGGCGGGCATGGCAGCGTCGCTCCGGAACGGCAAGGTGACCGTCGTCGGCGCCGGCTTCTACGGCTCGACCACCGCACAACGTCTCGCCGAGTACGACGTCTTCGAGACCGTCGTGCTCACCGACATCCTCGAGGGCCGCCCCGAGGGGCTCGCGCTCGACATCAACCAGTCCCGGCCGATCGAGGGCTTCGAGACCCAGGTGGTCGGGGTGGGCGGCGGCTCGTACGCCGGCACCGAGGGCTCCGACGTCGTCGTCATCACCGCGGGTCTGCCGCGCAAGCCCGGCATGAGCCGGATGGACCTGCTGGAGACGAACGCGCGGATCGTCCGCTCGGTCGCCGAGGAGGTCGCCCGCACCTCGCCGGACGCCGTCGTCATCGTCGTGTCCAACCCGCTCGACGAGATGACCGCGCTGGCCCAGCTGGCCACCGGCTTCCCGCAGCACCAGGTCATGGGCCAGGCCGGGATGCTCGACACCGCGCGGTTCGCCAACAACGTCGCCGAGGAGCTCGGCGTCCCGGTGGCCTCGGTGCGCACCCTGACCCTCGGCTCGCACGGCGACACCATGGTGCCCGTGCCCTCCCGGTGCACCGTCGACGGCAAGCCGCTGGCCGACGTGCTGGCCGAGGACCGCATCGCCCACCTCGTCGACCGCACCCGCAACGGGGGCGCCGAGGTGGTCGCGCTGCTGAAGACCGGGTCGGCGTACTACGCGCCGTCCGCGGCGGCGGCCCGGATGGCCCGCGCGGTCATCGAGGACTCCGGAGCGGTCCTGCCGGTGTGCGCCTGGGTCGACGGGGAGTACGGCATCTCCGGGGTCTACCTGGGGGTGGAGGCCGAGATCGGCCGGGACGGCGTCCGACGGGTCGTGCAGACCGACCTGTCCGACAGCGAGCTGGCGGGCCTGCGCGAGGCCGCCGAGGCGGTACGCGCCAAGCAGGCCGATGTGGCCGACCTCTGACCTCGACGGTCAGAGCTGCAGAGAGGGAAGACAGGACACGTGAGCAAGATCAAGGTCGAGGGCACCGTCGTCGAGCTCGACGGCGACGAGATGACCCGGATCATCTGGCAGTTCATCAAGGACCAGCTGATCCTCCCGTACCTCGACGTCAACCTCGAGTACTACGACCTGGGCATCGAGAAGCGCGACGAGACCGACGACCAGATCACGGTCGACGCGGCCAACGCGATCAAGAAGCACGGCGTGGGCGTCAAGTGCGCCACCATCACCCCGGACGAGGCGCGGGTCGAGGAGTTCGGCCTCAAGCGCATGTACCGGTCGCCCAACGGGACGATCCGCAACATCCTCGGCGGCGTCATCTTCCGCGAGCCGATCATCATGTCCAACGTGCCGCGGCTGGTGCCGGGCTGGACCAAGCCGATCGTCGTCGGCCGTCACGCGTTCGGTGACCAGTACCGCGCCACCGACTTCACGTTCCCCGGCGAGGGCACCCTGACGCTCACCTTCCAGCCGAAGGACGGCGGCGAGCCCATCGAGCGCGAGGTGTTCCAGTCGCCCGGCGGCGGTGTCGCGATGGCGATGTACAACCTGGACGACTCCATCCGCGACTTCGCGCGGGCGTCGCTGAACTACGGCCTGCAGCGCGGCTACCCGGTCTACCTGTCGACCAAGAACACGATCCTCAAGGCCTACGACGGCCGCTTCAAGGACCTGTTCGCCGAGGTCTTCGAGGCCGAGTTCAAGGACCAGTTCGAGAAGGCCGGCATCACCTACGAGCACCGGCTGATCGACGACATGGTCGCCGCCTCCCTGAAGTGGGAGGGCGGCTACGTCTGGGCCTGCAAGAACTACGACGGCGACGTGCAGTCCGACACGGTCGCGCAGGGCTTCGGCTCGCTGGGCCTGATGACCTCGGTGCTGATGAGCCCCGACGGCCGCACCGTCGAGGCCGAGGCCGCACACGGCACGGTCACCCGCCACTTCCGGCAGCACCAGCAGGGCAAGGAGACCTCGACCAACCCGATCGCGTCGATCTTCGCCTGGACGCGGGGCCTGGCCCACCGCGGCAAGCTGGACGGCACCCCTGAGGTCACCCGGTTCGCCGAGACCCTGGAGCGAGTCTGCATCGAGACCGTCGAGGGCGGTCAGATGACCAAGGACCTCGCGCTGCTGATCTCCAAGGACGCCCCGTGGCTGACCACGCAGGACTTCCTGGCGGCCATCGACGCCAACCTGCAGAAGGCCATGGCCTGACGAACGGCTGACCGACGGCCCCCTCGCCCCACGGGTGAGGGGGCCGCTCGCGTTGAGCGGAGAGTCGTGATCATCGCGCCGCCAGCGGGGTCTCGGGAGGTGCAACAGCCCGGTGGTGCAGGGGTGATCAACCTTGTGGACGACGGACGCGCCGGCCACCGCCGTTCCGGCACGCTGCCGCGGTGCCCCAGCAGCCCGCGCGTCCTGCCGCTCTCCGGGGCAGGGTGTTCCGGGGCACCTCGGTGGTCGCCCAGGGTGTCCTCACGCCGGACCAGCTGCGCGGCTCGACATGGCGCCGGGTCTGGCCCGACGTGTACGCCGACGTCGACCTCCCCGAGGGCCACGGGCTGATCGTCCGGGCAGTGTCGCTGCTGGCGCCGTCCGTGGCCGTGTTCGGCGGCCGGACCGCAGCGCTGCTCCAGGGTGCTCCCGAGCTGCTGCGCGTCGACGACCCGGTGGAGGTCGTGCTCCCGCCCGGCACCCGGTGGAGCCCTCGGGGGCGGGTCCGGGTGCGGACGGCGGAGCTCCCCGACGAGGACGTCGATCGGCGGCACGGGCTCCGGGTGACCAGCCCCGTCCGGACCGCGGTGGACCCGCTCCGGCGGGAACCGCTCGACGACGCGGTGGTCGCCCTCGACCAGTTGGTCCAGCGTCGGGTGGTACGGCTGGGCGAGGTGCGCGACGCCGCCGCGGCCCTGCCCCGGTCGCGGGGGAGCCGGCAGGCGCGCCGGCCACGCGAAGTCGACCCGGACCACGAAGGCGCCCTGGCACCAGACCTCGTGTTGCGCCACGGGCAGCGGCAAGCCGGACCGCACGAGGACCAGGCGCAAGCGGCGGCTCGCGCTCGAGTACGACGGCCAGTGGCACGCTGAACCCGGTCAGTTCGCCCGCGACCGGCAACGGCTCAACCAGTTGACCGCAGCCGGCTGGCGAGTGGTGTTCGTGACCGCGGTCGACCTGGACCGTCCGGCGGCCCTGCTCGCCCGCCTCCGGTCCGAGGTGATCACAGAGCAGGCCTCAGCTGCCGAAGTTCTGGGTCCACCAGGGGCCGCCGGGGCCCTGGGCCACGCCGACCCCGAGCGTCCGCAGGCTGCAGTCGAGGATGTTCTCCCGGTGCCCGGGGGACTTCATCCAGGCGGCCATCACGGCCGCCGCGTCCCGCTGGCCCTGGGCGATGTTCTCCGCGCGCATGGACGAGACCCCTGCCGCGTCCGCCCGGTCCCAGGGGGAGACGCCGTCCGGGGTGTCGTGCGCGAAGTAGCGGCGGTCCCGCATGTCCGTGCTGTGCGCGCGGGCGACCGCGGCCAGCGCCGGGTCGGCGGTCAGCGCCGGGCAGCCCGCCGCCGCCCGCTCCATGTTCACCAGAGCGAGGACCTGTCCCTCGACGGTCGGGTCCGCCGCCGGAGGAGCGGGAGCGGGGGCGGGAGCCGGTGCCGGCGCGGGGGGCGGGCCGGGCGAGGGCACCCGGGCCGGAGGCTTCGTCGCCGGCTGGGCCTCGGCCTCGGCCTCGGCGTCGGCCTGGGTCTCGACCCGGGGCACCGGCGCTCCCGACGTCGTCGGCGCGGCCGGCGCTGCCGGGTCGACCGGGACGGACTCCGCAGCGGTGGTGGCCGGCGCGCTGGTCGAGGCCTGGGTGGGAGCGGTCGCCGGCGGGGTCGACGCGGGGCCGGCCGGACCGGAGGACGGCGCACCGGTCAGCGCCCCGGCTGCAGACGCGCCGTCCAGCTGCGCAACCGCCTCGCTGCGCACCAGTGAGGCGCCGGAGACGGCGCACGTCAGCAGCGACACGACGAGCAGGCCGCGGGCAGCCAGGCGGCGGACGCGGACGCGCGACGAGGGCGGGCGGAATGGCACGGGACCGTCCTCAGGAGACAGCGGGGACGTTACGCGTTTGAGGGTAACCACGTACACGCCGTGATCGGTAGGGGAAGTCGGGGAACATCCCCGAGGGGGAGGCAGGTTGTCCCCGCAGACCTGCGCACTGCCGCAGCCACTACCGTGGGGAGTTCGGGAGCATCCCGGCTGAGCCCACACCTCTGGAGGAGCACGCCGCTCGTGAGCGACGTCTGGCTCAACATCATCATGGTCGTCGCGTTCGTCCTGGTCGGCGGCGCGTTCTCGGGAGCGGAGATCGCCCTGGTCTCCCTCCGGGAGTCGCAGGTGCGCTCGCTCGCCGAGACCGGCCGCCGCGGACAGGCGCTGAACAAGCTGCTGGCCGACCCCAACCGGTTCCTCGCCGCCGTGCAGGTGGGCGTCACCCTGGCCGGCTTCTTCTCCGCGGCCTTCGGTGCCAGCACGCTGTCCAGGCCGCTCGCCGACTGGGCGTCGGTCCAGTTCGGCCTGTCCCGGGGACTCGCCGGCACGCTGGCCCTCGTCGCGGTCACCATCGCGATCAGCTACCTGTCCCTCGTCGTCGGTGAACTGACCCCCAAGCGGCTCGCGCTGCAGCGGGCCGAGGGCTTCTCGCTGGTCGTCGCCGCGCCGCTCAACGCGATCGCCAAGCTGTTCCGGCCGGTCATCTGGCTGCTGTCCAAGAGCACCGACCTGCTGGTCCGCCTGCTGGGCGGCGACCCCAAGGTGAGCGGTGAGTCGATCAGCCAGGAGGAGTTGCGCGACCTCGTCGCGGCGCACGAGTCGCTGTCCAGCGACGAGCGCCGGCTCATCGACGAGGTCTTCCGCGCCGGGGACCGGGAGGTGCGCGAGGTCATGACCCCGCGCACCGAGGTGCACTTCCTCGAGGCGTCGATGACCGCCAGCCGCGCGGCCAAGCAGGTGGCCGACTCCAACTGGTCGCGCTACCCGGTGGTGGGCCGCAACGAGGACGACGTCGTGGGCTTCGCGCACGTGCGCGACCTGTTCCTGCCCGGCCACCCCGCCGGCCGCGCGGCGACCGTCGGCGACCTCGCCCGTGAGGTCAAGCGGCTGCCGGGCACCGCCAAGGTGCTCACCGCGCTGTCGGAGATGCGCAGGGAGAACCGGCACTTCGCCATCGTCGTCGACGAGTACGGCGGCACCGACGGGATCGTGACGCTCGAGGACCTCATCGAGGAGGTCATCGGCGACATCTACGACGAGTACGACGCCGCCGTCGCCGCGGGGTCCGGCGAGCCGATCGACGGCCCCCACGAGGTCGACGGGCTGCTCAACCTGGACGACTTCAGCGAGGCGACCGGGCTGGCACTGCCGGAGGGCCCCTACGAGACGGCCGCCGGGTTCGTGCTGGCCGAGCTCGGCCGGCTCCCGGTCGTCGGGGACTCGGTGTCCGTCCAGGGCCGCCGGCTGACGGTGCTCGAGCTCGACGGCCGCCGGATCGCCCGCATCTCGGTCAGCCCGGCGCCGCAGCCCGCCGACGAGACCACCGCAGAGGCCAACGCCAGCTGAAGGAGGACCCCCTCGGGGGGTCCTCCTTCGCCTCAGCGTCCCTTCTGGACGAACTCCCAGGCGTCGCCGACGATTTCTCGCAGGTCGGTGTGCACGGGGGCCCAGCCCAGGTCGTCGTGGATGCGCGCGGAGCTGGCCACCAGCCGCGCCGGGTCGCCGGCCCGCCGGGGCCCGGCGATGACCGGCAGCGCGTGGCCGGTGACCTCGCGGACGGCGTCGACCATCTCCTGCACGGAGAAGCCGCTGCCGCTGCCGAGGTTGTAGATCCGGTGCTCGCCGGGCGCGGGAGCGGGCAGCGCCAGCAGGTGCGCGGCCGCGAGGTCCTTCACGTGCACGTAGTCGCGGATGCACGTGCCGTCGGGGGTCGGGTAGTCCTGCCCGTGGACGGTCAGCGCGTCCCGCGTCCCGGCGGCCACCTGCAGAGCGATCGGGATCAGGTGCGTCTCGGTGGTGTGCCGCTCACCCCGGCCGTACGCCGCGCCACCCACGTTGAAGTACCGCAGGCTCACCGCCGCGAACGAGTGGGCCACCGCGTACGAGGTCAGCATGTGGTCGACGGCGAGCTTGCTGGCCCCGTAGGTGTTGGTCGGCCGGGTCGGCGCGGTCTCCGGGATCGGCACCTCGTCCGGCTCGCCGTAGGTGGCCGCGGTGGAGGAGAAGACGATCCGCCGGCAGCCGGCCGCGCGCATCGCCTCGAGCAGCGCCAGCGTGCCCCCGACGTTGTGGTGCCAGTAGACCTCGGGCTCGACCTGGCTCTGGCCGACCAGGCTCTTGGCCGCGAAGTGCAGCACCGCCTCGGGAGCCGCCTCCGCCAGGACGGGCGCCGAGTCGTGCAGCGAGGCCCGCACGAAGCGGGCCCCCTCGGGGACGGCGTCCTCGTGACCGGTCGAGAGGTCGTCGAGCACCGTGACGTCGTGGCCGTCGGCCAGCAGGGCTGCGGTGACTACGCTGCCGATGTACCCGGCTCCGCCGGTGACGAGAACGCGCATGGTGCGAGCCTAGACAGCACCCCGCCGGGGGGCGGCCGGCCGCGCGGAAGAGGAGCCCCGTGGTCAGCCCCCGTCCCGCCGTCGCCGCGATGCCCGCGTACAAGCCGGGCCGCAACCCGGCCGACCTGGCCCGGGAGATCGGGGTCGAGCGCGCGGTCAAGCTGGCCAGCAACGAGGTCGCGTTCCCGCCGCTGCCCGCCGTCGTGCAGGCCATCTCGGCGACGGCGGGGGAGACCAACCGCTATCCGGACAACGGCGCCGTCGTCCTGACCGCCGCGCTGGCCGAGCGCTACGGCGTCGAGCCGGCGCAGGTGGCGACCGGCTGCGGTGCGGTCACCCTCTGCCAACAGCTGGCTCAGGCCTACAACGACCCGGGCACGACCATCGCGTTCGCGTGGCGGTCCTTCGAGATGTACCCGCTGCTGGCCCAGGTGGCCGGCGCGCGCAGCCGGCAGGTGCCACTGGTCCCCGGCACGCCCGGTGGCGCCGCCGACACCCACGACCTGCCGGCGCTGGCCGCCGCGATCGACGACACGACCCGGCTGGTCTTCGTCTGCAACCCGAACAACCCCACCGGGACGGCGGTGCGCCGCGCGGAGCTGGAGCGCTTCCTCGACGCGGTGCCCGGCGACACGCTGGTCGTGCTCGACGAGGCCTACCGCGAGTTCGTCACCGACCCCGACGTCCCCGACGGCGTGGAGCTGATGCGCGGGCGGCCGAACGTCGCCGTGCTGCGCACGTTCAGCAAGGCGTGGGGGCTGGCCGGGCTGCGGGTCGGCTACCTGCTGGCCGAGGACCCCGCGGTCGCCGACGCCGTCCGCCGCACGCACGTGCCCTTCAGCGTCTCCACCCTGGCGCAGGCCGCCGCGGTCGCGGCCCTGGCCAGCGAGGACGAGGTGCGCCGCCGGTGCGCCGCCGTGGTCGAGGAGCGGGCGCGGCTGACCGCGGCGCTGCGCGAGCGCGGCCTCCCGGTCGCCGACAGCCAGGCGAACTTCGTGTGGCTGCCCCTGGGGGAGCGCACCGCCGAGGTCGCCGCCGGGCTGGAGGGGCGCGCGGTGATCACCCGGCCGTTCGCCGGGGAGGGGCTGCGGGTGACGGTCGGTACCCCCGAGGAGGACGACGTCTTCCTCGGCGCGCTGGACGACGTCCTGAGCAGCGCCTCCTCGCCCGCCGCCGGAGCCTGAGCGGAGGCCCCCGGGCCGCGTGGTTCGATGGGGGACGTGTCTGCGCCCCGCGTGCTGTCCGGCATCCAGCCGACGGCGGACTCGTTCCACCTCGGCAACCACCTGGGGGCCCTCAAGCAGTGGGTGAGCATGCAGGAGGACCACGACGCCTTCTACTGCGTCGTGGACCTGCACGCGATCACCATGGAGCAGCCGGACCCCGCCGTGCTCCGGCGGCGCACGCTGGTCTCCGCCGCCCAGCTCGTCGCGCTCGGCGTCGACCCGGCGCGCAGCGCGCTGTTCGTGCAGAGCCACGTCCCCGAGCACACCCAGCTCTCCTGGGTGCTGGAGTGCCTGACCGGCTTCGGTGAGGCCGGCCGGATGACCCAGTTCAAGGACAAGAGCCAGCGCCAGGGGACGGCGAGCACCAGCGTCGGCCTGTTCACCTACCCGGTGCTGCAGGCCGCGGACATCCTGCTCTACCAGGCCGCCCGGGTGCCGGTCGGTGAGGACCAGAAGCAGCACCTGGAGCTGACCCGCGACCTCGCGACCCGGTTCAACGGCCGGTACGGGCAGACCTTCATCCTGCCGGAGGCGTTTACCCCGCCCGGCGCGGCCAAGGTCCTGGACCTGCAGTCCCCGGACAAGAAGATGAGCAAGAGCCTGCCGCCGGCCGGCTGCGTCAACCTGCTCGACGACCCGAAGGTGACCGCGAAGAAGATCCGCTCGGCGGTCACCGACACCGGCCGCGAGGTCGTCGCCGACCCGGTCGGGAAGCCGGGCGTCACCAACCTGCTGGTCATCCACTCGGCGCTGTCGGGCCGGAGCATCGCCGAGCTGGAGGAGCACTTCGCCGGCCGCGGCTACGGCGACCTGAAGAAGGAGCTCGCCGAGGTCGTCACCGACGCGCTGGCCCCGATCCAGCAGCGCACCCGCGAGCTGCTCGACGACCCCGCCGAGCTCGAGCGGGTGCTCGCGGCCGGCGCCGCCCGGGCGCGTGAGGTGGCGTCGGCCACCCTGGCCACCGTGTACGACCGGGTGGGCTTCCTGCTGCCCGGCGGGGCGGCGCGGTGAGCACGTGCGCACCGACGAGCGGGGAGGTCGCGTGACCGAGCGCCCCTTCCGCGCCGACGACACCTTCGTCCACGACCTCGGCGCCCGCCGGTCCCGGGACACCGCCGTCCTGGGTGTGGTCGTGTCGATCCCCGAGCCCTGGGCGCAGATGTTCGTCGAGTGGCGCGGCAAGTGCGGCGATCCGCAGGCCAGCCTGGTGCCCCCGCACGTGACCCTGCTGCCACCCACCGAGGTGGCGGTGGGCGACCGGTCGGCGATCAGCGCCCACCTGGCGCGGGTCGCCGCGGCACATCCGCCCTTCGACATGCACCTGTCGGGCACGGGCACGTTCCGGCCGGTGTCGGAGGTGGTGTTCGTCGCCGTCGCGCGGGGCATCGCCTACTGCGAGCAGATCGCCGCCGACGTGCGCAGCGGCCCGCTCGCGCGGCCGCTGAACTTCCCGTACCACCCGCACGTCACGGTGGCCCACGACGTGCCCACCGACATGCTGGACATGGCCTACGCCGGCCTGGCCGACCTGCACGTCGAGTTCCGGGTCGACTCCTTCACCGAGTTCGAGCAGCTGCCCGGCGGCGCCTGGGCGGTGTCCCAGGAGTACCCGCTCACCGGGCCCGGCGCCGGCTGACCCTCCCCGCGGCCCGGCGGGCGGGATCGCCAGCCGGGACACTCGACCGGTGAGCGAGCCGCGGCCTCCCGCCCCGGCTGCCGGTCCCGGCGGGAACGTGTTCGCCCGGGCCGCAACCGGTGCCCGAGGCGTCCTCCGCCGGTTCCGCGACCGGTGGCCGTGGCTGGACCACCTGGTGCACGCCGGTGGCCACTACAACCGCGTGCAGGGCGACCTGCTGGCAGCCGGGGTCACCTACTACGTCTTCCTCGCGCTGTTCCCGGTGCTGCTGCTGGCCGCCTCCGTCGCCGGGTACGTGCTGTCGGGGAACCCGCTGCTGGAGCAACGCCTGGCCCAGGGCATCGAGGACGCGGTGCCGGGGGACACCGGGCAGCGGCTCGCCGAGCAGGTGGACGCCGCCATCGACTCCCGCGGCGTGGTCGGGGTGCTCGGCCTGCTCGGCTTCCTGTTCATCGGGCTCGGTGCGGTCGACAAGCTCCGGGTGGGCATGGACGTCGTCTGGCGCGGCCGGCCCGACCCAGCGGACTTCTTCCGCGACCGGGTCCGCGACCTCGGGGCGCTGCTCGGCCTGGGCGTCGCCGGGGGGATCAGCGTCGGACTGACCACCACCGCCACCGCGGCGTCGTCCCGGCTGCTCGAGTGGCTCGGGCTGGACCTCGTCCCCGGCTTCTTCCTGCTCACCGCCGGCATCGCGATCCTGCTCGCGCTGCTCGGTGACACCCTGGTGTTCCTCTGGCTGCTCAAGGGGGTGCCGGACAACCCGTTCGGCCTGCGGCTGCTGCTGCCCGGTGCGGTGTTCGGTGCGGTCGGCTTCGAGCTGCTCAAGCTGGTCGGCAACGCCTACCTGACCATCATCGGCGACAACGTCACCGCGCAGACCCTCGGCGGGATCGTCGGCCTGATCGTCTGGATCAACGTGGTCGCCCGCTTCGCGTTCTACACCGCGTCGTGGACGGCGACGATCCCCGCGATCGAGCGGGTGCGTGCCCCCGCCGAGCCCGCGCCGGGGCCGGAGCCGGACGCCCCGGCAGCTGCGGGCGAGCCGCGCTCCCCCACGTCCCCGGTCAGGCTGGTCCTGGGTCTGCTGGGTGCCGGGATGGTGACCGGTGCGGTGGCGGGCCGGCTGCTGGCCCGCTCGGCGGGACGCGGCGGGCCGCCCGTCGGCGCCCCACCAGAGTCGCGGTGACGATGCCGGCTGCGCCCGCCGCCAGGGCGACCGGCACCCAGGGCGACCGGGCGTCGCCGCCGTCGCTGACCAGCGCCATGTCGGGTCCGCGCGTGCGCGCCGCCGACGCCGACAGGGCCGCGGCGTCCTCGGTCGAGAGCTCCCCGTCGGCGGTCCCGGACCCCTCCGGGACGGCGACCATGGGCACCTCCCCGGGCTCGACCAGCCGCCCCACCCCCCGCGCGTCGGCCGGGACGGCGAACCCCCAGTCCAGCAGCCGGGCCGCCTGGTCCCGGGCGCTGACCGGCAGCCGCTCGGCCTGCATGACGCTGACCACCAGCCGCCGCCCGTCCCGCTCCGCGGCGGCGACGAAGGTGTGCCGGGCGGCGTCGGTGAACCCGTTCTTGCCGCCCAGCGTGCCGGGGTAGGTGTCGAGCAGGGTGTCCTCGTTCTGGATCTGGTAGCCCTCGGACAGGCCGGGGACGGGCGGCATCTGCGCGGTCCGGGTCTGCAGCACGTCGAGGGCGTAGGGGTCGGCCACCAGCTGCCGCATGATCAGCGCCAGGTCGTAGGGCGAGGAGGACTGCCCGGCGACGTCCAGCCCGGACGGCGTCCCGGCCACGGTGTCGGCGGCCCCGAGCCGCTCCGCCGTCTCGTTCATCGCCGCGACGGCGCTCTCCACCCCGCCGGCCGCGCGGGCCAGGGCGTTCGCCGCGTCGTTGCCCGACTGCATCATCAGCGCCCGGAACAGCAGGTCCACGGAGTACTGGCCGCCGCGCACGAGCCCGACCCGGCTGCCCTCGATCCCCTCGTCCTCCTCCGTCCCCTCCACCACGAGGTCGTGGTCGAGCACCGGCGCGAGGGTGAGCAACGTCAGGGTCTTGAGGGTGCTCGCCGGGTAGTAGCGGCCGTGCGGGTCCCGCGCACCGAGCACCGCGCCGGTGGTCGCGTCCGCGACCAGCCACCCACGCGCGTCGATGCCCTCGGGCAGCGCGGGCGCCCCGGCGGTGGTGACCAGCCCGCGGGTGTCCAGCCCCTCACCGCCCACCGTGCTGCCGTCGGGGGCGTGCCCCTGGGGCGGGCCGTTCTCGTACGGGGCGGTCGGGGAGGGCGCGGAGGGGTCGACCGTGGGCCGGGCGTCCTCGGCCAGCGCCGGGCCGCCGGTGCCCAGCAGGACGAGCCCCACCGCGAGGCCCGCGGCGGTGCGCCGGACGGCCGGGAGCAGACGCATGGTCCGGACGCTAGCCCGCCGGGCGGGGCGGCGGGTACGCAACGATCGGGTCTCTATCCGGTTCCCGGCGCCTGCGCCGCTCCCGCCCGCCGTTAGCGTGCCGGAGTCGCCGCCGCCTGGCCGGACCGCGCACGCGGGAGCCGGACGGCGCGGGGACGGCAGCACATCCACCGCAGCGGGACGCGGTCGACCGACGTCGTCCGCGGCCCCCGAGAGAGGAGACCGTCTTGCGCCGAGCGCGTCGGATGAGGGCCAGCGCCCAGGCCATGGCGCTGCTGCTGGCCGGCAGCATGGCCCTGGCCGCCTGTGCCAGTGACGAGCCCGCGGCCGGCGGCGGCAGCGCCGGCACGAGCGCCGAGGGCGGCGGCGAGCTGCAGGTCGGCATCGCCTACGACACCGGCGGCCGGGGCGACAAGTCGTTCAACGACTCCGCCTACGCCGGCGCCTCGGCCGCCGTCGAGGAGCTGGGTGGCACGGTCACCGACCTCACGCCGAACGCCGACGCCTCCAACCGCGTCGACCTGCTCACCCAGCTCGCCGACGACGGCTCCAACCCGGTCATCGGGGTCGGCTTCGCCTTCGCCGACGCGATCGCCGAGGTGGCGCCGCAGTACCCCGACACGACGTTCGCGATCGTCGACTCCTCGGTCGCCGACGCCGGTCTGGACAACGTGACCGGTCTGCTGTTCGCCGCCAACGAGGGCTCCTTCCTCGGTGGTGTGGCCGCGGCGCTGAAGTCGCAGACCAACCACATCGGCTTCGTCGGCGGCGTCGAGTCGCCGCTGATCCAGGAGTTCGAGGCCGGCTACGTCGCCGGCGCCCAGGCCGCCAAGCCGGGCATCCAGGTCGACGTCCAGTACATCTCGCCCGCCGGTGACTTCTCCGGCTTCTCCGACCCGGCCAAGGGCTACACGTTGGCCCAGGGCATGTACCAGGGCGGGGCGGACATCGTGTACCACGCCGCCGGCGCCTCCGGGCAGGGCGTGTTCCGCGCCGCGGCCGAGGCCGGCGGGCAGGCCATCGGCGTCGACTCCGACCAGTACGAGACGATCGGTGACCCGGCGCTGCAGGCGGTCATCATGACCTCGGTGCTGAAGCGGGTCGACAACGCGATCCAGCAGTTCATCACCGACTACTCCGAGGGCACCGTGACCGGCGGCGAGGACCGGGTCGCCGACCTCGAGTCCGAGGGCGTCGGCCTGTCCACCTCCGGCGGGAAGATCGACGACATCTCGGCCCAGCTGGACACCTTCGAGCAGCAGATCGTCGGCGGCGAGATCGAGGTCCCGACCACCCCGTGACGCGCTGCGCGGGGAGCAGTTCCTGAGCACGGACGGAAGGCGGCGGGTCCGGGGCGCCACAGCCCCCGGACCCGTCGTTTTCCGTGTGTACGGTCTCGGCGTCGAGTGAGGACGCCGTCGGTCGCGGTCGGGAGGACCCCCGCCGCGGCCGCCCCCACCGCACCGGCCCCGAGGAGACAGGATTGGACGAGTCGACACCGCTCGCGGTGGAGCTGCGCGGGATCACCAAGCGTTTCCCCGGCGTAGTCGCCAACAAGGACATCGAGCTGCGCGTCACCCGGGGCGAGGTGCACGCCATCGTCGGCGAGAACGGGGCCGGCAAGTCCACGCTGATGAAGACGCTGTACGGGATGCACCGCCCGGACGAGGGGCAGGTCCTCGTCGGCGGCCGCGAGGTGCACTTCCGCAGCCCCAACGACGCGATCGCCGCCGGCATCGGCATGGTGCACCAGCACTTCATGCTGGCCGACAACTTCACCGTCCTGGAGAACGTCGTCCTCGGCAGCGAGCCGACCCGCGGCGGCCGGCTGGACCGGGCCACCGCGCGCCGCCGCATCCGGGAGATCTCCGACAGCTACTCCCTCGGGCTGGACCCTGATGAGCTGGTCGAGGACCTCGGTGTCGGGGACCGGCAGCGCGTCGAGATCGCCAAGGTCCTCTACCGGGGCGCGACCACGCTGATCCTCGACGAGCCCACCGCCGTCCTCGTGCCGCAGGAGGTCGACGAGCTGTTCGGCAACCTGGCCGAGCTCAAGCGCGAGGGCCTGACGGTCATCTTCATCTCGCACAAGCTCGACGAGGTCCGCAAGGTCGCCGACACCATCACCGTCATCCGGCGGGGGACGACGGTGGGCACCGCCGATCCCCGGACGACGACCGCCCGGCAGCTCGCCGAGATGATGGTCGGCGCCGAGCTGCCCACCCCGGCCACGCGCGAGTCCACGGTGCGCGAGGTGCCCGTGCTCGAGGTGCGCGGGCTCACCGTGCCCGGTGCCGGCGGCGGACGGGCCGTGGTGGAGGACGTCACGCTGACCGTCCGCGAGGGCGAGGTCGTCGGGATCGCCGGTGTCGAGGGCAACGGCCAGGCGGAGCTGATCGACGCGCTGCTGGGCCTGCGCCTGCCCTCCGCCGGCACGGTGGCCCTCGGCGGGCAGGACATCACCGGCTGGTCGACCCGCCGCCGGCGGGAGAGCGGCATCGGTTTCATCCCCGAGGACCGGCACCGGCAGGGGATGCTGCTCGAGGCCCCGCTGTGGGAGAACCGCATCCTCGGTCACCAGACCCGCCCGCCGGCGGGCAACGGCCGGTTCATCGACCGGAAGGCGGCCCGGGAGGACACCGGGCGGATCATGCGGGACTACGACGTCCGCGCGCCCGGCCCGGACACCCTCGCCGTCGCCCTCTCCGGCGGCAACCAGCAGAAGCTGATCGTCGGGCGGGAGATGAGCGCGCACCCCCGGGTGCTGCTGGCCGCCCATCCGACCCGGGGCGTCGACGTCGGCGCCCAGGCGGTCATCTGGGAGCTGCTGAAGGACGCCCGCGCCGAGGGGATGGCCATCGTCCTGGTCTCCGCGGACCTCGAGGAGCTGATCGGCCTGTCCGACACCCTGCACGTCATGCTGCGCGGGCAGCTGGTCGCCACCGTCGACCCCCGCTCGGTCACCCCCGAGGAGCTCGGCGGGCACATGACCGGCGGGCACCACCCGTCCCCGGCGGGCGCGGCGTGAGCCCGCTGCGCCGGTGGGGCGCGGTCCTGCTGGCCCCCGCGATGGCGCTGCTCATCGCGCTGGCCATCTCCGGGCTGGTGATGGGCGCGCTCGGGGTCAACCCGTTCCGGGTGCTGTCGGTGATGGCCGACTTCGGGGACACCCCCAGCCAGCAGGTCACCCAGATGGTCGCCGTCCTCAACCGGGCGCTGCCGCTGTTCCTCGCCGGCCTCGCGGTGGCGATCGGGTTCCGGATGGGGCTGTTCAACATCGGCGTCGAGGGCCAGTACCGGATGGCCACGATCATCGCCGCGACGGTGGGTGCCGCCGTCGTCCTGCCCGGGCCGCTGCACGTCGCGCTGATCATCGCGGTCGCGATGGTCGTCGGCGCGCTGTGGGCCGGGATCGTCGCCGTCCTCAAGGTCACCCGCGGGGTGAGCGAGGTGATCAGCTCGATCATGCTGAACACGATCGCGCTGGGCCTGGCCTCCTACCTGCTCACCGGGCCGTTCCGGGGCAGCCCGGAGGGCGCCTCGATCGTCGCCACCGCAGAGATCCCCGAGTCCGGCCGGATCGGCGGGCTCAACGGGGTCTTCGACGTCCTCGGGCTGGCCAACCCGCCGCGGCAGCTGTACGGCTTCCTGCTGGTGGCGGTGGTCGTCGGGGTCCTGGTGTGGGTGCTGCTGCAGCGGACCCGCTTCGGGTTCGACCTGCGGGCCACCGGCCTCTCGCCGTCGGCGGCCAGCGCCAGCGGCGTCGACGCCCGGGGCATGGTGGTGAAGACCATGCTGCTGTCCGGGGCGGTGGCCGGGCTCATCGGGCTGCCCGACCTGCTCGGCCGCACCTACGAGTACAACAGCGACTTCACCTCCGGGCTGGGCTTCCTGGGCATCGCCGTCGCGCTGCTGGGCCGCAACAGCCCCGCCGGCATCGCCCTCGCCGCGGTGCTCTACGCCTTCCTCGACCGGGCCTCGGTGCCGTTGCAGGCGGCCCAGCTCCCGTCCTCGGTCGTCACGATCATCCAGGGCACGATCGTGCTCGCGGTGGTCGTCGCCAACGAGATCGCCCGGCGGCTGAGCCGCCGCGCGGCCGAGCGGGCCAGCCGCCAGGCGCCGAGCGCGCCGGTGCCGCAGGCGCCGCAGCCGGCCGCCGCCCAGGAGGTCACCTCATGAGCACGACGACGTCGACGGACACCTCGGCGCCGTCCGGGGTGGCGGGTCGCCTCCGCGGTCTGACCGGCGCCCGGCGGGTCTGGCTCGGGGTCGCCCTGCTGCTCGTGCTCATCTCCCTGGTGCGGGTCGTCAGCGGCGAGGACGCGCTGACGTCGTCCTCGACGTTCTCCGCCGCCCTGCTGCTGACCGCGCCGATCCTGCTGGTCGCGCTGGGCGGGCTGTACGCCGAGCGCGCGGGCGTGGTCAACATCGGCCTCGAGGGCATGATGATCCTGGGCACCTGGGGGGCCGGGTACGCCGGCTACCAGTGGGGCTGGCAGGCGGCGATCATCGGCGGGCTGCTGTTCGGCGCGCTGGGCGGGCTGCTCCACGCCGTCGCCACGGTGACCTTCGGGGTCGACCACGTGATCTCCGGCGTGGCGATCAACATCCTCGCCGCGGGCGTCGTCCGGTTCCTCTCCGAGTCGGTCTACACCGGGCGGGACGACGGTGCCGGCATCACCCAGTCACCGGGGATGGCGAGCCGGCCGCCGTCGTTCTCCGTGCCGGTGCTCTCCAGCGGGCCGGACCTGCTCGGCCGGCTGGAGGAGCTGCACTGGTTCCTGGTCAGCGACCTGGCCGGGGTGCTGCGCGGCTTCACCACCAGCGTGGGCGTGCTGACGCTGATCGCGGTGCTGCTGGTGCCGGCCACCTACCTGCTGCTGTGGCGCACCGCGTTCGGGCTGCGGCTGCGGTCCTGCGGCGAGAACCCGGTCGCCGCGGACTCCCTCGGCGTCGCGGTGTACCGGATCAAGTACATCGCGGTCATCATCTCCGGCGCGCTGGCCGGCCTGGGCGGCGTCGTCCTGGTGTTCATCGCGAACATCTACCGCGAGGGCCAGACCAACGGCCGCGGCTTCATCGGCCTCGCGGCGCTGATCTTCGGCAACTGGCGGCCCGGCGGGCTCACCGGCGGCGCGCTGCTGTTCGGCTTCGCCGACGGGCTGCAGCTGCGCAGCCGCAGCGCGGTGGTCGCCCTGCTGCTGCTGGTCGCGGTGCTGCTGGTGGCCATCGGCATCTGGCAGCTGCTCCGCCGGCGGGTGGTGCAGGGCGTGCTCGCCCTGGTCTTCGCCGCGGCCGCCATGGCCGGCTACCTGACCATCGAGGAGCTGCCGACGGGCATCGTCTCCTTCACCCCGCACCTGGTCACGCTGCTGGTGCTGTCGCTGGCCTCCCAGCGGCTCCGGATGCCGAAGGCCGACGGGCTGGTCTACCGACGAGGAGAGCACTGATGGGAGCGGACAGGCTCGTGAGCATCGCAGCGAGCGCCAGCGAGCGAGGAGCGGAGCGGGCCGCGGGAGCGACCCGATGACTGCACCCGAGATCGACTGGGACGTCCTCCGCACCGCCGCGCGGGAGGTCATGACGCACGCCTACGTGCCCTACTCGAAGTTCCCCGTCGGGGTCGCCGGGCTGGTCGACGACGGCCGGGTGGTGACCGGCTGCAACGTCGAGAACGCCTCCTACGGGGTGGGGCTGTGCGCCGAGTGCGGCATGGTCAGCGACCTGGCCCGCACCGGCGGCGGCCGGCTGGTGGCGGTCGCCTGCGTCGGCGGGGACGGGCAGCCGCTGATGCCCTGCGGCCGCTGCCGGCAGCTGCTGTGGGAGCACGGCGGTGCCGCGATGCTGCTGGAGACGGTGTCGCTGGGCATCGTGCCCATGAGCCAGGTGCTGCCCGACGCGTTCGGTCCCGACGACCTCGTCGCGGCCGCCGAGCGCGAGGGGCGTGCATGACCGCGTTCGACGCCATCGACGTCATCCGCGCCAAGCGGGACGGGCGGCCGCTGACCCCGGAGCAGATCCGCTGGGTGATCGGCGCCTACACCGCCGGGGAGGTGCCCGACGAGCAGATGAGCGCGCTGCTCATGGCGGTCCTCTTCCGCGGCATGTCGCCGGACGAGCTGGCCGTCTGGACCCAGGCGATGATCGACTCCGGCGTCCGCAAGGACCTGTCCTCGCTGGGCCGGCCCACCGCCGACAAGCACTCCACCGGCGGGGTCGGGGACAAGACCACGCTGCCGCTCGCGCCGCTGGTCGCCGCCTGCGGCGTCGCGGTGCCCCAGCTGTCCGGCCGGGGGCTCGGCCACACCGGCGGCACGCTGGACAAGCTGGAGTCGGTCCCCGGCTGGCGGGCGTCGCTGACCGACGCCGAGTACGTGCAGCAGCTGCGGGACGTCGGCGCGGTCATCTGCGCGGCGGGCAACGACCTCGCGCCGGCGGACCAGCGGCTCTACGCGCTGCGGGACGTGACCGGCACCGTCGAGTCGATCCCGCTGATCGCCAGCTCGATCATGAGCAAGAAGATCGCCGAGGGCGCCGACGCGCTCGTGCTGGACGTCAAGACCGGCTCGGGGGCGTTCATGAAGGACGTCGACTCCTCCCGGGAGCTGGCCCGCACCATGGTCGGGCTGGGGGAGGCGGCCGGGGTGCGCACGGTGGCGCTGGTGACCGCGATGGACCGCCCGCTGGGCCGCGCGGCGGGCAACGCCGTGGAGGTGGCCGAGTCCGTCGAGGTGCTCGCCGGGGGCGGGCCCGCCGACGTCGTCGAGCTCACCCTCGCCCTGGCCCGGGAGATGCTCGCCGGCGCGGGCCGGGACGACGTCGACCCCGCCGACGCGCTCGCCGACGGGCGGGCCATGGACGTGTGGCGGCGCATGATCAGCGCCCAGGGCGGCGACCCGGACGCCCCGCTGCCGCAGCCGGCCGAGCGGCAGGTGGTGACCGCCCCCACGACCGGCACCCTCACCCGGCTGGACGCCTACGCGCTGGGCGTCGCCGCCTGGCGGCTGGGTGCCGGCCGGGCCCGCAAGGAGGACCCGGTGTCCGCCGCGGCCGGGGTCACCTGGGCCGCTGGGGTGGGCGAGCGGGTCACCGCCGGGCAGCCGCTGCTGGAGCTGCACACCGATGATGCCGCGCGCATCCCGCGGGCGCTGGAGGCGCTGGAGGGGGCGATCGGCGTCGACACCGGCGACCGGCCGCTGCCGCTGGTCGTCGACCGGCTCACCGCCTGAGCCGGCCCGCACCCCCGACGCCGCCCCCCGACGATCATGGAGCTGAGGACGCGACATGCCGTCCGCGGACGGCGCGCCGCGTCCCCGACTGCATGATCGCGGAGGACGAGGGGTGGGGGGCGCGGAGCGCTCGGCGCTGGGGAGGACACTGGGCCCTCGTGCAGAAGGACCACCTCCTCCCCACCGAGAAGGACCCCGTCCTCCCCACCCCTCGCCCGCTCGGAGCGGACCCCGGTACGGGGCCGGCAGGGCTGGCGGCGGGACCCTGGAGGCGGCCGACGGAGGAGCTCGACCCGGACGCCGCGATCTCCGTCCGCGGCCTCGTCAAGCGGTACGGCGACCGCGCCGCCGTCGACGGGATCGACCTGGACATCCGGCGCGGCGAGATCTTCGCGCTGCTCGGCCCGAACGGTGCCGGCAAGACCACCACCGTCGAGGTGCTGGAGGGCTTCCGGGACCGGGACGACGGCGAGGTGCGGGTCCTCGGGGTCGACCCGGCCACCGGCGGCCGCCGCTGGAAGGCCGACCTGGGCATCGTGCTGCAGTCCGGCGCCGGGGACAGCCAGCTCACCTGCCGCGAGCTGCTGCAGGCGCAGGCGTCCTACTACCCCGACCCCCGCGACCCCGGCGAGGTGCTCGCGCTGGTCGGCCTCACGGAGAAGGCCGGGGCCCGCGGCCGCACCCTCTCCGGCGGGCAGCGCCGCCGGCTGGACGTCGCGCTGGGCATCGTCGGGCGGCCGAAGCTGCTGTTCCTGGACGAGCCGACCACCGGCTTCGACCCGGAGGCCCGGCGGCAGTTCTGGGCGCTGGTCCGCGAGCTGCGGGAGCTCGGCACGACGATCCTCCTCACCACCCACTACCTCGACGAGGCCGAGGCGCTGGCCGACCGGGTGGGCGTGATCGCGCACGGCCGGGTGCTGGAGATCGGGGTCCCCGGCGAGCTGGGTGGGCGAGGGCTCGCCCCGGCGGTCGTCTCCTGGACCGAGGACGGCGTCCGGCGCACCGCCGAGACCGCCACCCCGACCGCCTTCGTGCGGGAGCTGGCAGCGCGCTTCCCCGGCGAGGTGCCGGACCTCGCGGTCAGCCGGCCGACGCTGGAGGACACGTACCTGCGCATGATCGGAGACCGTCCGTGAGCTCGACGGAGACCCCGCTGCCCGGGGCCTACGGCACCCGGATCTCGGTCGAGCTCAAGGAGTTCTTCCGGCAGCGCGAGGCGGTGACCTTCACCGTCCTGTTCCCCGTGGTCCTGCTGCTGGGGGTCGGCTCGGTCCTCGAGTACGACATCGGGTACGGCGTCGACTTCTCGCAGTACTTCATGGCCGGCGTGATCGTGGCCGGCATCGTCGGGGCGAGCCTGCAGAACCTGGGCATCTACATCGCCAGCGAGCGGTCCGACGGGACGCTGAAGAGCCTGCGCGGCACCCCGATGCCGGCCAGCGCCTACTTCGTCGGCAAGGTTGTGCAGGTGCTCGCCGTCGCGGCGGTCACCATCGCGCTGCTGCTCGTCGTGGGCGTCCTCGTCTACGACACCGCGCTGCCCTCGGCCCGGGACTGGCTCACCTTCGCCTGGGTCGGCCTGCTCGGCATCACCGCCTGCACGCTGCTCGGGATCGCCGTCTCCAGCCTCGCGCCCAACCGGCGGGCGGCGTCGGCGCTGGTGAGCCCCGCGGCGCTGCTGCTGATGTTCGTCTCCGGGGTGTTCATGCCCTTCGGGCAGCTGCCGCACTGGGTGCAGACCATCGCCTCGCTGTTCCCGGTCAAGTGGATGGCGCAGGGCATGCGGTCGGTGTTCCTCCCCGAGCAGCTGGCGGCCGACGAGCCGGCCGGCAGCTGGGAGCTGGGGCGCGTCGCGCTCGTGCTGGGCATCTGGTGCCTGCTCGGGCTGGTGCTGTGCCTGCGCACCTTCCGCTGGCAGGACCGCGGCGACAGGTAGCTTCTCCGGATGCCCGCCGACATCACCGCCGAGACCCTCGCCCGCGCGCCGAAGGTGCTGCTGCACGACCACCTGGACGGCGGCCTGCGGCCCGGCACGGTGCTCGAGCTGGCCGAGGAGGCGGGCTACCGCGACCTGCCCGCCGACGAGCCGGAGGCGCTGGGGCGCTGGTTCCGCGAGGCCGCGGACTCCGGGTCCCTGGTGCGCTACCTGGAGACCTTCGCGCACACCGTGGCGGTGATGCAGCGACCCGAGGCGGTCCAGCGGGTCGCCCGGGAGTGCGCCCTCGACCTGGCCGCCGACGGCGTCGTCTACGCCGAGGTGCGGATGGCCCCCGAGCTGCTGACCGCCATGCCGCTGGAGGCGGCCGTCGAGGCGATGCTCGACGGGTACGCGCAGGGCGCGCACGAGGCCGCGGCGGCCGGCCGGCCGATCGTCGTCGGGACCCTCCTGTGCGCGATGCGCCAGGCCGACCGGTGGGTGGAGGTCGCCCGGCAGGTCGTCCGCCACCTCGACGTCGGGGTGGTCGGCTTCGACCTGGCCGGCCCCGAGGACGGGTTCCCGCCGGACCGCATCCCGGAGGCGATCGCCGTCCTCGACCGGGCCGGGGCGCACCGGACCGTGCACGCCGGTGAGGCGGCCGGCATCCCCTCCATCCTCGCCGCGCTGGACGGCGCCGGGGCGGAGCGGCTCGGCCACGGGGTGCGCATCGCCGACGAGGTCCAGCCCGACGGCCCGCTCGGCCCGGTCGCCCAGCGGGTGCGCGACGAGCAGGTCGTCCTGGAGGTCGCGCCGTCGTCCAACGTGCAGACCGGCGCCTACCCGTCGCTGGCCGCGCACCCGGTCGACCGGCTGCACCGGGCCGGGTTCGCCGTCACGCTCAACACCGACAACCGGCTGATGAGCGGGGTCTCGGCGAGCAGCGAGCTGACCGCGGTGGCCGGGACGTTCGGCTGGACCTGGGACGACGTGCAGACCGTCGCCGAGCGGGCCCTCGCCGCCGCCTTCGTGGACGACACCGAGCGCGCGCGGCTGCTGGCCGACGTCGTCCGTCCCGGGTACGCCGCGCTGCGCGCCTGACCACCGTGACGGCGCTGGCGCTGACCCACCCCTCGGGCAGGACTGGGAGCAGGTCGGTGACCTGGGGGTCGCCTTCCTGCTGTCGGCGCTGATCGGGCTGGAGCGGGAGCTGCGGCAGAAGTCGGCCGGGCTGCGCACGCTCACCATCGTCGGGTTCGCATCCGCGCTGTTCATGCTGATCAGCAAGTACGGCTTCTTCGACGTCGCCGGTCCGGGGGTCAGCATCGACCCCTCCCGGATGGCCGCGGAGGTCGTCTCGGGCCTGGGCTTCATCGGCGGCGGGCTGTTGTTCGTCCGCCGCGACGCCGTCCGCGGGCTGACCACGGCCGCCGTCGTCTGGCTGACCGCGGCGGTCGGCATGGCCGCCGGTGCCGGGCTGCCGCTGCTCGCCGTCCTGGTGACCGCGGGGCACTTCGTCATCGTGTACGGGTTCACGCCGCTGTCCCGGCGGCTGTCGCGGCGGCTGACCGGCGTCCACCAGGTGCACCTGACCTACCGGGAGGGCGGGGGCGTGCTGCGCCGGGCGCTGGCGGAGCGCACCAGCCGGGGCTTCGCCGTCCGGCACCTGGCCACCGCACCGGACGAGGATGACCGGTGGGACGACGGCGGGCGGGGTGGCCGGCGGGTGTCCCGGCAGCCGACCGTCGAGGGCCGGGGACCGCCACGGACCTCGCCGCGTGGCTCAGCGACGTCGGCGGCGTGCTGGCCGTCACCGCCGGGGACGTCGACGAGGAGGCGGACTGACCGGCGACGCTGCGTCGCCGGTCACGCCACGGGCGGGAATCATCCCAGGTCCGACGCTGCTAACCTGTGTGGGTCGGCGTCTGCCGGCCATCCTCCCGGACGGAACTGTCCGGGTACGAGCGCATCCGTGCAGATCCGGCGTCACCGCTGACGCAGAACGATCGCCAGTGAGGACGCCGGGCTTCCCGCGTCCCTGCACCACCACGGGACGCGCACCGATCTGTATCGGAGTCCCCGCTTGTCCTCGTTCGACTCTGTCGACGTCCAGAACGCCCCCGAGAACGACCTCCCCGAGACCACGGCCGCGGCCGTGACCGAGGAGACCCCCGAGCCCACCGGCCCGACCTTCGCCGAGCTGGGGCTGCCCCCGCAGCTGGTGACCGGCCTGGAGCGGCGCGGCATCCGGCACCCGTTCGCCATCCAGACCTCCGCGCTGCCCGACGCGCTCGCCGGGCGCGACGTGCTCGGCAAGGCCGCCACCGGATCGGGCAAGACGCTCGCGTTCGGCCTGCCGATGCTCGCCCGGATCGGCGCGGACGTGCGGCAGGGCCGCCGCCCCGCCCGCGGCCTGGTGCTGGTGCCCACCCGTGAGCTGGCCCAGCAGGTGCACGACAACCTGGCCCCGCTCGGTCAGGCCATCGGCGTGCAGATGGCGGCCGTCTACGGCGGCGCCTCGATGTACCGCCAGATCCAGCAGCTGCGCCGCGGCGTGGACGTGCTCATCGCCACCCCCGGCCGGCTGCAGGACCTCATCAACCAGGGCGAGGCCACCCTCGCCGAGGTCGAGGTCTCGATCATCGACGAGGCGGACTTCATGTCCGACCTCGGCTTCCTGCCGGTGGTCAAGGAGCTGCTCGACCAGACCCGGCGCGACGCCCAGCGGCTGCTGTTCTCGGCCACCCTGGACGGCGAGGTCGACACCCTGGTCCGCCGCTACCTCAAGGACCCGGCCCGGCACGAGGTCGTCCGCGCGGAGGACACCGGCCCGGCTGCCGAGCACCTGGCCTACAGCGTGTCCTTCCCGGACAAGCTGAAGGTCGCCGAGCAGATGGCCTCCCGCCCGGGCCGGATCATCGTCTTCGTCCGCACCCAGCACGGTGCCGACCGGCTGGCCGGCAACCTGCAGGCCGTCGGCATCCACGCCGAGCCGATCCACGGCGGCCTGCCGCAGGCGGCGCGCCGCCGGGCGCTGGAGGCGTTCACCGACGCCCGCAGCCCGGTGCTGGTGGCCACCGACGTCGCCGCCCGCGGCATCCACGTGGACGACGTCTCGCTGGTCCTGCACTACGACCCGCCGGCAGACCACAAGACCTACCTGCACCGTTCCGGCCGCACCGCGCGCGCCGGTGCCGCGGGTGTCGTGGTCTCCCTGCTCCTGCCCGACCAGGTGGGCCAGGCCAAGCGCCGGTTCCGCCAGGCCAAGGTCGACCCGCAGGTCACCCGGGTCCGCCCGGGTGACGCCCCGATCGACGAGCTGGTCGCCGGCGGCACGTTCGTCGAGCCGGTCGCCCGTCCGGTCCGCGAGTCGCGCCGTCCGGCCGGTGGTCCCGGTGGCCGGCGCCCGCGTCGCGACGGCGAGCGTCCCGGCGGTCACCGCGCTGGTCCGCGTCGCTCCTTCGGCGACCGCGACCGGTCCTTCGGCGACCGCCCGCAGGGCGAGCGGCCCTCCGGGGAGCGGTCGTACGGCGGCCGCCCGCAGGGCGAGCGCCCGCACGGTGACCGGGACCGGCGTCCCGGTGGCTACCGCGGCCAGGGCGAGGGGCAGCGCTCCGGCGGCCGCCCGACCCGCTCCTACTGAAAAGGACCCCCTTGCCCCCCGCCGCTCGCTAGCTCGCGCCGGGACCCTGCAAGGGGGCCTGACGGCGACGGCCGGCTCCCGCTACCGCGGGGGCCGGCCGTCGCCGTCCCAGCCGTCGCTCAGGTGCGGAAGACCAGCGCCCCGCTGACCTCGGTCACCACGTCGTCCCACGCGGCGCGCAGCGCACCGGCCTCCTCGGCGGGCAGCAGCGCCGTCGGATCGGCCTCGCCGCGGGCCACCGCCCGGCCCAGCGGCGTGCCCGGCGACAGCAGCTGCTCGACCCGGGCGAGACCGGCGTACTCGGCGACGTCGCGCACGCCCTCGACCGGTAGCAGCAGGGCCTCGTGCTGCACCAGCCCGCCGGCGCCGGCGGCGACCTCGTCGAGCACCTCGCCGAACTGCGGGAGGTCGTAGCGGTCCTGGTCGGCCGGCAGCGGCGGGACGTCGGTGTCGGCGACCTCCGGCCAGGACGCGATCTCGGTCAGGTCGTGCGGCTCGTCGCCGGCGCAGAACCGGGTCAGCTCCTCAGGTGAGGGGAAGAGGAAGACCCGGCCGTCCCGGCCGAGGAACCGGGCCCGGTCCTCCACGTAGCAGCGCAGGGTCAGCCCGGCGCCCTCCGGGACGACGAGCTCCACCGGCAGGATGCCGACCGCCTCCCAGAACTCCTGGGCCGCGGCCACGGCGGCGGGGCTGGCGCTCAGCCGGCCACCGCCGGCGATGGTCCGGGTGCCGGTGACCTCCGCGGGTGCGGCGGCGGTCGCCCCGGCCGGCCGGCGGGTGGCGGCGTCCGGCGCGGCGTCGACGACCTCCACGTCCTCGTCCTCGTCGACGAGGGTGACGTCGCCGTCCTCGAGGTCGTCCGGGTCCGCGGCGCGGGCCTCGGCCTCCTCGCCGGCCGGCGGGTAGTCGTCGGGGGAGACCGTGCCGGCGCCGGTCCAGTCGAGGTGCTCGTCGAGCTCCTCGAGGACGTCCTCCCACAGGTCGTCGACGGCGGTGCCCAGGCGCGACCATGCCTCCTCGCCGTCGCGGCCGAGGAAGGCCTGCACCCCGAGGCCGAGTGCGGCGACCTCGGGACGGGCGACCAGCTCGGCGACGTTCTCGAAGGCGGTCTCGTCCTCGTCGTCGTCGAGGTCGTCGTCATCGTCACCGGCGGCGTCGCAGCACTCGGCGATCCGGCCCACCATGTCGACCACCGAGGCCAGCTCCTCGACGGCCCAGCGGTCCGGGTTCTCCGCGACCACGTCGTAGACGCCGTCCAGGTCGTACCGGTGCTCCTCGTCGGGGGTCAGGTCCGCCGCGCCGAGCGTGGCCACGACCGGCCAGACCGGGTGGTCGGCGAGGTCGTGGTCGGTGGCGGTGCGGCAGAACACCGCCAGCGCGGCGGGGGAGGGGAACAGGTGGACGACGGCGGTGGCGTCGCCGTCCTCGTCGTCCTCGTCCTCGACGGTGCTGCCGAGGAACGCCTGCCACTCCTCGCCGTCCTCCTCCCAGGGCGGAGCCCACAGCGTGTAGCCGGTTCGATCATCGAGGGTGAGGGCGATCGGGACGATGCTGGGCCTGGCCACCGGTCCATCCTGCCCGTAACGGCTGTGTGCTCGCGAAGCGGGCTCGATCCGGCTCCGCTCTCAGGGGCGGCGGGCCGTGACCAGCCACGCGGCCGATCGGTACCGGACGCCGCCGGGCCCGAGGTGCTCCTGCAGCGAGCGGCGGAGGTCCTCCAGCGCCTGCCTCCGCCGCTCGTCGTCCAGGTCGGCGAGCAGCCAGGACATCAACCCGCTGACCAGCTGGTGGGCCTCCTCGACGTCGCCGCCGTACCGCAGCGGCGCCTGGACGTCGGTGCAGCGGACGTCGGCCCACCCGGCCGACCCGAGGAGGTCGCGCACCCGGTCCGGGTCACCGAACGCGAAGGGGCCCGGTGCGTGCGGCGGTGGGGTGGGGATCTCACGGCCGGCCGCGAGGGCGGCCACTGGTGCCGTCAGCCACTCGTTGCGGTCCAGCGACTGCCAGGCGAGCAGCACCATCCGTCCACCAGGCCGCACGGCCCGGGCCAGGTTGGTGAAGGCGGCGACCGGGTCGCCGAAGAACATGGCGCCCGTCCGGCTGATGACGACGTCGAAGCCGGCCGTCGGGAAGGGGTGCACCTGGGCGTCGGCCTGGAGGAACCGCGCGTTGCCGATGCCCTCCGCGCGGGCGCGGGCCCGGGCGACCTCGAGCAGGGGTGCGGAGAGGTCGACGCCGAGCGCGTCCCCCGCCGGGCCGGCTCGCCGGGCGGCCGCCACGGTGGTCCCGCCGGCGCCGCAGCCCACGTCGAGGACCCGCTCGCCGGCCGTGATGGCGGTCGCGGCGGAGAAGGCGTCGTCGTAGCCGCTGGCCGCGGACTCGAAGGCGGACGCGTGCGCGGCCCAGTAGGCGCCCTGGTCCCCGTTCCACGCCCGGGCCTGGTCGGCATTGGTCGGATCGACCTGCAACGACGTCGGCGTCACGGCTGCCACCGCCTCATGTAGTCCCTTGGGGAGTATCTGGTGTCTACTCCTCGGGGACGCACGCGTCAACGAGAGGCTCGATCCCATGGCCGAGAAGGACCCCGCTCCGGCGTCGCGGCTCACCACGACGTCCTTCGCGCTGCTGTGCCTGCTGGGCGTGCGGCCATGGAGCACCTACGAGTTGACCCGGCAGATGGACCGGAGCCTCGGCCGGATGTGGCCGCGCGCGACCAGCAAGCTCTACGAGGAGCCCAAGAAGCTCGCCCGCCGCGGCCTCGCTCGGGCGCGGTCGGAGCGGGTCGGCCGCCGGGTGCGCACCGTGTACTCCATCACCGACGAGGGGCGGCGGGCGCTGGCGGACTGGCTCGCCGTGCCGGGAGACGGCCCGGTCCTCGAGTTCGAGGGGCTGCTGAAGGTCGGCTTCGCGGAGTACGGCACCCGGGCCGACACCCTGGCGACCCTGGCCTCCGTCCGGGAGTGGGCGGCCGAACGCAACCGGGAGAACGCCGCGGCCGCACGCAGCTACGCCGCCGGCGAGGGTCCCTTCCAGGAGCGTGCCGCGCAGGGGGCGCTGGTCGGCGGCTTCCTGACGGCGTACTACCGGATGGTCGACGACTGGGCGGACTGGGCGACCGGCGTGGTCGAGCGCTGGCCGGACCAGCCCGCCGACGCCCGGCCCGAGCCGGGGGAGCTGGAGGGCATCGCCCGGCGCGCCGAGTGGTGACGCGGCCGCCGGCCCTTCCCTCAGACGCCGATCGGATGCCAGCAGGAGGACCCGTCCTCCCCACCCTTCGCCAGCTCAGGGCGGGACCCTGGACGGGGCCTCACACCCCCATCGGATGCCAGACGCTCTTTGTCTCCAGGAACGGGCGCATCCGGGACAACCCGGGGTCCGCCGTCCAGTCCGGCTCCTCGGCCGGCGCGCGCAGCACCCGCTTGATCGTGCCGGCGGCCGAGCGCTCCAGCTCCATGGCCAGCGGCGTGGGTGCGCCGGCCAGGTCGATCCCGTCGACGTCCGCGTGCTCGGCCAGCCACGGGCCGAGCTCCGCGGCGTCCCCGGTGAGCAGGTTGGCCACGCCGCCGGGGACGTCGGAGGTGGCCAGCACCTCGCCGAGGGTGATGGCCGGCAGCGGGCGCGCCAGCGAGCTGACCACGACCGCGGTGTTGCCCGCGGCCAGCACCGGCGCGACCACGCTCACCAGCCCGAGCAGCGAGCTGCGCTGCGGCGCCAGGACGGCGACCACCCCGGTCGGCTCGGGCACCGAGAACCCGAAGTACGGGCCGGCGACCGGGTTGCTGCTGCCCAGGACGCCGGCGAGCTTGTCGGTCCACCCGGCGTACCAGACCCACCGGTCGATCGCGGCGTCGACGGCGGCGCGCGCCTTGCCCGCCGACAGCCCCTCGCCGGCTGCGACCTCCTCGGCGAACTGCGCGGCGCGGCCCTCCATCACCTCGGCGACCCGGTAGAGCACCTGGCCCCGGTTGTAGGCGGTGGCGCCGGACCACTTCGCGAACGCGCCGCGGGCAGCCACGACGGCGTCCCGCGCGTCCTTGCGGGACGCCCGGGCGGCGTTGGCCAGGAAGTGACCCCGCGCGTCGGTCACCTCGTACGTGCGGCCGGACTCCGAGCGGGGGAACGCCCCGCCCAGGTAGAGCTTGTAGGTCTTGCGCACGGCCAGCCGGTCGCTCATCGGTCGTCTCCCTGCAGGTAGGCCGCGAGCCCCTGCCGGCCGCCCTCGCGGCCGTACCCGGACTGCTTGTAGCCGCCGAACGGCGAGGTCGGGTCGAACTCGTTGAAGGTGTTGGCCCAGACCACCCCGGCGCGCAGCCGGTCGGTGATCGAGAGGATCCGGGAGCCCTTCTCCGTCCAGACCCCGGCCGACAGCCCGTACGTGGTGTTGTTGGCCTTGGCGACCGCCTCGTCGGGGGTGCGGAAGGTGAGCACGGAGAGCACCGGACCGAACACCTCGTCCCGGGCGATGCGGTGCGCGGCGGAGACGTCGGTGAACACCGTGGGCGGGAACCACCAGCCCCGGTCGGGCAGCGTGCACTCGGGCTGCCAGCGCCGTGCCCCCTCCGCCTCGCCGATCTCGGACAGCTCGCGGATCCGGACCAGCTGCTCGGCCGAGTTGATCGCGCCGATGTCGGTGTTCTTGTCCAGCGGGTCGCCGATGCGCAGCGTGCCGATGCGCCGCTGCAGGGAGGCCAGCAGCTCGTCGTGCACCGACTCCTGCACCAGCAGCCGGGAGCCGGCACAGCACACGTGGCCCTGGTTGAAGAAGATGCCGCGGACGATGCCCTCGACGGCCTGGTCGATCGGGGCGTCGTCGAACACGATGTTCGCCGCCTTGCCGCCCAGCTCCAGGGTCAGCCGCTTCTGCGTGCCGGCGACGGAGCGGGCGATCTCCCGGCCGACCTCGGTGGAGCCGGTGAACGCGACCTTGTCCACGTCGGGGTGGGCGACGAGTGAGCGGCCGGTCTCCCCGGCACCGGTCACGATGTTCACCACGCCGGGCGGCAGGTCCGCCTGCTGGCACACCTCGGCGAAAAGCAGCGCGGTGAGCGGCGTCGTCTCGGCCGGCTTGAGGACGACGGTGTTGCCGGTGGCGAGCGCAGGGGCGATCTTCCAGGCGAGCATGAGCATCGGGAAGTTCCACGGGATGACCTGACCGGCCACCCCGAGCGGGCGCGGTGCCGGGCCGAGGCCGGCGTGGTCGAGCTTGTCGGCCCAGCCGGCGTGGTGGAAGAAGTGCGCGGCCGCCTGCGGGACGTCGAAGTCGCGGGACTCGCGGATCGGCTTGCCGTTGTCCAGCGACTCCAGGACGGCGAACTCCCGGGCGCGTTCCTGCAGCAGTCGGGCGATCCGGAACAGGTACTTGCCGCGGTCGGCCGGGCGCATCGGCCCCCAGACCCGGGTGAACGCGCGGCGGGCGGCCCGCACCGCACGATCGACGTCCTCGCTGCTGCCGACGGTGACCTCGCTGAGCACCTCCTCCGTGGCCGGGTTGACCGTCTTCATGGTGCTGCCGGTGCCGTCGGTGAACTCGCCGTCGACGAACAGGCCGTAACTCGGTCGGACGTCGACGATCGATCGCGACTCGGGGGCGGGGGCGTACTCGAACAGGCTGGTCATGTCAGTCGACGCTCACGTGGTCGGGGCCGGAGTAGTGGCCGGTGCGGAGCTTCTGCCGCTGCAGGAGCAGGTCGTTGAGCAGGCTGGAGGCGCCCAGGCGGAACCAGTCGGGGGACAGCCAGTCGGCGCCGGCGGTCTCGTTGACGAGCACCAGGTGCTTGATCGCGTCCTTCGTCGTCCGGATGCCGCCGGCGGGCTTGAGGCCGACCTGGCGGCCGGTCGCGGCGCGGAAGTCGCGGACCGCCTCGAGCATCACCAGGCAGACCGGCAGCGTCGCGGCCGGGGAGACCTTGCCGGTTGAGGTCTTGATGAAGTCGCTGCCGGCGAGCATGGCCAGCCAGCTCGCCCGCCGCACGTTGTCGTAGGTGACGAGCTCGCCGGTCTCCAGGATGACCTTGAGGTGCGCGGGCCCGCAGGCCTCCTTCACCGCGACGATCTCGTCGAAGACGTCAAGGTAGCGGCCGGCGAGGAACGCGCCGCGGTCGATGACCATGTCGATCTCGTCGGCGCCGTTGGCGACGGCGTCCCGGACGTCGGCGAGCTTCACCGCGCGGCTGGCGCGGCCGCTGGGGAAGGCGGTGGCGACGGCGGCGACCTTGATCCCGGTGCCCTGGACGGCCTCCTTGGCCACGCCGGCGAGGTCGCCGTAGACGCAGACCGCGGCGACCGACGGGCAGGTGAGGTCCTCCGGGTCGGGACGGCGTGCCTTGGCGGCGAGGCTCCGCACCTTCCCGGGGGTGTCCGCGCCCTCCAGCGTGGTCAGGTCGACCATCGAGATCGCGGTGTCGATCGCCCACGCCTTCGCGGTGGTCTTGATCGACCGGGTGCCGAGCACCTTCGCCCGGATCTCCGCGCCGACCTGGTCGACCCCGGGCAGCCCGTGCAGGAACGCACGGAAGGCGTCGCCGGAGCGGGTCACGTCGGCGAACGGCCCGGGCGGGGCGCCCGGCGCGGTGTCCTGGCTGCCCGCGCCGTCCAGCGCGTTCGGGTCGAGCACGTGGGTCATGCCGGGCATTCTCCACTGCCCACCGACAGGACCGCGGTTCGCCGGGACGGCGCCTGCCGGCCGGCTTCGTCAGCCTGACCGTGCACCTTCGACCTGGCCTCGTGGCACGCGGTCAAGCCCTGGTCGGAATCTGTGGACAACGACCTGAGCTGGGGATTCACTCTGCGAGGGGTGTCGCTGGCAGATATACGCGAACACACGTCCGGATCGTGATGGGCCCCGACGGGGTGCCGCTGGACCTGGGCCGGGACCACCGGGTGGTCACCCCGGGGCTGCGCCGGGCGGTGGAACGGCGCGACGAGGGCTGCGTGCTCGCCGGCTGCGGGGCGCCGACCTGGTGGTGCGAGGTCCACCACCCGGCCACCCCCAGGGACCCGCGGCGAGCCTGCGAGTCGTGGGCAGGGGGTGGTCCTTCTGCACACCAAGGTCCACCACGGCTTCCGGGTCGAGCGACTACCCGATGGCCGATGGCGCACCTGGGGCCCCGACGGCCCCGAGATCCGAATCGGCCCCCGCCTGTGAGTTGCTGGGGGATGCCGTGGACGTCGTCCGCCGGCGATGAGTCCTGCGCCGTCCGGGCGTCCTCCCTGGTGTCCACCCCGACCTGCACCCGGAGCGCCCTCGTGAGCGAACGCCGTCCACGTGTCCAGCTGCTGCCCGCCGTCGCCGACCGGCGGCGCGCTCTCGCCGACCTGCTCGACACGCTGGCCGGTCACGAGTGGGCCGCACCCTCGCTGTGCCGGGAGTGGACGGCGCACGACGTCCTCGCCCATCTCGCCCTCTCCACCCGGCAGTCGACCGCGCGGGTGTTCTGGCGCGTGCTGCGTGCCCGCGGCGACTTCGAGCGCGCCGACGCCGCCCTCGCGCGCGAGCACGCGGCCCGGTTCTCCCCGTCGGAGCTCCTCGCCCAGCTGCGCGCAACGGCCGACCTGGACCGGCGGCTGGGCCTGTCCAGCGCCTGGGACCCGCTGGTCGACGTCCTCGTGCACAGCCAGGACATCGCCCGCCCGCTCGGACGCGAGCTGCCGACACCCCCGGAGCTCGCCGTCCCCGCGTTGCGGCACGTGTGGTCCAACGTCTTCTACGGCCACCCCGACCGCCGGTTGCGCGGGTTGCGCCTGGTGGCCACCGACATCGACTGGACGGCGGGCCGCGGCACCGAGGTCCGCGGTCGAGCCGGGGACCTCCTGCTGCTGGCGACCGGGCGTCCCGTCGCCGCCACCGGGGTGACGGGCCCGGGTGTGGGGGAGGCCGCCGCCCGGACCGGCAGCTGACGCGGGGTCAGCGCTGGTCGCGGCGCAGCGGGTGGTCCGCGGGCACCTCGACGAGCACGATCCGGATGCCGTCCGGATCGGCGACCCAGGCCTCGACCAGCCCCCACGGCTCCTGCTGCGGCGCCCGGAGCACCGGCACGCCCGCGGCGGACAGCCGGCCCACCTCGGCGGCGACGTCGCGGACCTGCAGCCACAGCGCCACGCCACCCACCGGACCGTCCGAACGGCCGGACACCTCCAGCAGCCCGTTGCCGGTGAAGAACACCAGCCCCGGCTCGTCCGGCGAGCCGAACTCCCGGTGCACGGCCAGGCCGAGGACGTCCCGGTAGAAGGCCCTGCTCCGCGCCGGGTCCACCGGACGGATCAGCACCCGGCTGCTCAGCACCTCCATGCGGCCATCCTCGCCCGTCCTGGCACGCTCGACCGGGTGACCGTCGACGACCTGCTGGCCGCCAGCCGCCGCGGCGTCCAGCGGCTGACCCCCGAGGAGACGGTCGCCGCAGCCCGGCGCGGCGCCCTCGTCGTCGACACCCGGACCGAGGCCCAGCGCCGTCGCCAGGGCGAACTGCCACCCGAGCTGCTCCCCGGTGTGCTCGTCATCGACCGCACGGTCCTGGAGTGGCGGCTCGACCCGGCATCGGCCGCCCGCATCCCCGAGGCGACCGGCGCGGACCTCCGGGTCGTCGTGGTCTGCCGGCAGGGCTACAGCTCCAGCCTGGCCGCCGCGTCCCTGCGGGCGCTCGGCCTGGACCGGGCGACCGACCTGGCCGGCGGGGTCGAGGCGTGGCTCGCCGCCGGGCTCCCGACGGTCGCCGGCCCCGCCGACGTGCGCGAGTGATCAGGGCACGTCCAGCTCCTCGACCAGGTGCACCAGCTCCAGGCCCGGGCGCAGCGTCTCGCGGTGGCTGTCGACGTAACCGTGCCGCCGGTAGAGCCGGAGGTCGGCCAGGCTGCGGGCTCCGGTGGACAGCGTGGCCCGGGGCAGCGCCGTCGCGGCCTCGGCAGCACCCGGCAGTCGTGACCCGATCCCCCGTCCCTGCAGGTCGGGCGCGACCACCAGCCGGCCGACGTGCAGCACGCCGCCCCGCTCACGGCTGCGCACGGCGCCGACCAGCCGGGTGCCCTCCCAGGCCGCCGCGCACGTGGACCCGTCGAGCTCGCCGACCAGCTCGTCCAGCGTCTGCACCAGGGCGGGCAGCCGGACGTCGTCGTACAGCTGCGCCTCGCTCACGTACGCGGCGCGCTGCAGGGTGAGCAGTTCCCCGGCCGCCGAGGCCGGCAGCGGGGCGAGACGGACGGACACGGGCAGCTCCTCGGCGAGGGTGGGCCCGGACGTGCGGGTACGGCCCACGGGGGCAGGTGGGCCGGACGACGCGGGGCAGCCACCTAGCGGCGGCGCCACCCCGGGCTCGTCGTCACGGGCGCGATCCTGCCAGCCCCGGCGACCGGCTGGCCGGGCCCGCGCCCCGGCCCGGCCCGGCCGATACGGTGTCCGCCGTGCAGCTGACCGTCGTGGACCACCCGATCGCCCGCGCCCGGCTCTCGCGGATGCGTGACGAGCGCACCGACAACGCCACCTTCCGGGCCGCACTGCGCGAGCTGACCCAGATGCTGGTCTACGAGGCCACCCGTGACCTCGCCGTCGCCGAGGAGCCGATCACCACGCCGGTCACCGAGACCACCGGCTACCGGCTGGCGTCCCCGCCGCTCATCGTCCCGGTGCTCCGCGCCGGCCTCGGCATGGCGGACACCGCGCACGGCATGCTCCCCGAGTCGCAGATGGGCTTCGTCGGGCTGGCCCGCAACGAGGCCACCCTGCAGCCCGAGGCCTACATGGCCTCACTCCCGGAGTCGCTGGTCGACCGGGCCGTCTTCGTCCTCGACCCCATGCTGGCCACCGGCGGCTCGCTGGTGCACTGCTGCACCCTGCTCACCGAGCGCGGCGCCACCGACATCACCGTCCTCTGCGTCCTGGCCGCCCCCGAGGGGCTGGAGCGGCTGGCCGGCAGCGGCCTGCCGCTGCGCGTGTTCACCGCCAGCGTCGACGAGCGCCTCAACGAGAACGCCTACATCGTCCCCGGCCTCGGCGACGCCGGAGACCGCCAGTTCGGCGCCGTCTGATGCGCTTCGCGGTGCTCGGCACCGGCTACTGGGCGCGCGAGGTGCACGCCGCCTCCCTGGCCGGGCACACCGACGCGGAGCTGGTCGGCGTCTGGGGCCGCGACCTCGGCAAGGCGAAGGCGGCCGGGGCGCAGTTCGACGTCCCCGGCACCACCGACCTCGACCAGCTCCTCGCCGACGTCGACGCGGTCAGCATCGCCGTCCCCCCGGACGTGCAGGTGCCGCTCGCCGTCGCGGCTGCGCAGGCGGGCCGGCACCTGCTGATGGAGAAGCCGATCGCCCTCGACCTGGCCGGCGCCGACCGGGCGGTCGACGCGGCCCGGGCCGCCGGCGTCGCGTCGGTCGTCTTCTTCACCGCCCGGTTCCGGACGGCGACCTCCACCTGGCTGCAGCAGGCCGCCCGCACCACTCTCGCCGGCGGTGCGCTCACCTGGATCGGGTCCCTCGCCGGCAGCCCCTTCGGCCACTCGCCCTGGCGGCACGAGCACGGCGCGCTGTGGGACATCGGGCCGCACGCCCTCGCGCTCCTCGTCCCGGCGCTCGGCCCGGTCACGGCGGTGCAGGCCGGCCGCGGGCAGGGCGACACCGTCCACCTGGTCCTCACCCACCCCGAGGGGCGCGCCAGCACGGTGACGCTGTCGCACACCAGCTCCGAGCTCGCCGCCGGGATCGACGTCTGGGTGCACGGAGACGCCGGGCGACTGGTCCTGCTGCCGGAGTCCGGCACCGCGGTGGAGGCGCACCGCGTCGCCGTCGACGAGCTCTCCGCGGCGGCGCTGACCGGCGGGTCGCACCCCTGCGACGTCACCTTCGGCCGGGACGTCGTCCGGGTGATCGAGACCGCCCAGCGCGCGCTGGCCAGCGGCTGCCGCGAGACCGTCGGCGGATGACCCCCCGGGCGGGCCGCTGGCGCCCGGTGCGCGGCGTGTCCGGCCGGCCGCCCGGCGCGGCACCCCGGCCGGCGGGGAGGATGGTGGGGACCGGACGGCAAGGAGGGGACCCGTGAGCTTCTGGCAGTGGTACGTCCGGCGCGGGCGGATCGACCGCCGGACCTGGTGGCTGCACTACACGCTGCCGCTGACCGGCCTGGCGCTGCTCGCCCTCCTCGCCGACCTGACCACCGGGGCGGGGAGCCTGCCCACCGCCGCGCAGCCGGACCTCACCTACGGGCCGCTGTCCACCTTCGTGGGCCTGCTCGCCGCGCCGGCCTCGATCTCGTCGAGCGTGACCCGGCTGCACGACCGCGGCCTGCCGGCGTGGCTGCTGCTGCTCGCCCTCGTCCCCGCCGTCGGGCAGCTCGCGCTGTTCGTGCTCACCGGCCTGGTGCCCGGCCACCGCGGCGTGAACCGGTACGGGCCCCCCTCCCGGTCGGGCCCCGAGCCGGCCGAGGAGCCGCTGTACCCGCCGCCGACCTGGACCTGACCCCCGGCGGCGTGTCACCCGTCCGGGGCACAGACACCGCGCAGCGTGACCGCCAGGATGAGCCACCGCCCGAACGGGCGGCCCGGCTCCCACAGTGAGGTCCACGTGAACATCGCGCAGTGGTACGTCTCCCGCGGCCGCATCACCCGCCGCACCTTCTGGCTGTACTACGTGCTGCCACTGGTCGTGCTCGGCATCATCGCGTCGGTGATCGACCTGGCCATGGGCTTCGCCGAGCTGGAGACGACGACCACCGCCAGCAGCGCCAGCGCCTGGTACAGCATGGGGCCGGTCGCGATCGCGGTCACGGTGCTCACGCTGGTCCCGTCGATCTCCTCGACGGTCACCCGGCTGCACGACCAGGACAAGTCGGCCGCCTGGCTGCTGCTCCTGCTGATCCCGCTGGTCGGCTGGCTGGTCCTGCTGGTGATGTGCGGCTTCGTCCCCGGCACCCCGGGACCCAACCGGTACGGCCCGCCCCCGGCCGGCGACCGGGTCCTGGAGCCCGGCTACCCGGCGTCCTACAGCTGACCGGCGAGCGGGCGGCGCGCCCGGGGGTGCGCCGCCCGCGCCGGTCTACAGGCCCAGCGCGGCGGCCATCTCCGTGCGCAGCCGGTCCAGCTCGTCCGCCGCACGCCGGCGGGCGGCGGGCACCCCTGCGGGGTCGGCGACCGGGACGACGGTCTCCAGGTACGCCTTGAGCTTCGGCTCGGTCCCGCTGGGCCGGACGGTGACCCGCACGCCGTCGCCGGCGAGCCGCACCCCGTCCACCGGCGGGTCGGCGTCCCGCAGGTCGGTCGCGGCGACGTCCCGCCCGAGCAGCTGCGCCGGCGGCCGCGCCCGCAGCCGCTCCATCGCCCCGGCGATCAGCGACAGGTCATCCACCCGCGCGGACAGCTGGCCGGTGGCGAACAGGCCGTGCTCCACCGCGAGCTCGTCCAGCCGGTCGGGGAGCGTGCGGCCCTCGGCCGCCAGCTCGGCCGCGAGCAGCGCGACCGCCAGCGACGCGGAGACGCCGTCCTTGTCCCGGGCCACCGACGGGGTCACCGCGTAGCCGAGCGCCTCCTCGTAGCCGAACGCCAGCGGTGCCGCGGCCGAGCCGGCCCGGATGATCCACTTGAACCCGGTCGGCGTCTCCGCGAAGGGCACGCCGTGCGCCCGGGCGAGCTCGCGCAGCAGCGAGCCGCTCACCAGCGACGCCGCGTAGGTGCCGGTGACCCCGCGGCGCAGCAGCCAGTCGGCGAGCAGCACACCGACCTCGTCGCCGGTCAGCTGCCGGCCGCCGCAGACCACCGAGCAGCGGTCGGCGTCGGGGTCCTGGGCGATCGCCAGGTCCGCGCCGACCCGCCCGGCCAGCGCGGTGAGCAGGTCGACCGCGCCCGGCTCCTCCGGGTTGGGGAACGACACGGTCGGGAAGTGCGGGTCGGGCAGGTCCTGCTGGGGGACGGCGTGCAGCGGGGCGAATCCCGCGGCCTCGAACACCCGCCGCGTGGTGGCCGAGCCGATCCCGTGCATCGCGGTGTACGCGACGACCAGCCGCTGCCGGTCGGCCAGCGGCACGCGTCCCGGCTCCAGCGCGTCGACCACCGCGGCGACGTAGTCGGTCTCGACGTCGTCGCCGAGCGTCGTCCACTCCTCCCCGCGCGGGAGGTCGCGCAGCGGGCCGACCGCGGCGATCGCCGCCTCGATCTCCGCGTCGGCCGGCGGCACCAGCTGGGCGCCGTCGGCCAGGTAGACCTTGTAGCCGTTGTCCTGCGGGGGGTTGTGGCTGGCGGTCACCATGATCCCGGCGACCGCGCCGAGGGAGCGCACCGCGAAGGAGAGCACCGGCGTGGGCAGCGGCCGGGGCAGCACCTGGACGGCGAACCCCGCGCCGCTGAGCACCTCGGCCGTCACCCGGGCGAACTCGTCGGACCGGCGCCGCGCGTCGTAGCCGACGACCACCCCGCCACCGCCGTGCCTCGCCCCGGTGAGCCAGGCGCCCAGGCCGGCCGCCGCCCGGGTGACCACCGCCGCGTTCATCCCGGCCGGCCCGGCGCGCAGCGGACCGCGCAGGCCGGCCGTGCCGAAGGTCAGCGGACCGGCGAACCGGCTGGTCAGCTCGCGGGTGTCGCCCGCCTCGATGAGCGCCTCGATCTCCGCGCGGTCGGCGTCGTGCGGGTCGTCGTCCGCCCACTTCCGGGCGACCTGCAGGACCGTCACCGGCCCTCCGCCCGCGCCCGCGCCTCGACCTCGTCGGCGTCCAGGTCGGCCAGCGTGTACTCACCGCCCACCCGGGCGTGCACCGGGTCGTCGGGGTCCGGCTCGCCGTAGGCGGCGATCAGCGCCTCGGCGTACGGCTCGGCGTCGTCCTGCGGGTCGTACCCGAGGGCCCGGGCGGCGGAGAGGTCCCACCAGGCCCGGGTGTTGGCCGAGATGCCCCAGACGACGGCGTAGCCCGGGGCGGGCGTCCGCAGGGCGGCGTCGACCAGCCGGACGGTGTCGCCGGGGGAGAGCCAGGTGGCCAGCTGGCGCACCGTCGTCGGTTCGGGGAACGCGCTGCCGATCCGCAGGCAGACGACGTCCATCCCGTAACGGTCGACGTACAGCGACCCGAGCGCCTCCATCGTCACCTTCGCGACGCCGTAGTAGGTGTCCGGCCGGTGGTGGGCGTCCGCCTCGCGCAGCAGGCCCCCGGCCGGTCGCGGGCTGAAGCCGGTGGCGTGGTTGCTGCTGGCCAGCACCACCCGCTGCACCCCCGCCCGGCGGGCGGCCTCCAGCACCGCCCGGGTGGTCTCGATGTGCGAGTGCGCGATCACCGGCCAGGTCGCCTCGCCGGGGTGCCCGGCCAGGTGGACGACGGCGGAGGCGCCGGTGGCCGCGTCGGTCATCGCCGCCAGGTCCGCGGCATCGGCGACGCGGTGCTCCTCGCCGGGGCGCGGCTCCCGGATCTCCACGACGTCCAGGCTGCGCAGCGCCCACCCCTTCTCCGGCAGGCCGCCGCGGAGCACGGTGCCGATGCTCCCGGCCGCGCCGGTGATGAGCACCGGCCCGCTTCCGCGATCACCTGCTCGCTCCCGCGGGGCGCTCACGGCATCCGCCCGATCAGCTCCACCAGGAACGCGCCCAGCCGGCCCGCCGCCGCCCGGCCCGCCTCGAGCACCTCCTCGTGGTCCAGCGCCTCGCCGGTGATCCCGGCCGCCGCGTTGGTGACCATCGACAGCCCGAACACCTCCAGGCCCGCGGCACGGGCCGCGATCGCCTCCAGCGCCGTCGACATGCCCACCAGGTCCGCGCCCAGCGTGCGGAGCATGCGGATCTCCGCCGGCGTCTCGAAGTGCGGCCCCGGCAGGGCGGCGTAGACGCCCTCGGTCAGCACCGGGTCGATCTCCTTCGCCAGGCTGCGCAGCCGCGCGGAGTAGAGGTCGGTCAGGTCGACGAAGGTGCCGCCCACGAGCGGCGACCGGGCGGTCAGGTTGAGGTGGTCGCTGATCAGCACCGCCTGGCCCACCCGGTGGTCCGCGCCGAGGCCGCCGGCGGCGTTCGTGAGGACGACGGTGCGCACCCCCGCGGCCGCGGCGGTCCGGATGCCGTGCACCACCGGCTCCACCCCGCGGCCCTCGTAGAGGTGCGTGCGGCCGAGGAACAGCAGCACCTTGCGCGCCCCCACCCGCACGGAGCGGACCTCGCCGCCGTGCCCGGCCACGCTCGGCGCGGCGAACCCGGGGAGGTCACCGATCCCCACGGCGGCGAGCGTCTCGCCGAAGGCCTCGGCGGCCGGGGCCCAGCCCGAGCCCATCACGACCGCGATGTCGTGCCCGGTGCCCAGGGCGGTGACCAGGTCCTCCGCCGCCCGGGCGGCGAGGGCGGCGGGATCGGTCACCAGCGCCGGGTGGGGATGCTGGTCGGTGGGGACGGCGGCGTTCGGGTGGTCCACGCGGCGAACGTAGCCCAGCGGCGCCCCCGCGGACCGGCGGCCCGGAAGAGCCCTGGTCATCGACCGGCGAGGGGGCTCCGGCGTCCCTAGACTCCCCGCAATGAAGATCCCGTTCCACTCCTCCGAGCGGGCGAGCCTCGGCGTGGAGTGGGAGCTGCAGCTGGTCGACCGGGGCACCCGCGAGCTCACCGCCGGCGCCGTCGAGGTGCTCGCCGCCATCACCCCCGAGGGGCTCGACGAGCACCCCAAGGCCAAGCACGAGCTGCTCCAGTCGACCGTCGAGGTGATCACCGGCATCTGCTCGACGGTCGCCGAGGCGAAGGCCGACCTCGCGGGCACCGTCGCCGAGGTGGCCGCCGCGGCGGACGCGCGCGGGCTCGACCTGATGTGCGCGGGCTCCCACCCGTTCACCCGCTGGCGCTCCCAGGAGGTCTCGCCCAAGGAGCGGTACGTCCAGCTCATGGAGCGGATGCAGTGGATGGCCCGCCGCATGCAGATCTTCGGCGTCCACGTGCACGTCGGCGTCCGGTCCGGGGACAAGGCGTTCCCCATCGTCAACGCCCTCACCCAGTACATCCCCCACTTCCTGGCGCTGTCGGCGTCCTCGCCCTACTGGTCCGGCTGCGACACCGGCCTGGCGTCGGCCCGGACCAAGGTCTTCGAGGGCCTGCCCACCGCCGGTCTGCCGTACCAGCTGGCCGACTGGCCGGCGTTCGAGGAGTACATGGAGACCCTGATCACCGCCGGCGCCATCGAGAGCGTCCGCGAGGTGTGGTGGGACATCCGGCCGCACCCGGACTTCGGGACCGTCGAGCTGCGGATCTGCGACGGGCTGCCCACGCTGGACGAGATCGGGGTGGTGGCCGCGATGGCGCAGTGCCTGGTGGAGAAGCTCGACCAGGAGATCGACCGCGGCTACACGCTGCCCACCCCGGTCGGCTGGGTGCTGCGTGAGAACAAGTGGCGGGCCACCCGCCACGGGCTGGACGCCGACATCGTCGTCGACGACAAGGGCACCGTCCGGCCGGTCCGGCAGGCGATCGCGGACCTGGCCGAGGAGCTCGCCCCGTTCGCGCGCAAACTGGGCTGCGAGGCCGAGCTGGCCGACGTCGAGCGGGTGCTCGCCGGAGGGGCCAGCTACCAGCGGCAGCGGGCGGTCGCCGCGGCGCACGGCGGCGACCTGCGGCCGGTGGTCGACAGCCTGGTCGCGGAGATGCGCTCCGGGCTGCCGCGCCGAGCATGATCGACGACAGGAGTGGCGGGATGACGCGGGAGGAGCCGGGCGCGGCCGTGGAGGCGGCGGGCCGGGCGGTGGACGCCTGGTCGCGGGCGCACCAGCCGGAGCTGGTCGCGGTGCGCCGGCACCTGCACGCGCACCCGGAGCTGGGCTTCGCCGAGCACGAGACGACCGGCTACCTCGAGCGGCGGCTCACCGCCGTCGGGTTGCAGCCGCGCCGGCTGGAGTCCGGCACCGGGCTGGTGTGCGACGTCGGCCGGGGCGGGCTGGACGGCGGGCCGGTCGTGGTGCTGCGCGCCGACATCGACGCCCTGCCGCTCGCCGACCTCAAGGACGTCCCCTACGCCTCCACCCGCGAGGGCCTCTGCCACGCCTGCGGCCACGACGTGCACACCACGGTGCTGCTGGGCGTGGCGCTGGCCCTCGCGTCGCTCGACGACCTGCCCGGCACGGTCCGCTGCGTCTTCCAGCCCGCGGAGGAGCGGGTGCCCGGGGGCGGGCTGCTGGTCCTCGAGGAGGGCGTGCTGGCCGGTGCCTCGCGGGCGTTCGCGCTGCACTGCGACCCCTCGGTGCAGGTCGGCAAGGTCGGGCTGCGGACCGGTGCGATCACCGCCGCGTGCGACCGGGTCGAGGTGAGCCTCACCGGCCCGGGCGGGCACACCGCGCGGCCCCAGCTCACCGTCGACCTCGTGCACGCGCTGGGCCGGGTGGTCACCGAGGTGCCCGGCCTGCTGTCCCGGGTGGTCGACCCCCGCTCCGGCGTGTCGCTGGTGTGGGGCTCGGTGAGCGCGGGCGTCGCCCCGAACGCGATCCCGCAGACCGGCACGCTGCGCGGCACGCTGCGGGTGCTGGACCGGTCGGTGTGGAGCGACGCGGAGGAGCTCGTCCGCCGGCTGGTCACCGAGGTGGCCCGGACGTCGGGCGCCGGGGTCGACATCGAGTACGTGCGCGGGGTGCCGCCGGTGGTCAACGACCCGCGCAGCGTCGGGCTGATGCGCTCGGCCGCGCTGGAGACGGTCGGCAGCGAGGGCGTGGAGCTCTCGCCGCAGAGCATGGGCGGGGAGGACTTCGGCTGGTTCGCCGAGGCGCTGCCCATCGCGCTGGCCCGGCTGGGCACGCACGGCTCGGGAGAGCCGTTGGACCTGCACCGGGGGACCTTCGACGTCGACGAGCGGGCGATCGGCGTCGGGCTGCGGCTGCTGGCCCGCACCGCGCTGCACGCGCTCGCCGCCGATGCCGCGCTACCCGCCGGCACCGCCGGACGGTAGGAGCCTGTAGACCTGTCCTGACGCGCTCATCAGGACCTGAGAGGCGGGAACCGACGATGCGTTCCACCGAGACCGGTCACCCCGAGGGCCCACCCCCGGCCGAGCCGGAGGCCCCCGTCCAGCTCTCGCTCGCCGCGGAGTTCCCGCCGGCGACCCGGGACGAGTGGCGGCAGCTGGTGGCCGGCGTGCTGCGCAAGGCCGGCCGCACGGAGCTGCCCGAACCGGTCGAGGAGGCGTTGCGCCGCACCGTCGCCACCGGGGTGACGGTCGCGCCGCTCTACACCGCCGAGGACGCCGGGAGCCTGCCGACGGCGGTCGGCGTGCCCGGGCTGCCGCCGTTCGTCCGCGGCGCGCGGGCCGGCGCGGCGGGGACGACCGCGGCCGGCGGGGCGGACGCCGACGTCCCCGGCGGCTGGGACGTCCGGCAGCGGCACGCCGACCCCGACGTCGCGGTCACCCGGGAGGCGATCGCCGCCGACCTGGACAACGGCGTCTCCTCGCTGTGGCTGGTCCTCGGCGACGGCGCGCTGCCGGTGGACGCGCTCGGCGAGGTGCTCGCGGACGTCTACCTGGACCTCGCCCCGGTGACGCTCTCCGGGGGCGTCGCGGCGGCGGAGGCGTTCCTGGCCCTGGTCGAGGGCCGCACCGACCTCGCCCCGGGCGGCTGCCTGGGGCTGGACCCGCTGGGGGTGCAGGCGGCGACCGGGGCGGAGCAGGACCTGACCGGTCTGGCCGACCTGGCCCGCCGCGCGCCCGCGGGCTGGCGGACCGTCGTGGTCGACGCCACCGTCTTCTCCGACGCGGGCGCCACGGCGGTGGAGGAGCTCGGCTGCGCGCTGGCCGCCGGGGTCGCCTACCTGCGCGCGCTCACCGACTCCGCGGACGGGCGACAGGGCCTGAGCGTGGACGAGGCGTTCGGCCAGCTGGAGTTCCGCTTCGCCGTCGGCGACGACCAGTTCACCACGATCGCCACCCTGCGGGCCGCGCGCCGGCTGTGGGACCGGGTGGCCGGCGCCAGCGGCGCCGCGCCCGCGGCGCGGGCGCAACGGCAGCACGCGGTCACCTCCTCGGTGATGACCACCCGGCACGACCCGTGGGTCAACATGCTGCGGACGACGGTCGCCTGCTTCGCCGCGGGGGTGGGCGGGGCCGACGTCGTCACCGTGCAGCCGTTCGACGCCGCGCTGGGGCTGCCGGACGCCTTCGCCCGGCGGATCGCCCGCAACACCCAGAGCCTGCTGCTCGAGGAGGGGCACCTCGCCCGCGTCGTCGACCCGGCCGGCGGGTCCTGGTACGCGGAGTCGCTCACCGAGGAGCTGGCCCAGGCCGCCTGGTCCTGGTTCACCGAGATCGAGCGGGCCGGCGGGCTGGCCGCCGCGCTCTCCTCCGGGCTGGTGGGCCGCCGGATCGGCGCCGCCTGGGCCGAGCGGTCCGAGCGGATCGCCCACCGCCGCGAGGCGGTGACCGGCGTCAGCGAGTTCCCCAACCCCGCCGAGGTGCTGCCCGAGCGGCGCCCGGCGGCGCCGCCGCCGTCCGGGGGACTGCCCCGGGTGCGCGCCGCCGCGGCCTTCGAGGAACTCCGCGGCCGGGCCGAGGCCGCCTCCCCGCGTCCGGCGGTCTACCTGGCCACGCTCGGCCCGGTGGCCCGGCACACCGCCCGGGCGGGCTTCGCGGCCGGCCTGTTCCAGGCCGGCGGGCTGCTGACCCCCACCGGCGACGGCGCTTCAGGGCTCGCTGCGGCGGGTACGACGGTGGCCTGCCTGTGCGGCGCCGACGCCGACTACGCCGAGTCCGCGGCGGAGGTCGTGGCGGAGCTGCGGGCGGCCGGTGCCACCCAGGTGTGGCTGGCCGGGAAGCCGTCGCTGGGGGTGGACGGCGTCGACGGTCACGTGTACGCCGGATGCGACGCCCTCGCGGTCCTGCGGACGGTGCACGAGCAGCTAGGAATCGGCCATGTTGGCCAACATGGCCGCTCGGAGGAGGAGCAGGCATGAGCGGGATCCCCGACTTCGGGAGCCTGGAGCTCGGCCCGCCGGCGGCTGCGGCCACCGCGGACGACTGGGCGAAGGCGTACGAGGAGGCCACCGGCCGCGGCGTCGCCGAGGCCACCTGGGAGACGCCGGAGGGCATCGCCGTCCCCCCGCTGTACACGCCGGCCGACCTGGCCGACGTCGACTTCCTGGCCACCTACCCGGGCATCGCGCCGTACCTGCGCGGGCCCTACCCGACGATGTACACCACGCAGCCGTGGACCGTCCGGCAGTACGCCGGGTTCTCCACGGCAGCTGCGTCCAACGCCTTCTACCGGCGCAACCTCGCCGCCGGGCAGAAGGGGCTCTCGGTCGCCTTCGACCTGCCCACCCACCGGGGCTACGACTCCGACCACCCGCGCGTGGTCGGCGACGTGGGCATGGCCGGCGTGGCGATCGACTCGATCCTGGACATGCGCCAGCTGTTCGACGGCATCCCGCTGGACCGGATGAGCGTCTCGATGACCATGAACGGCGCCGTGCTGCCGGTGCTGGCGCTCTACGTCGTCGCCGCGGAGGAGCAGGGCGTCGCGCCCGCGCGGCTGACCGGGACCATCCAGAACGACATCCTCAAGGAGTTCATGGTCCGCAACACCTACATCTACCCGCCGAAGCCCTCGATGCAGATCATCAGCGACATCTTCGCGTTCACCTCGCAGGAGATGCCGCGGTTCAACTCGATCTCCATCTCCGGGTACCACATCCAGGAGGCCGGGGCGACGGCCGACCTCGAGCTGGCCTACACCCTGGCCGACGGGGTGGAGTACCTGAAGGCCGGCACCGCGGCGGGGATGGACGTCGACGCCTTCGCGCCCCGCCTGTCGTTCTTCTGGGGCATCGGCATGAACTTCTTCATGGAGGTCGCGAAGCTCCGGGCGGCGCGGCTGCTGTGGGCCCGGCTGGTGAAGGCCGAGGGCGCGAAGGACCCGAAGTCGCTGTCGCTGCGCACCCACTGCCAGACGTCCGGGTGGTCGCTGACCGCCCAGGACGTCTACAACAACGTCGTCCGCACCTGCCTGGAGGCGATGGCGGCCACCCAGGGGCACACCCAGTCGCTGCACACCAACGCCCTGGACGAGGCGCTCGCGCTGCCCACCGACTTCTCCGCGCGGATCGCCCGCAACACCCAGCTGCTGCTGCAGCAGGAGTCGGGGACGACGCGGGTCATCGACCCGTGGGGCGGTTCGGCCTACGTGGAGAAGCTGACCTACGACCTGGCCCGCCGGGCGTGGGGGCACATCGAGGAGGTCGCCGAGCACGGCGGCATGGCGCAGGCGATCGACGACGGCATCCCGAAGCTGCGCATCGAGGAGGCCGCGGCCCGCACCCAGGCCCGGATCGACTCCGGTCGCCAGCCGGTCATCGGGGTGAACAAGTACCGGGTCGCCGCCGACGAGGCGTTGGACGTGCTGCGGGTCGACAACGCCGACGTGCTGGCCCAGCAGAAGGCCAAGCTCGCCGAGCTGCGGGCCTCGCGGGACCCCCGCGCGGTGGAGGACGCCCTGCGCCGGCTCACGGACGCCGCGCGTGCGGCCGCGGAGGGACGGCGGGGGAGCGACCTGGATGCCAACCTGCTCAAGCTCGCCGTCGACGCGGCCCGGGCGAAGGCCACCGTCGGGGAGATCTCCGACGCGCTGGAGACCGTGTGGGGGCGGCACGCCGGCCAGGTGCGCACCATCGCCGGTGTGTACCGCGACGAGGCAGGCGACTCCGGGCCGGTGGAGGAGACCCGCCGGATGGCGGCGGCGTTCGAGGAGGCCGAGGGCCGCCGGCCGCGGATCCTGGTCGCCAAGATGGGCCAGGACGGGCACGACCGCGGCCAGAAGGTGATCGCCACGGCCTTCGCAGACCTCGGCTTCGACGTCGACGTGGGCCCGCTGTTCCAGACCCCTGAAGAGGTCGCCAGGCAGGCGGTCGAGGCCGACGTGCACGTCGTGGGGGTCTCCTCGCTGGCGGCCGGCCACCTCACCCTGGTGCCGGCACTGCGCGACGCCCTGGCCGAGCTGGGTGCCGACGACGTGGTGGTGGTGGTCGGCGGGGTCATCCCGCCCGACGACGTGCCGACGCTGAAGGAGATGGGCGCCACCGCGGTGTTCCTGCCCGGCACGGTCATCGCCGAGGCCGCGCAGGGGCTGCTGCGCACGCTGTCCGAGCGCCTCGGCCACGCATGACGGGCGGCCAAAGTCGCGACTTTGGCCGCTCGGGGAGCGGGGGACCGGACGTCGAGGCGCTCACCGAGGGGGTGCTCGCCGGGGACCGGCGCGCGGTGGCGCGGGCGATCACGCTCGTCGAGTCCCGCCGGGCCGACCACCGGGAGCGGGCGCAGGAGCTGCTGGTCGCGCTGCTGCCGCACGCCGGCAACGCCCGCCGGATCGGGATCAGCGGGGTGCCCGGGGTCGGGAAGTCCACCTTCATCGACTCGCTCGGCACCTCGCTCACCGCGGCCGGCTCGCGCGTCGCGGTGCTCGCCGTCGACCCGTCGTCCACCCGCTCCGGCGGGTCGATCCTCGGCGACAAGACGCGGATGTCCCGGCTGGCGGTGGACCCGGACGCGTTCATCCGCCCCGCCCCGACGGCCGGGACGCTCGGCGGGGTGGCCCAGGCGACCCGGGAGTCGATGGTCGTGGTGGAGGCGGCCGGCTACGACGTCGTCCTGGTGGAGACCGTCGGCGTCGGCCAGTCCGAGGTCGCCGTCGCGGCGATGGTCGACTCGTTCCTGTTCCTCACCCTGGCCCGCACCGGCGACCAGCTGCAGGGGATCAAGCGCGGGATCCTGGAGATCGTCGACGTCATCGCGGTGAACAAGGCCGACGGGCCCGGCGAGGTCGACGCCCGCCGCGCGGCCCGGGAGCTGGGCGGGGCGATGCGGATGCTGCGCGGTCACGGCGGGGACTGGGACGTCCCGGTGCTCACCTGCGCCGGGCTGACCGGGCAGGGGCTGGACCAGGTGTGGGCGGCGGTCGTCGAGCACCAGGACCGGATGCGGGCGTCGGGGGCCCTGGGGGCGCGGCGCCGTGAGCAGCAGGTCCGCTGGGTCTGGCAGCTGGTGCGCGACGAGCTGGAGCACCGGCTGCGCGACCACCCCGCCGTCCGGGCGGCCACCCCGCAGCTCGAGCGCGAGGTGCTGACCGGCGAGCTCACCCCGGCGCTCGCGGCCCGCCGGCTGCTGGACGCCTTCTTCACCGCCGGGGACTGACGCTCTTGCCTTCCCCGGCGATCATGGAGTTCGGGAAGCGACTCACCGTCGACGTCCGGGGTGTCGGTTCCCGAACTCCATGATCGCGGGCGGGACGTCACGTCCCGAACTCCGTGATCGCGGGAACGGTCACCGCCGAGTCGGTTGCTCGGCGACGGCCCGGACCAGGGACACTGGGGCGGCATCGTCGTCACAGCAGTGGGAGAGCCGGAGTCATGACCCGCATCGTCATCATCGGGGGCGGTCCCGCCGGCTACGAGGCCGCGCTGGTCGCCGCCCAGCTCGGGGCCGACGTCACCGTGGTCGAGCGCGACGGGATCGGTGGGGCCAGCGTGCTCACCGACTGCGTGCCCTCCAAGACCTTCATCGCCTCCGCCGGCGCCATGACCTCGGTCCGCGACTCCAAGGTCCTCGGCCTGCGCGGCACCGACCCGGAGACCGTGTGCCTCGACCTGGCCGCGGTGAACCAGCGGATCAAGGGCCTGGCCGTCGCCCAGTCCTCGGACATCCACGCCCGGCTGGAGAACGAGGGCGTGCGGATCATCCGCGGGCAGGCCCGGCTGGCCGACGACGCCCGCGGGCTGGCCACGCACCGGGTCGACGTGCTGGACGGCGACGGCGGGGTCACCGAGGAGCTGGAGGGCGACGTCGTCCTCATCGCCACCGGCGCCGACCCCCGCGTGCTGCCCGGCGCCGAGCCCGACGGCGAGCGGATCCTCTCCTGGCGGGACGTCTACGAGCTGGACGAGATGCCCGAGCACCTCATCGTCGTCGGGTCCGGGGTCACCGGCGCGGAGTTCGCCTCGGGGTACCTGGAGGCCGGCGTCCCGGTCACCCTGGTCTCCTCCCGCGACCAGGTGCTGCCCGGGGAGGACGCCGACGCCGCCGCCGTCGTGGAGCAGGTGTTCCAGTCCCGCGGCGGGCGGATCGCCGAGCGCAGCCGCGCGGACAAGGTGGTGCGCACCGAGAAGGGCGTCCGGGTGGAGCTCACCGACGGCCGCGTCGTCGAGGGGTCGCACGCCCTGATGACGGTCGGCACGGTGCCCAACACCGCCGGCCTCAACCTGGAGGCGTGCGGTGTGGAGGTCAGCGGGTCCGGCCACGTCGTCGTGGACCGGGTCTCCCGTACCACCACGCCGGGCATCTACGCCGCGGGCGACGTCACCGGCGTCTTCCAGCTGGCCTCGGTCGCCGCCATGCAGGGCCGGATCGCGATGTGGCACGCGCTGGGCGAGGCGGTGGCCCCGATCCGGCTGAAGACGGTGTGCGCGAACGTCTTCACCCACCCGGAGATCGCCACGGTCGGGGTGCAGGAGAAGGCGCTCACCGAGGGTGCCGACGTCGAGGTCGTCCGGCTGCCGCTGGCCACGAACGCGCGGGCCAAGATGGGCGACCTGCACGACGGGTTCGTGAAGCTCTACTGCCGGCGCTCCACCGACGTCGTCATCGGCGGTGTCGTCGTGGCCCCCAACGCGTCGGAGCTGATCCTGCCGATCACCCTCGCGGTCACCAAGGGCCTCACCGCTGCCGACCTGGCCAACACCTTCGCGATCTACCCGTCGCTGTCCGGCTCGATCACCGAGGCCGGCCGGCGGCTCATGGGCATCGAGGACGAGCACAGCTGACGGAGGGCCCCGGCGCTATCCCGCGTCGGCGATCGTGCAGATCGTCGCGCCGCTGGAGATCGAGGCGCCCACCTCGGCGGACAGCCCGGAGACCGTGCCCGCCTTGTGGGCGACGATCGGCTGCTCCATCTTCATCGCCTCCAGCACGACGACGAGGTCCCCGGCGGCGACGGTCGCGCCGTCGGACACCGCGACCTTGACGATGGTGCCCTGCATCGGCGAGGTGAGCGCGTCCCCGGACGCGGCCGCGCCGCCGTGGCCGCCGCGGCGCCGGCGCGGCTTCGGCCCGCCGGCGTTCGCCGGTGCACCGCCGCCGGCGGCGAGCCCGGCGGGCAGGGACACCTCCAGCCGCCGGCCGCCGACCTCGACGACGACGGTCTGCCGCGGCGGCTCCTCCTCCCCGTGCGGGGCCGCCGCGGTGGAGGGCGGCACCTGGTTGTCCCACTCGGTCTCGATCCACCGGGTGTGCACCGTGAACGGCTCGGTGGTGAACGCCTCGTCGCGGACGACCGCCCGGTGGAACGGGACCACCGTCGGCATGCCCTCGACGACCAGCTCGTCCAGCGCCCGCCGGGCCCGCTGCAGGGCCTCCTCGCGGGTGGCACCGGTGACGATGAGCTTGGCCAGCATCGAGTCGAAGGCGCCGGCGACCTCGCCGCCGGTCGCGACCCCGGAGTCCCAGCGCACGCCGGGGCCCTGCGGGATCTCCAGCCGGGTGACCGGGCCGGGGGCGGGCATGAAGTCGCGCCCGGCGTCCTCGGCGTTGATCCGGAACTCGATGCTGTGCCCGCGGGGGGCGGGGTCCTCCGTGATCTCCAGGGGCAGCCCGTCGGCGATCCGGAACTGCTGCCGCACCAGGTCGATGCCGCTGGTCTCCTCGGTCACCGGGTGCTCGACCTGCAGCCGGGTGTTGACCTCGAGGAAGGAGATCGACCCGTCGGTGCCGACCAGGTACTCGACGGTCCCCGCACCGGAGTAGCCGGCCTCCCGGCAGATGGCCTTGGCCGACTCGTGGATCCGGGCCCGCTGCTCGTCGGTGAGGAACGGCGCGGGCGCCTCCTCGACGAGCTTCTGGTTGCGGCGCTGCAGCGAGCAGTCCCGGGTGCCGACGACGACGACGTTGCCGTGCGTGTCGGCCAGCACCTGCGCCTCGACGTGCCGGGGCTCGTCGAGGAACCGCTCCACGAAGCACTCGCCGCGGCCGAAGGCGGAGACCGCCTCGCGGACGGCGGAGTCGAACAGCTCCGGGATCTCCTCCAGCGTGCGGGCCACCTTGAGCCCGCGCCCGCCACCGCCGAACGCGGCCTTGATGGCCACCGGCAGCCCGTGCTCCCGGGCGAACGCGACCACCTCGTCGGCGTCGGCGACCGGGTCCGTGGTGCCGGGGACCAGCGGAGCGCCGGCCCTGGTGGCGATGTGCCGGGCGGCGACCTTGTCGCCGAGGTCGAGGATCGACCGGGGCGACGGGCCGATCCAGGTGAACCCGGCATCGAGGACGGCCTGGGCGAAGGAGGAGTTCTCGGAGAGGAAGCCGTAGCCGGGGTGCACCGCGTCGGCACCGGACCTGCGTGCGGCGTCGAGGACCTTCTCGATCACCAGGTACGAGTCCCCGGGGGTGGTTCCGCCCAGCGCGAACGCCTCGTCCGCCATCCGCACGTGGAGGGCGTCCCGGTCGGGCTCGGCGTACACGGCGACGCTGGTCAGCCCGGCGTCCCGGCAGGCGCGCGCCACCCGCACCGCGATCTCCCCGCGGTTGGCGATGAGGACCTTCTGCACCGACGCTCTCCCTCCGTGTGGACGCTCGGACTGTAGTCAGCGGGCAGGTGGCCGGCAGCAGCGCCCTGGTGGGGTCCGGAGCCCGGGGGCCGGGGCCGTCCCGAGGGGTCGGTGGGGCGGTGTCCCGGGCGCTACGTTGGGCCGGTGACAGGGCACCGCACCGCGGCCGGCGGGCCCGAGAGGCCGCTCAACGCCTCCTTCGACGACGAGCCCGAGCGCTATGACGACCTCCGGGCCGCCGGGCACATGGCCCGCCGCCGGGCCGAGTACTTCCGGCGCGTCGTCGCCCGCGTCCCGGGGCAGGTCGTCGAGCTCGGCTGCGGCACGGGCACCCTGCTGCGCCGGCTGGCGACCGTGCACCCCGACCGGTCGTTCCTCGGGGTGGAGCCGCTGCCCAACTACGTCGAGTTCGCCCGCGAGCGGGCCGCCGCCGCCGGGCTGCGGAACGTCCGGTTCGAGTCCGCCCCGGGCGAGGAGCTCGACCAGGTCGTGCCCTCCGGCTCGGCCGGACTGGTGATCAGCGTGGACTCCCTGCACCACGTCGTGGACCTCGACCGGGTGGTCGCCGCGGTCCACGCCGCCACCGCGGTGGACGGGCGCTGGTACGCGATGGAGCCCAACCGGGTGCACCCGTACGTGTGGGCGTACCACGTGCTGACCACGGGGGAGCGCACGTTCGCCGCCCGCGACTTCCTGCGCCGGGCACGGCAGCAGGGCTGGACCCTGGTGGACCGCCGGCGGATGTTCATCTACCCCAGCGGGGTCCGCTCAGTCCCGGCCTGGGCGGCCGGTCTGGAGCGGCAGCTGGAGACCAACCGGTTGCTGTCCGGCGCCCTGGTGCACGACCTGGTCCGCACCTGAGCGATCCGGGCCCCACCGGGTCGGGTCAGCGGGCCCAGAGCTCGGTGAGCGACGTCCCCACCCGGGCCAGCTGGGTGCGCAGCATCGGCAGGGACAGCCCGATGACCGCCGACGGGTCGCCCTCCACCCGGCGGACGAACGGGGCGCCCAGCCCGTCGAGGGTGAAGGCGCCGGCGACCGCGAGCGGCTCACCGGTGGCCAGGTAGGCCTCGATCTCCGCGGGCGTGGGCTCGGCGAAGTGCACGACGGTGGAGGAGACGCCGACGTCGCGCCGGGCGACCGCGCCGTCCCGGACGTCGAACACCGCCTGGCCGGTGTGCAGGACGCCGCTGCGCCCGCTCATCCGCTGCCAGCGCAGCCGGGCGTCGGCGGCGTCGGCCGGCTTGCCCAGCGGCCGGCCGCGGAACTCCAGGAGCGAGTCGGCGGCGACGACCAGCGCGTCGGTCTCCTGCTCGGCCACGGCCGCGGCCTTGGCGGCGGCGAGCAGCGCGACCAGCTCGCCGACCCGCGGAGCGGTGACGGCGTCCTCGTCGACACCGCTGACCACCACCACGGGGTTCAGCCCGGCCTGGCGCATCAGCTGCAGGCGGGCCGGGGACTGCGAGGCCAGCACCAGCCGGCGGGCGGCGGTCACGCCGTCCGCCCGGACGCGGCCCAGCCGCCGGGACCGGGCCGCAGCGGCGCCCGCAGCAGCGCCGCCGGGGACCCCCACGCGCCGACCGGCGTCGGGCGGCGGGGCGGCCGCGGCCGGGACAGCGCCGCCATGACGACGGTCAGCGCGGCGAGCTCCTCGGCGGTGGGCTCACCCTTCACCACCCGCAGCAGCGGGGTCTGCGGTCCGGTCACAGGGGGATGTTCCCGTGCTTCTTCGGAGGGAGGGTCTGGCGCTTGTTGGCCAGCAGGCGCAGGGCGCGCACCACGTGGACCCGGGTGTGCGACGGGGGGATCACCGCGTCGACGTACCCGCGGTCGGCGGCGAGGTAGGGCGACAGGAGCGCGTCCTCGTACTCGGTGATCAGCTCGGCGCGGCGGGCCTCCGGGTCCTCGGCGGCCGCGAGCTCCTTGCGGTACAGGATGCCGACCGCGCCCTGGGCGCCCATGACCGCGATCTGCGCGGTGGGCCAGGCCAGGTTCACGTCCGCGCCGAGGTGCTTGGACCCCATGACGTCGTACGCGCCGCCGTAGGCCTTGCGGGTGATCACGGTGATCAGCGGGACGGTGGCCTCGGCGTAGGCGTAGATCAGCTTCGCCCCGCGGCGGATGATGCCGTCCCACTCCTGCGACGTCCCCGGGAGGAAACCGGGGACGTCGACGAAGGTGAGCACCGGGATGTTGAAGGCGTCGCAGGTGCGGACGAACCGCGCGGCCTTCTCGCTGGCGTCGATGTCCAGCGTGCCGGCGAACTGGGTGGGCTGGTTCGCGACGACACCGACCGGGCGGCCCTCCACCCGGCCGAAGCCGGTCAGGATGTTCGGCCCCCACAGCGCCTGCACCTCGAGGAACTCGCCGTCGTCGAGCACGTGCGTGATGACCGTGTGCATGTCGTACGGGGTGTTCGCCGAGTCCGGGACGAAGGTGTCCAGCTCGAGGTCGGTCTCGGTGAGCGCGTCGGGCAGCGCGACGTCCACCGGGTCGGTCTCGGCGACCGGCAGCGGGTCGAGGTTGTTGCTGGGCAGGTAGGACAGCAGCGCCTTGACGTAGTCCAGCGCGTCGGCCTCGTCCTCGGCGAGGTGGTGCGCGACGCCGGACTTGGTGTTGTGGGTCCGGGCGCCGCCCAGCTCCTCGAGGGTGACGTCCTCGCCGGTCACCGTCTTCACCACGTCGGGCCCGGTGATGAACATCTGGCTGGTCCTGTCGACCATCACGATGAAGTCGGTGAGCGCGGGGGAGTAGACGTGCCCCCCGGCGGCCGGGCCCATCACCAGGGAGATCTGGGGGACGACGCCCGAGGCGTGCACGTTGCGCCGGAAGATCTCGGCGTACAGGCCGAGGGAGACCACGCCCTCCTGGATGCGTGCGCCGCCGCCCTCGTTGATCCCGATGATCGGGCAGCCGGTGCGCATGGCCAGGTCGAGCACCTTGACGATCTTCTCGCCGTAGACCTCGCCGAGGCTGCCGCCGAACACCGTGACGTCCTGGGAGAAGACGCACACCGGGCGGCCGTCGACCGTGCCGTGCCCGGTCACCACGCCGTCGCCGAACGGGCGGTTGGCGTCCATCCCGAAGTTGGTGGACCGGTGCCGGGCGAACTCGTCGAGCTCGGTGAACGAGCCCGGGTCCAGCAGGGCCTCGATCCGCTCGCGGGCGGTCATCTTCCCGGCGGCGTGCTGCTTCTCCACCGCGCGCGCGGAGCCGGCGTGCGCGGCCTCCCGCACCCGCTGCTCGAGGTCGGCGAGCTTGCCCGCGGTCGTGTGCAGGTCGCCGGGGACGTGGTCCCCGGTGCTCTCCGGTTCGGCGGCGCTCACGGGTCCGTAGCGTAGTGACGTGACCGACAGCGACTCCCCACGACCCGATCGGCCGGCGCTGGACCAGAGGGCGCTGGCCGCCGAGCTCGCCGCCGGCGGGGGCCTGTGGCGGTCCCTGGAGGTGGTCGACCGGATCGGGTCCACGAACGCCGCGCTGGCGGCCCGGGCGGCCGACGACGAGCCCGAGGGCGCGGTGCTGGTCGCCGAGCACCAGGAGGCCGGCCGGGGGCGGCTGGACCGCAGCTGGACCTCACCTCCGCGGGCCGGGCTCACGGTGTCGGTGCTGCTGCGCCCCGACGTCCCCGCGGCCCGCCGCGCCTGGCTGTCGCCGCTGGCCGGGGTGGCGCTCGCCGAGTCGGTGTCCGAGGTCGCCGGCGTCCGCACCTCGCTGAAGTGGCCCAACGACCTGCTGGCGCCCGACGGCACCAAGCTCGCCGGCATCCTCGCCGAGGCCGGCTCGGGTGCCGTCGTCCTGGGTGTGGGGCTCAACGTGTCCACCCGCGCCGACGAGCTGCCCGGCACCGGCACGTCGCTGGAGCTGGTGCGGGGCGGGCCGGTCGACCGGGGCGCGCTGCTGCTCGGCTTCCTCCGCGCGTTCGAGCGCCGCTACCGGGCATGGGTGGGCGCCCTCGGCGACCCGGTCGCCTCCGGCCTCGCCCGGGACTACCTCGCCTGGTGCAGCACGGTCGGCACGGAGGTCGCGGTGACCATGCCCGACGGCTCCACGCTGGAGGGGGTCGCCGAGTCCGTCGACTGGGACGGCCGGCTCGTGGTGCGCACGTCCTCCGGCGTCCTGGAGCTCGCCTCCGGCGACGTCCGGCACGTGCGGCCGAGGCCCACGGGAGCGCAGGGGCCGCTGTGACGCCGGAAGTCGGCGTGCGGACCGGCGGCAGGTAACTTCGAGTGGTTGCGCCAGAGCGGCCGAGGCCGCTGCACCCCGGGGGATACCTGTGACCTCTGCCAGTGAGACGCCGGTCGCCCTGAAGGGCGAGGTCCGGTCGCTGACCGGGCTGCGCATCGTCGCTGCGCTCTGGGTCGTCTGCTTCCACTTCTCCTTCACCCCGGGGGACGCCTACACGAGCTACTGGGAGCCGCTGCGCCCGCTGGTCCACACCGGAGCGCTCGGGGTCGACCTGTTCTACGTGCTCAGCGGCTTCGTCATCACGTTGACGTACCTGGACAAGCTGGGCTCCCGGCCCTCGGTCCGGGGCACGGTGGGCTTCCTGTGGGCGCGCATCTGCCGGATCTGGCCGGTGTACGCCACGGTCATCTCGCTGTTCGGCATCTGGATGCTGTACCGCGCCTCGCGCATCACCGACGACTTCGTCGTCTGGCAGACCGTCCAGCCGACCGTCACCTGGTGGCACTGGCTGCAGCAGATGCTGATGATCCAGCTCTGGGACAAGGCGTCCTTCGCCGGCTCGTCCTGGGTGGGCGCGGCGTGGTCGATCAGCGCGGAGTGGCTGGCCTACCTCTGCTTCCCCCTGGTCGTGCTGGTGCTGTACCGGCTGCGCAGGGCGCCGGCCTGGGTGCTCGGCGTCCTCGCGGTGGCCTGCATGGTGCCGTTCGCCTACGCCTGCTACCGCACCGGCGACCCGTACTTCGACTACAGCTGGCTGCTCCGGATCGCGGGCGGCTTCCTCGCCGGCGCCTTCACCTGCCTCGCCGTCCGCAAGGTCCGGGTCACCCGGCGGGTGGACCAGATCGCCGCCGTCGTCGCCGTCATCGCGCTCATCGAGGTCCTCGCCGGCCTCTGGTGGGGGTTCTGGCGCGGCCAGGGCGGAGCCGAGTACGGCGGTGTCGTCGTCGTGTTCTTCCCGGTGCTGATCGGCGCGCTGGCGCTGTCCCAGCGGGGGCTGAGCAAGGCGCTGTCGGCCGGGCCGATGGTCCACGGCGGGCGGATCTCCTACAGCCTCTACCTGGTCCACGTGCCGGTGTTCGAGATCTTCTGGTCCTACATGCTGTGGGAGCCCCGGATCGGCCCGGGCAGCGCGCTGGGCTCCTTCCTCGTCCCGCAGGTGCTGCTGTTCGTGGTGCTGCTCGCCCACCTGGCCTACACCTACGTCGAGGAGCCGGCCCGGAAGGCGATGCGCCGCCGCGGCCCGGGCCGGTGGGTCAGCCGCCGGCCGGTCCCGGCGCAGGTCCTCGCCGACGGCACCCGCGACGGGGTCCCCCAGGAGGGGACGGGCGTCGTCGGTGCCTCGGTGGCGGACGGCGATCCCCAGCGTCCGCGAGCGGTCCAGCAGGCACCGGCCGGGGACGGCGCGGTCGCCGAGGAGCTGGTGCCGAACCGGACACGGGACGGGGACCGCCGCCGGAGTGCGTGACCCGGGCCGACTTGTCGGCGATCCTGGTCCGGTGGCGTATCCGGAGAAGGTCCTCACCGAGGACGAGGAGGTCGTCCGGCACCTCCACCCGCACTGGACGACGGTCTTCTGGCCCGTCGTCCTGCTCCTGGTGATCGTCGGTGCCGCCTCGTTCGGGGCGGCGCTCGTGCCGGCCGGGGACCAGCAGGCGCTGTGGCGGCTGGTCGTGGCCGGAGCCGCCGCCGCCCTGGCGCTGGTGCTGGTCGCCGTTCCGCTGCTGCGCTGGCGCACCACCCACTACGTGGTCACCACGCACCGGCTGCTGTTCCGCACCGGGGTCCTGGCCCGGCACGGCCGCGACATCGGGCTGTCCCGGATGACCGACGTGTCCTACCGGCAGAGCCTGTGGGACCGGCTGGTCGACTCCGGGACCCTCGTCATCGAGACGGCGGGGGACGGCGGCCCCACGGTCCTCGGCGACATCCCCGGCAGCGACGAGGTGCAGCAGCTGCTCGCGCAGCTGGTCGAGGAGGACGCCGACCGCCGGGCCGGCGAGCCGATGGCCCCGTCCGACGGGTGGAGCCGACCCGGGGGCGGTGGGTCCTGGGGCGGCGGGTCCTGGGGCGGCGGGTCCTGGGGCGGCGGGTCCTGGGGCGGCGGGGCGACCCAGCAGTACCGCTGACCCCGGCCCGCCCCACCGGTCCCGTCCGCTCCGGGGTGCCGGGTCGTTCTGTCGGTGCCTCGACCTACGGTCGGTCCATGCGGTTGCTGCACACCTCGGACTGGCACGTGGGCAGGTCCCTGCACGGGACCGACCTGCTCGCCGAGCAGGACGCGGTGCTGCGCCGGCTCGCCGAGGTGGTGGCCGAGGAGTCGGTGGACGTCGTCGTGGTCGCCGGGGACGTCTACGACCGCGCCGTCCCCTCCGCGGACGCGACCGCCGTGCTCGACCGCGCGCTGACCCGGCTGCGGGCCGCGGGCGCCGTGGTCGTGCTGACCCCCGGCAACCACGACTCCGCGCGGCGGCTCGGCTTCGTCTCGGGGCTGCTGGCCCGCTCGGGCGTGCACGTGCGCGCGGCCACCGCCGTGCTCGACGAGCCCGTCCTCGTGGCCGACGAGCACGGTGAGGTCGCCGTCTACGGCCTGCCCTACCTGGAGCCGGAGGTCGCCCGGCACGAGCTGGGGCTGCCGGAGGCGCGCAGCCACGAGGCGGTGCTCGCCGCGGCCATGGACCGGGTGCGCGCCGACCTGTTCCTCCGGCCGGGCGCCCGGTCGGTCGTGCTCGCGCACGCGTTCGTCGGGGGCGGGGTGGCCAGCGAGAGCGAGCGCGACATCTGCGTCGGCGGGGTGGACCTGGTGCCGGCCTCGGTCTTCGACGGCGTCGACTACGTGGCGCTCGGGCACCTGCACCGGCCGCAGACGCTCAGTCCCCGGCTGCGGTACAGCGGCTCGCCGCTGGCGTACTCGTTCAGTGAGGCCGGCCAGCAGAAGCAGGCCTGGCTCGTCGAGCTGGACGCCGACGGGCTCGCCGACGTCCGGTCGGTGCCGCTGCCCGTGCCCCGCCGGCTCACCGTGCTGCACGGTGAGCTGGCCGACCTGCTGGCCGACCCCGCCCACACCCCGGCCGAGGAGCACTTCGTCTCCGTTCAGCTCACCGACCCGATCCGCCCCACCGACCCGATGCGCCACCTGCAGACCCGGTTCCCGCACTGCGTGCACCTGGAGTGGGCCGGCGCCGGGGCGGGGGCCGACGGGCGCAGCTACCAGGAGCGGCTCACCGGCCGCAGCGACCTCGAGGTGGCCGGGGAGTTCGTCGCGCACGTGCGGGGCGTCCCGGCCACCGACGCCGAGCGGACCCTGCTGGGGCGGGCGCTGGCCGCCGTGCACCGCGAGGAGGCCGCGCTGTGAGGGTCCACCGGCTGGAGCTCACCGCCTTCGGGCCGTTCGCCGACCGGGTCGAGGTCGACCTCGACGACGTGGCCCGTGACGGGCTGTTCCTGCTCTGGGGCCCCACCGGTGCGGGCAAGACCACGCTGCTGGACGCGGTGGTCTACGCGCTGTACGGCACCGTTCCCGGCGCGCGCGGCGAGGAGAAGCGGCTGCGCAGCGACCACGCCTCCGACCAGGTGCGCACCGAGGTCCGGTGCGAGGTCACCCTCGGCGGAGAACGGCTGCTGGTCACCCGCCGTCCCGAGCAGCAGCGACCCAAGCGCCGGGGAACCGGCGTCACCACCGAGCAGGCCCGGCTGACCGTCCAGCGGTGGGCGGCGCAGGGCTGGGAGCCGGTGAGCACCCGGATCGACGAGGGGTCCGAGCACCTGCGCACCCGGCTCGGTCTGTCCGCCGAGCAGTTCTGCCAGGTCGTGCTGCTGCCCCAGGGCGACTTCGCGCGTTTCCTGCGGGCCGAGCCGGAGGACCGGGGGCGCCTGCTGCGCACCCTGTTCGACGTGGGGCGGTTCGCCCGGGTCGAGGAGTGGCTGGCCGAGCAGCGCTCGGCCGCCCGCCAGGAGCTCGACCAGGCGCGGCTGCGGGCGAGCACGCTGCTCGCCCGGGTTGCCCAGGTGGCCGACGTCGACGTGCCCGAGGAGCTCGCGCCCGAGCTCGTGGGCGCGGCGGCGGCGGCCCACGCCGGGGTCTGGGTCCAGCGGGTGCGGGCCGAGGTGGCCGCGCGGCTGACCGAGCGGGAGAAGACCGCGGCCCAGGCGGCGGACGACGTCGCCCGCGAGGACGCCGTCCTGGCGGCCGCCCGGGAGGAGGCCGCCCGCCACGACCGCCGGGACCGCGCCCGTGCCCAGCTGGAGCGGCTCCAGGCGGAGGCGGCCGAGCTGCGCCCGCTGCGCGAGGTGCTGGAAGCGGGGCAGCGCGCCGAGCCGGTCCGCGACGTCCTGGAGGCCGCCGGCCGCGCCGCCGTGGAGCACGAGACGGCGCTCGCGCGGCTGACCACCGTCCGCCGGGACTGGACCGAGGTGGCCGCCGGCCGTTCCGCGGACCCCCGGCTGGCCCGCGCGCTGCGCGACGAGGTCGCGGCCCTGCGCTCGCTGCTGCCCGAGGTGGACCGCGCGGAGCGGCTGCAGGCGCAGGTCACCGGCGGGGAGCGGGAGCTGGGCCGGCTGGAGACGGCGGCCGAGCGGGACGAGGCGGCCGCGGCCGCCGAGTCCGCCCGGCTGGCCGCCGCGGACGCGGCGGTACGGGCCGCCGGCGACGCCGCCGCACGCCTGCCCGGGCTCACCGCCGACCTGGCCCGCCGCCACGAGGCGCTCGCGGCGGCCCGGGCCGCCGCGGAGCTCGCCGAGGGCCTGCACGCCGGGCAGGGGCAGGCGTCGGCCGCCCGCGAGGCGTGGCTGGACGCCCGGGAGCGCTGGGACGACCTCCGCGCCCGCCGGCTCGACGGCATGGCCGCCGAGCTCGCGGAGGGTCTGGCCGACGGCGCGGACTGCCCGGTCTGCGGCGCGGTGGAGCACCCCCGGCTGGCCCGGCACGAGGGGCCGGTGGTCACCCGCGCGGACGAGGACGCAGCCCGCGCCGCCGCCGGCGAGCAGGAGGCGCGGTACGAGGCGGCGGCCCGCCTGGTGGAGGAGACCGAGCGCCGCATCGCCGTCCTGCAGGCGCAGGGCGGCGAGCAGCCGGTCGCCGAGCAGGCCGCGGCGGTGGCCACCGCCGCCGCCGAGGAGGGGGCGGTGCGGGCGCAGGCCGAGCGACTGGACGAGGTCCGCCGCGCGCTCACCACGCTGGTCGCCGAACGGGACGCCGCCGCGGCGGCCCGCGCGGCCGCCCGCGAGGAGGTCGCCCGCCGCCGGGCCGAGCTCGCCGCCGCAGCGGAGGCGCTCGCGGAGGTCCGGGAGCGGCTGACCGCGGCGCGGGGCGAGGACCCCGACCTGCCCGCCCGGGTGCGCCGGCTGGCCGGGGAGGCGGGACGCTGCGAGGCGCTCGTCACCGCCGAGGACGACGAGGTCCGCGCCCGGGTGGCGGCCGACGCGGCCCGTCGGCTGGCCGAGGAGCGGGTCGCCGACGCGGGGTTCCCCGACCTGCTGGCCGCCGCCGGTGCGCTGCTCGAGCGCGGGGGGTCCGCGGACATCGGCCGGCGCGTCGCCGAGCACGACCGCCAGTGGTCGCTGGTCACCGCCACCCTCGCCGAGCCGGAGCTCGCCGACCTGGCCCCGCGTCCCGACCTCGAGGCGGCCCGCACCGGCTGCCGGTCGGCGACGGAGCGGCGCGAGGCGGCCGTCGCGGCGCTGGCCGAGGCCGGCCGGTGCGCCGCGGACCTCGACGAGCTGACCGCCGACCTCACCGCGGTCGAGGTGGAGCTCGACGAGCGGCGGGCCGTGGCCGAGCAGGTCACCGCCCTCGCCGACCTGGTCAACGGCCGCGGCGCCAACACGCTGAAGATGCGGTTGCAGTCCTTCGTCCTCGCGGCGCGGCTGGAGCAGGTCGCCGAGGTGGCCAGCCGGCGGCTGCGGGACATGTCCGGCGGGCGGTACACCTTCCTGCACAGCGACGCCCAGGGCCGGCACGGCGCCCGTGGCGGGCTGGGCCTGGACGTGCTCGACGAGTACACCGGGGCGCGCCGGCCGACGAAGACGCTGTCCGGCGGGGAGAGCTTCATGGCCTCCCTGGCGCTGGCGCTCGGGCTCGCCGACGTCGTCACCGCCGAGAGCGGCGGGGTGCAGATCGAGACCCTCTTCGTCGACGAGGGCTTCGGCACCCTCGACCCGCTGGCGCTGGACGCGGTGATGACCGTCCTCGACGAGCTGCGCCGCGGTGGCCGCACCGTCGGCGTGATCAGTCACGTCGAGGAGCTGCGCACCCGGATCCCCAGCCGGCTGGAGGTCGTGGCCGGCCGGGACGGCTCGCGGCTGGCCGGCTGAGCCCGCGGGTCAGGCGGCGGCGCGCGTGTCCTGCTCGGCGGCCGACTGGCGGCGCTCGACGTCCAGCTGGTGGGCCACGGCGGCCGGCGCGTCGCTGGACACGAACACCCAGCGGCGGTAGGCCAGGAAGCGGATGACCGTGCCCAGGCCGATGGAGACGACGTTGGTCATCTGCAGGGCCAGGGCGCCGTCCTGGCCGAGCGGGTAGCGCACCGTCGCGACCAGCAGCAGGCCCAGCAGCAGGGTCACGCCGTTGACCAGGAAGAAGAGGGTGTACTCCCGGCGCAGGCCGGTCCGGGCCCGGTGGGAGAACGACCAGTAACGGTGCCCGACGTAGGCCAGGGTCATCGACACGAGGGTCGCCAGCAGCTTGGAGGTGACCGCCCCGACCCCGGCGTGCGCGTACAGCAGCTGGAACAGGCCGAGGTCGACGACGAAGCACACGGCACCCACGACGCCGAAGGCGCTGAGTTCCTTGAGCAGGATGCGCCAGGTGACCCCTGCACGGTCGAGGAGCCGCGGGATGAACTGCACGGGGCAACTGTAGGGGGACCCACCCCCGGCTGCCGCCGTGGACGAGTCGCCCCTGTGCACGGTCCGGCTCCGGCGCGACCCGGGAGCGACTCCGGACACGGGCGGGTCCCCGGGTTCCGCGTCGGGGTCCGGCGCCGCGCTCACCTACGATCGCCGACGATGACGCGGGACGAGCAGGCGCCGAGGGCTGCGTCCGGAACCGGCCCGCGGGCCCTCGGCGCGGGGTGGCTGGTGCTGCCCACCTACCAGGAGATCGAGAACATCGAGCCCGCGCTGCGGGCGGTCCACGCGGCGCTGACCTCCTGCGACCTCCCGGGGTTCCGGATCCTGGTGGTCGACGACTCCTCCCCGGACGGCACCGCCGAGCGGGCCCGCGCGCTGAGCGCCGAGCTGCCGCAGGTCGAGGTGCTCGTACGGCCCCAGCGGCAGGGGCTCGGCCGCGCCTACGTCCACGGCTTCACGTACGCGGTCGCGCACGGGGCAGACGTCCTGCTGCAGATGGATGCCGACTTCTCCCACGACCCCGCCGACATCCCCCGCCTGGTGGCCGCCGTGCGTGCCGGTGCCGACATGGCGATCGGCTCCCGGTACACGCCTGGCGGGGGAGTGGCGAACTGGGGTCTGCCGCGGCGGCTGCTCTCCCGCGGGGGTTCGGTGTACGCCCGGCTCGTGCTCGGGCTGGACGTCGCCGACCTGACCGGGGGCTTCAAGTGCTTCCGGGCCGCGGTGCTCCAGGCGATCGAGCCGGAGACGATCGAGGCCCAGGGGTACGCCTTCCAGATCGAGGTCACCAACCGGGCGGTCCGCGCCGGCTTCCGGGTCGTCGAGGTGCCGATCGTCTTCCGGGACCGCGAGCACGGGCAGTCCAAGATGAACGCCCGGATCGCGGCCGAGGCGCTCCTCCTGGTCCCCAGGCTGCGGCGCAAGGCGCGGGGTTGAGCGCCACCGGGTCGACCGCGGTCCCGGTGCGCGAGGTGCCGGCCGGCACCCGGGGGTGGCTCGACGCAGCCGTCGCGGTGGTCATGTTCGCCCTCACCGCCGCCTGGAACCTCACCGCGGCCGCCACCGTGGACGTCCAGCAGTGGCTGTCCGGGGAGGAGGTCTCGGTCAGCATCCTCGACGTGGTCGCCGTCCCGGCCCGCTTCCAACCGACCGAGTACGCCACCAACTTCGGCGGGCACCTGCACTTCTGGGTCTTCTCCCACCTGGACCCGTCGCCGGACCTGTTCTACGGCCGGGACTGGAAGGCCGGGGCGATGGCCCTGCTCGCGCCCCTGTCCTACCTGGTGCTGCGGCGCCGGCTGTCCTGCGGTCGAGCGGCCTCCGTGCTCGGCGCGGCCGTCGTCGTGCTGCTGCCCGGCGTCAGCGCGCTGGCCTGGCTGGCTACCGAGAACGGCCTGGAGGCGCTGTGGGGCATGGTCACGCTGCTCCTGGTCACCTCCCGCCGGCGCTGGTGGGTGCTCGCCCCCGTCACCGCGGGCATCAGCGTGTCCACCTACGGCGCCGGTCTCGCCTGGGCCGGTGCAGCCGGGGTCGTCGTCCTCGTCCGGCTCGTCCGCTCGCCACGGCGGGTGCGGGACACCCTCGGACTGCTCGGCGCGACCGTCGTCGGCGCGGCGGTCGTCTGCTTCCCGCTGGTCTGGTGGGAGGGCGGAGGCCGGATCGTCATCGGTGGTGGCTCGGTCGACTCGGCCGACCCGGTGGACGCCCTGGACGGCCTGCTGTACGAGCTGACGGAGCGGGGGGACTCCTACTACTACTTCACCGCGGCCCCCGCGCTGGGTTCGCTGGAGCTGGCCGTCGCGCTCGCGATCAGCCTGGTCCTGGCCACCGTGTGGCGGCCGCGGTCGTGGCCCTGGACGGGGACCCTGGTCCTGACGGTCGTCCTGTACGCGCTGAGCGGCGGCGTGCTCGGCGTGCGGCGGACCATCGCCATCCCGATCGTCGCGGGGCTGGCGCTGGCGGTGGCCGTCGACCACCTGGTCCGGCGCCGGCCCGCCGTGGTGCGGGGGCTCGCGGTCGTCGCGGTCGCCGCGGCCGCGCTCGTCCCCGTCGGGCTGCACCACCTCGAGGAGCGGGAGGAATGGCTGAGTGGCCGGTACCAGCTGCCTCGGGACTTCGCGTTCGGCCTCGCGGAGGGGCGCACGATGGTCGAGGAGGTCGCGGCCCTGACCGACCGGCTCAACTCGGGCCGGGCCACGTACGAGGAGGTCGCCGCCGAGCGCGAGGGGGAACGGGCGCTGGCGATGGTCTGGTTCCTCGCCGAGCGGAACGGGCGGGACCTGACCGGACTCGCCACCCCGGCGCAGATCGCGGAGCTGGCGCGCGAGGGCCCGCGCTGTGCCCGCGGCTGCAGTCCGGTGCCGGGCCGCCCCTGACCGGTGTCCCGGAGACGCCGGAAGGGGCGAGGATGGACGAGTGATCCGTGTCCTCCCCGCCCTCCGACCGCTGGGTCTGCTCGCGGTCCTCCTGCTGCTGAGCGGCTGTGCGCTCACCGGGACGGCGACCGCCGGGAACGCCGCCGTTCCCGCTGTCCCGGCGACGGCGTCCCCCGCGGCCGACCGCTCGTCCGCGCCCCCGCTCCCGCCGGCGACCGCGACCGACGTCGTGACCGTCGTCGTCGTGGGTGACTCGATCACCGCCGGCACCGGACCCACCGACCGGGCCGACACCCCGGGACCGCAGTCCTGGCAGCACGGCTTCTGGGGTGCGCCGCTGGAGTTCCGCGGCGGATGGGCGGTCCCGGGGGCGACGACCGAGCAGATGCGGGCCGGCGCCGCGGGCCTCGCCGCCGATGTCCTCGTGCTGCTGGGCGGCACCAACGACCTCGCCACCGGGGTCGGCTGGCCGGCGAGCCAGGAGCACCTCCTGGGGGTCGTCGCCGCGGTCGGCGAGGGCCACGTCGTGCTGTCCGCGATCCCGCCCTCGGACTTCTTCCCGGCCCTCGTGCTGGACTTCAACGCCCGGCTGACCGCGCTGGCGCAGCAGCAGGGGTGGGAGTTCGTCGACCCCTGGGTGGCGGTGTCCCAGGGCGGGGCCTTCGCGCCGGGCACCAGCCCGGACGGCATCCACCCGACCCCCGAGGTGGCGGCGCAGGCCGGCGCGGTCATCCGCGCCGCCGTCCTGACCTGACGCAGCTGCGGGCCGGGCACGGCCGCTCGCTACCGTGGTCCGCGATGGCCACCCCCCTGCACCCCCGTACCGGCCTGCCCGTCGTGGCGATGGTGGGCGGCGGGCAGCTGTCCCGCATGACCCACCAGGCGGCGATCGCCCTCGGGCAGTCGCTGCGGGTCCTCGCCACCGACCCGGCCGAGTCCGCGGCGCTCGTCGCGGCCGACGTCGTCCTCGGCGACCACCGCGACCTGGCGGCGCTGCGCACGGTGGCCGACGGCGCGACCGTGCTGACCTTCGACCACGAGCACGTGCCCACCGAGCACCTGCGTGCCCTCGAGGACGACGGCCACCGGGTGGCTCCGGGGCCGGCGGCGCTGGTGCACGCCCAGGACAAGCTGGTGCTCCGCCGGGCCCTCACCGAGGCGGGGGAGCCGCAGCCTGCCTGGGCCGAGGTGCGCACCGGCGCCGACGTCGCCCGCTTCGCCGCCACCGCCGGCTGGCCGGTGGTGCTCAAGACCCCGCGCGGCGGCTACGACGGCAAGGGCGTCTTCGTCGTCCCCGACGAGGAGTTCGCGGCCGAGCTGCTCGCCGCGCACGGCACGCTGCTCGCCGAGCAGCGGGTCGAGATGGTGCGGGAGCTGTCCGCGCAGGTGGCCCGATCGCCGTTCGGGCAGGTGTCGGTCTGGCCGGTGGTCGAGACCGTCCAGCGGGACGGCGTCTGCAACGAGGTGTACGCCCCCGCGCCGGGGCTGAGCGAGGAGAAGGCCACCGCGGCGCAGGAGCTCGCCGTCCGCATCGCCGACCGGCTCGGGGTGGTCGGCATGCTCGCCGTCGAGCTGTTCGAGACCGCCGACGGCGTGCTGGTCAACGAGCTGGCGATGCGGCCGCACAACTCCGGGCACTGGACGATCGAGGGCGCCCGCACCAGCCAGTTCGAGCAGCACCTGCGCGCCGTCCTGGACTACCCGCTCGGGTCGACGGCGATGACCGCGCCGGTGGTCGTGATGGCCAACGTGCTCGGTGGCGCGGCCTCGGCCGAGGACTGGACCGGCCCGGCCCTCGACGAGCGGGTGCACCACCTCCTGGCCCACTGGCCGGACGTGAAGCTGCACTGGTACGGCAAGGGCCAGCGGCGTGGCCGGAAGCTGGGGCACGTCACCGCGCTGGGCGACGACCTGGCCGAGGTGCGTGCCCGGGCGGTGGCCGCCGCCCGCTACCTGGCCGACGGCGTGGTCGACCCCGCCTTCGCCTTCGCCGACGAGCACTGAGGAGCCGCACCGTGCCCGAGCCCGGCACCGACCCCGTCGTCGGCATCGTCATGGGCAGCGACTCCGACTGGCCGATGATGGAGCCCGCGGCCTCGGCGCTGCAGGAGTTTGACGTCCCGTTCGAGGCGCACGTCGTGTCCGCGCACCGCACGCCGCGGCGGATGCTCGAGTACGCCGAGACCGCCGCAGACCGCGGGCTGCGGGTGGTCATCGCCGGCGCCGGGGGAGCGGCGCACCTGCCCGGCATGGTCGCCGCCGCGACGCCGCTGCCGGTGATCGGCGTCCCCCGCCCGCTGGACAGGCTCGACGGCCTCGACAGCCTGCTGTCGATCGTGCAGATGCCCGCGGGCGTGCCGGTGGCGACCGTGTCGATCGGTGGCGGGCGCAACGCCGGTCTGCTCGCGGTGCGGATCCTCGCTGCCGGCGATCCGGAGCTGCGGGCTGCGGTGGCCCGGTTCCAGGCCGACCTCGCCGAGTCCGTGCTCGCCCGGGACGCCGCTCTGCAGGACCGGCTCGGCGCCGACTGACCCGCCCCACCCAGGGGTGAGGATGCTTCCGGTCACGCCCGGTCCGACCTACGATCTACTCGTGAGTAACAATGCTGGGCTGTACGCGCTGACCGAGGAGCACCAGGCCGTCCGGGAAGCCGTCCGCGAGATCGCCGAGCACGAGATCGCGCCGTACGCCGCCGAGGTGGACGCCGAGTCGCGGTACCCGGTCGAGGCGCAGAAGGCGCTCATCGCGGCGGGGTTCCACGCCACCCACGTCCCGGAGCAGTACGGGGGCGAGGGGGCCGACGCCGTCGCCACCTGCATCGTGATCGAGGAGGTGGCCCGGGTCGACGTCAGCGCCTCGCTGATCCCGGCGGTCAACAAGCTGGGCTCGGTCCCGCTCATCCTGTCCGCGTCGGAGGAGCTCAAGCAGCAGGTGCTGCCCTCCATCGCCGCCGGCGACGCGATGATCAGCTACGGCCTCTCCGAGCGGGAGGCCGGTTCCGACGCCGCGGCCATGCGCACCCGCGCCCGGCGGGACGGCGACAGCTGGGTGCTCAACGGCACCAAGGCCTGGATCACCAACGCCAGCGTCTCCGAGTGGTTCACCGTCATGGCGGTCACCGACCCGGAGCAGGGCGCCAACGGGATCTCCGCGTTCGTCGTCCACCGCGACGACCCGGGCTTCGCGGTGGGCCCCAAGGAGAAGAAGATGGGGATCAAGGGCTCGCCGACCTGCGAGCTCCACCTCACCGACTGCACCGTCCCCGCGGACCGGCTGGTCGGCGAGCCCGGCACCGGCTTCAAGACGGCGCTGCGCACGCTGGACCACACCCGCCCGACCATCGGCGCGCAGGCCGTCGGGGTCGCGCAGGGCGCCCTGGACGCGGCGATCGCCTACACCAAGGACCGCCGCCAGTTCGGGTCGGCGGTCGCGGACTTCCAGGGCGTGCAGTTCATGCTCGCCGACATGGCCATGAAGATCGAGGCCGCCCGGCACCTGGTCTACGTGGCCGCGGCCCGCGGCGACCAGGGCGGCCCCGACCTGACCATGCTGTCCGCCTCGGCCAAGGCGTTCGCTTCCGACGTGGCCATGCAGGTGACCACCGACGCCGTGCAGCTGTTCGGTGGCGCCGGCTACACGCAGGACTTCCCGGTGGAGCGGATGATGCGCGACGCCAAGATCACCCAGATCTACGAGGGCACCAACCAGGTGCAGCGCATGGTGATCGCACGGAGCCTCCTGAGGTAGGACGTCGACCGGCGTTCCCGCAGGTCAGCAGCATGCCACGCGGACAGGGGCGACGTGGCAGCCGCAACGGCCTCGTATGGCGCGTGGTCCGGCATGGACCTCATGTGCGTGGGCCGACGTCCCGGGTGGCGTAGATGAAGACCCCGGAGTCCAGGTTCGGCTTGCGGCGGAGCGAGGGCCGCCACGTCCCGTCGCGGCCGAGCTGCCAGTCCACCGCGCCGTCCAGCATGTCCAGGTGGATGGAGTCCCACCGCCACGTGAGCGGCTCCTTATGCGCAGGCCCGTGTCGAGAGCTGCTCAGAGCGGGAGTGGCGGGCTGAGGTGGTGGACCACCCTGGTCTACGAGGGCACCAACCAGGTGCAGCGCATGGTGATCGCGCGGAGTCTGCTCAGTGGGTAGGACGGCACTGGCGTTCCTGCAGCCCAGCCGCCTGTCCGCGCTGCTGCAGGCCGAGTCGGCGCACCTGCCGGTGGTGGCGGTGTGCGGTCAGTTCCCGCCGAGGATCGCGACGGCGCGGCGGCCGAGGCTGTTGGCCACATGCCGGCGCATCTGCTCCTCGGCCTCCTCGGGGTCCCCGTCCAGGACTGCCGCCATCATGGCCTGGTGCTCGGCCCGCACCCGGGCCCTGTCGTCGGGGGAGTCGTCGCGGGACTCCAGAGCCGCACGGCGGTAGCGGTCGGCCTTGTCCCACAGGCCGTCGAGCAGGCCGATCAGCAGGTCGTTGTGCGATGCGCGGTAGAGCGCGGCGTGGAAGGCCCGGTGCGCCTCGAGGGCGATCAGGCCGCTGCCGGCGTCCAGGGGTTCCAGGGATGCGGCAGCGTCGCGGATCCGCGCCATGTCGGCGCTGTCCCGCCGCCCGGCAGCGAGCCGGACCGCGAGCGGGTCGAGCTGCTGACGGACCTCGAAGAGGCTGCGCGCCTCGTCCGCCGTGAGCGGAGCGACGCGGGCGTCCCGGTGCGCATCGAGCACGACCAGGCCCTCCGACGAGAGCCGGCGCATCGCCTCGCGCAGTGGGGTCGTGCTGACGTTCAGTTCGGCGGCCAGAGCTTCCTGGCTGATCGTCGCGCCGTGGGGGAGCTCCCCGGACATGATCCGCTCACGGACCTCGCTGTAGGCGTACTCGGCCTTGGTCAGCGCGGCACGGAACATCGGCGTCGCCATGCGTCCCCCTTCGGTCGGGACTGAGAATAGCGCCCTCCGAGGCTGTAGCCTATAAGAAGTCATTCGATGGAGGTGGGCATGGCCATGATCGACAGCTTCGGCGCCCGGCGGACCCTGGACCTGGGGTCGGGAGAGTACGAGGCGTGGTCCCTGCACGCCGTTCCGGGGGCCGAGCACCTGCCCTTCTCGTTGAAGATCGTGCTGGAGAACCTGCTCCGCCACGAGGACGGCGTCGCTGTGACGGCCGAGACGATCCAGCGCCTCGCGAGCGGCGTGGGCACCGGAGGAGAGGTGTCGTTCTCACCGGCGCGCGTCTTCCTGCACGACACGAACGGCATCCCGGTCCTGGTCGACCTGGCCGCCATGCGCGAGGTCGTGGGTGACCTGGGCGGTGACCCGGCCGCGGTGAACCCGGTCATCCCGGCGGAGCTCACCGTTGACCACTCGGTCGTCACCGACGTCTTCGGGCGTCCCGACGCCATGAGGATCAACGTGGAGCGGGAGTACGCCCGCAACGAGGAGCGGTACCGGTTCCTGAAGTGGGGGCAGCAGCAGTTCCGGCAGTTCGCCGTCGTCCCCCCGGGCACGGGGATCATGCACCAGATCAACCTGGAGTACCTGGCCGACGTCGTCGTGCGGCGGGACGGGCGGGCCTTCCCCGACACGCTCGTCGGAACCGACTCCCACACGACCATGATCAACGGCCTCGGCGTCCTGGCCTGGGGCGTGGGCGGCATCGAGGCGGAGGCGGCGATGCTCGGGCTGCCGGTCGGGACCCTCGTCCCGCCGGTCGTGGGCCTGGAGCTGATCGGTGAGCGGCGGCCCGGGGTGACCGCGACGGACCTGGTGCTGACCATCGCCGAGATGCTGCGCGCCCGCGGTGTCGTGGGCTCCTTCGTCGAGTTCACCGGGCCGTCGGTCGGCGCCGTCCCCCTCGCCGACCGGGCGACGCTGGCCAACATGAGCCCGGAGTTCGGCAGCACCTGCGCCATCTTCCCGATCGACCAGGTCACCGTGGACTACCTCCGGTTCACCGGTCGGGACGTCGAGCACGTCGAGGCGGTCGAGCGGTACGCCAAGGAACAGGGCCTGTGGCACGACCCGACCGTCCGCCCCCGCTTCGACGACCTGCTGCGACTCGACCTGTCGACCGTGGAGCCGTCACTGGCTGGTCCCCGGCGTCCACAGGACCGCATCCCGCTGGCCAGCGCGCGCAGCCGCTTCCAGAGCGCGCTGGCCGAGATGCTCGCCGACCGCTTCCCGGGGGGCCCGGAGGACGCCGTCGACGAGGCCAGTCAGGAGTCCTTCCCGGCCAGCGACCCGCCGGCCCTCGCCGCGGTCGCGACCTCCCGCCCGGCGGCCACGGGGCTCCAGCACGGAGCGGTCGCCATCGCGGCGATCACCTCGTGCACCAACACCTCCAACCCCGCGGTGATGGTCGCGGCCGGCCTGCTGGCGCGCAACGCGGTGCAGGCAGGGCTGACCAGGAAGCCGTGGGTCAAGACCAGCCTGGCGCCCGGCTCCAAGGTGGTGACCGACTACCTGAGCAGGTCCGGGTTGGACCGCCCGTTGGAGGAGCTGGGGTTCCACACCGTCGGCTACGGGTGCATGACGTGCATCGGGAACTCCGGCCCCCTGACCCCCGAGGTCAGCCAGGAGATCGCCGAGCGGGATCTCGTGGTCGCCGCCGTGCTGTCGGGGAACCGCAACTTCGACGGGCGGATCAACAACGACGTCGCCATGAACTACCTGGCCTCCCCGCCGCTCGTCGTGGCCTACGCCCTCACCGGGTCGATGGACGTCGATCTGCTCCACCAGCCGCTGGGCGTGGGTGCCTCCGGGGAGCCGGTGTACCTGGCGGACCTGTGGCCGACGGACGCCGAGATCGAGGAGGTCGTCCGCGGCAACCTGGACCCGGCGATGTTCTCGGCCCGCTACGCCGACGTCTTCACCGGTGAGCAGCAGTGGGCCGAGCTGGCGGTGGGTGGCCGCGCGACCTTCGACTGGGACCCGGGGTCGACCTACGTGCACCGTCCACCGTTCCTCGACGGGCTGTCCGTGACCCCGGAGGAGGTGTCCGACATCGCCGGCGCCCGGGTGCTGGCAGTGCTCGGGGACTCCATCACCACCGACCACATCTGCCCGGCCGGGCGGATCCCGGTGGACAGCCCGGCGGGGCAGTACCTGGTGGGGCGCGGCGAGACCGACCTGAACACGTACGCCTCCCGCCGGGGCAACCACGAGGTCATGCTGCGGGGTGCCTTCGGCAACCAGCGGCTGCGCAACCAACTGGTCCCCCAGCGGCGTGGTGGGTGGACCCTCGACCACCTGGACGGGTCGGAGCGCACGGTCTACGACGCGGCCGAGCACTACCGGGGTGCCGGCACACCGCTGATCGTCCTGGCGGGCAAGGAGTACGGCACCGGGTCGTCCCGTGACTGGGCCGCCAAGGGGACGGCGCTGCTCGGCGTGCGCGCGGTTCTCGCCGAGAGCTTCGAGCGCATCCACCGCTCCAACCTGATCGGCATGGGCGTCCTCCCGCTCCAGTTCCTCGAGGGGGACTCGATCGCGAGCCTGGGCCTGTCAGGCCGGGAGACCTTCTCGATCGAGGGGCTGGCCGGCCTGGGTGAGCACAGGTGGCCGCGCGAGGTCACGGTGCGGGTAGAGGACGCCGACGGCGCACGGGCCTTCCGAGTCCACGTCCGGCTGGACACCGCGACGGAGGCGAAGTACCTCCGGCACGGCGGGGTGCTGCCGTTCGTCGCACGGTCCCTGGTGGCCAGCTCGGCTGCAGCGCCGGCTCGTTGACAGAGTACAGCCTATAAGCTGTACCCTGTGGCCACCGTCACCCTCCACGATTGGACTCCCTCCATGCGCACCAGAACCCTCGGGGCCCTCGGCCTCGCCGCCGCCCTGCTCACCGCTTGCGGCCAGCAGCAGCCGGGCTCCCCGGCGGCGGGAGGGGGGGCGGCGGCCTTCCCGACGGCCTCGCTCCAGCTGATCGCGCCGGCGGCGCCCGGCGGCGGTTGGGACAGCACGGCTCGTACGCTGCAGTCGGTCATCGAGGACGAGGGCCTGGCTCCCGAGGGTGTCGAGGTCGTCAACATCGCGGGTGCCGGCGGCACCATCGGGTTGTCCCAGTTCGCCGGTGAGACCGACCCGCACACCCTGATGGTCACCGGCGCGACACTGGTCGGCGCGGTCGAGACCAACGACTCCCCGGCGAGCCTGGACGAGGTGGTCCCGATCGCCCGGATCACCGAGGAGCACCACGTCATCGTGGTCCCGGCCGACTCGCCCCTGCAGGACATGACCGACCTGGCCGACGCCATGAAGGCGGACCTGGGTGCGGTGTCGATCGCCGGCGGCTCGGCCGGTGGCACCGACCAGATCACCGCCGGGCTGATCGCCCAGGCCGTCGGGGTGGACCCGAAGGGCGTGAACTACGTGGCCTTCTCCGGGGGCGGTGAGTCTCTCGCGGCCATCCTCGGCGGCCAGGTCACCGCGGCGATCTCCAACGTCCAGGAGTACGCCGGGCAGATCGAGGCCGGCGAGCTGCGGGCCCTGGGCGTGACCTCCCCTGAGCCGATCGAGGGCTTCGACGCGCCGACCCTCACCGAGCAGGGCATCGACGTCACCTTCGCCAACTGGCGCTGCATCCTCGCCCCGCCCGGGACCACCGACGAGCAGGCCGAGCAGATCACGGCGTTCCTGGACGAGGTCCACTCCGGCGCCGGCTGGCAGCAGGCGCTGGAGGAGAACGGCTGGACCGACGCCTACCAGAGCGGCGCTGAGTTCGACTCGTTCCTCGACGAGCAGGTGATCGAGATCCGCGACACCCTGACCCAGATCGGGCTGGTCCAGTGACCTCCGCCGCGCCGCCCGCCACGACGAGGGGACGGATCTCCTGGGGGGAGCTGGTTGCCGCCCTGGGGCTGACCGCCCTCGGCGTCGCCATGGTCCTCGACACGCACACGATCCGTGTGACGGCGACGGCCAACGCCGTGGGCCCCCGGTTCTTCCCGTACGTGGTGGGCGGTGCGGCGGCTCTCATCGGCCTCTGGCTGGCGATCTCCGTGCTGCGCGGCGACCAGGCCGAGCCGGAGAACAGCGAGGACATCGACCTCACGCAGAAGACCGACTGGCGGACCCTCGCCGGGCTCGCCGGCACCTTCGTCGTCTACATCCTGATCATCGAGCCGGTGGGCTACCTGCTCTCGACGATGTTCCTGTTCGGGGCCAGCGCCTTCACCCTGGGGGCGCGGCGGCCACGGAGCCTGGTCCTCACCACGCTCCTCGTGCCCTTCGCGACCTTCATGATCTTCACCCGGCTGCTGGGCATCTTCCTGCCCAACGGGATCCTGCAGGCGGTCATCTGATGGACAGCATCAGCCTGCTCATCGAGGGCTTCGGCACCGCCCTCACCCCGGAGAACCTGCTCTTCGCCTTCCTCGGAGTCCTGCTCGGGACCGCCGTCGGCGTCCTGCCGGGCATCGGGCCGGCCACGACGGTGGCCCTGCTGCTGCCGGTCACCTTCAGCCTGCCGGCGACCAGTTCGTTCATCATGTTCGCGGGCATCTACTACGGCGGCATGTACGGCGGGTCGACCACGTCCATCCTGCTGAACACCCCGGGTGAGGCCGCCTCGATCGTCACGGCGCTCGAGGGCAACAAGATGGCCAAGGCCGGCCGGGGCGCCACCGCCCTGGCGACAGCCGCCATCGGCAGCTTCGTCGCCGGGACGATCGCCACCGTCCTGCTGACCCTGGTGGCCCCGCAGGTGGTCCGCCTGGCCGTCGCGCTCAGCCCGGCCGACTACGTCGCGCTCATGGTGCTGGCCTTCCTCACGGTCTCCGCCGTCCTCGGCTCCAGCGTCGCGCGAGGGCTGGCCAGCCTCTCCGTCGGCCTGATGGTCGGGCTGATCGGCATCGACGCGCAGACCGGGCAGGCCAGGTTCACCTTCGGCATCCCGCAGCTGCTGGACGGGATCGACGTCGTGGTCGTCGCCGTCGCGCTTTTCGCCGTCGGCGAGTCGCTGTGGGTGGCGTCCCGGCTCCGGCACACGCCGGCCGACCTCATCCCCATCTCCGGCAAGTACATGACCCGCCAGGACTGGAAGCGATCGTGGAAGCCGTGGCTGCGCGGGACGGCGTTCGGCTTCCCCTTCGGCACCCTCCCCGCCGGCGGCGCGGAGGTCCCCACCTTCCTCAGCTACGCGACGGAGAAGCGGCTCTCCAAGCACCCGGAGGAGTTCGGCAACGGCGCGATCGAGGGGGTCGCCGGACCCGAGGCGGCGAACAACGCGGCCGCGGCCGGTGTGCTGGTGCCGCTGCTCAGCCTGGGGCTGCCCACCTCGGCGACGGCCGCAGTCATGCTCGCGGCGTTCCAGCAGTACGGGCTCCAGCCCGGCCCGCAGCTGTTCAGCAACAACGGGAGCCTGGTCTGGGCGCTCATCGCGAGCCTCTACATCGGCAACCTGCTGCTCCTGGTCCTGAACCTGCCGCTGGCGGGCATGTGGGTGAGGCTGCTGCGCATCCCGCGCCACTTCCTGTACGCGGGGATCCTGATGTTCGCGGCACTCGGCTCGTACACGGTGAACCTCTCACCGGTGGACCTCGCGCTGCTGTTCAGCCTCGGCGTGCTCGGCTACTTCTTCCGCAGGTACGGCTGGCCGGTGGCCCCCGCCATCGTCGGGCTGATCCTCGGCCCGGTCGCCGAGCAGCAGCTGCGGCGGGCGCTGGCGATCAGCCAGGGCGACGCGACGGTCCTGGTGGACAGTCCCTTCTCGATCACCCTCCTGGCCATCTCGGCGCTGATCCTCGTGGTTCCGCTCGCCCTCCGGCTGACCCGCGGCCGGACGAGCGACCGGCCCGGGGACGACGGCGACGCCGGGCCACAGGGTGGTCCGGACACCACGAACAGCCCGGACGCGTCCTCCTCCGCGTTGATCCCCAGCACCACCACCACTGCCGAGTCGAAGGAACGGTCATGAGCGTGCTCGTCGGATTCATCCCCACTCCCGAGGGGCGGGCCGCGCTCGAGGCCGCCATCACCGAGACGGAACTGCGGCAGACGTCGCTGATCGTGGTCAACGCCTCCTCCGGGGACTCGCTCGCCGACCCCCGGTGGGCCGCCCGCGACGCGATGGCCGAGCTCGAGCGGGAGCTGACCGAGGCCGGCGTCCCCCACGCGGTCGAGCAGCGCACCGGCCGCGACCCGGTCGAGGTGCTCGTCGAGATGGCCGACGACCGGGGCGTAGACCTGGTGGTGATCGGCCTGCGTCGGCGGAGCCCGGTCGGCAAGCTGCTGATGGGCAGCGCGGCCCAGCGGATCCTGCTGGAGGCCGGCTGCCCGGTGCTCGCGGTCAAGGTCGCCGGCTGAGCGGGATCCCGCCACACTCCCTGCATCGGCAGGAGACGCCGGACGGGCTGGGCGCGCCGCGGTGACGAGCGGTCCGGGCTGGCAGTTCCGGCTGCTGCTCCTGCACACGCTGCTGGTGCAGACCGTCACCTTCGTGGTCCGGCCGACGACGTCCTACCGGGCACTCGAGCTCGGGGTCCCCGGCGAGGCGCTCGGTGGTCTCTCGGCCGCCTTCGCCCTGGTGCCGCTCCTCCTGGCCCTCGGCGTCGGTCGGGTGACCGACCGCTGGGGGGAGCGCGTGGTCATCCTGCTCGGCGGCGTCGGCCTGTGCGGCGCCACGGTGCTGCTGCTGACCAGCTCCGGACTGACCGGCCTGGTGATCGGCACGGCCCTGCTGGGCCTGGGCCACCTGCTGTCGATGGTGGGGGAGCAGGCGCTGGTGGCCAACACCAGCACGGACGCCCGCCGGGACAGCCGGTTCGGTCACTACACCTTCGCGGCCTCCGCGGGTCAGGTCGCCGGGCCGGGGTTGATCTCCCTCTTCGACGCGTCCTCGGCGGTCCCCGACACCGACGCGCTGTTCACGGCAGCCTGCGTCCTGGCGCTCGTGGGCGTGCTGCTTGGCCTGGCGCTGCGACGGTCCCGGGCCGCGGTCCCGGAGCCGGCCGACCGCACGAGCGGAGGCGCGCGCCGGCTGCTGCGCACTCCGGGCCTGCTCCGGGCGCTGCTCGCCAGCTCTGTGGTGCTGGCGGCGGTGGACATCAGCCTCGCCTACTTCCCGGCGCTCGGGCAGGAGCGTGGCTTCAGCGCGGCCCTGGTGAGCCTGCTGCTGGCGGTCCGCGCCGCCGCCTCGATGGTCTCGCGGCTGTTCCTCGGCCGATTGGCCGCCTCCGTCGGCCGGCGCCGGCTGTTGCTGGTGAGCGTCACCGGTTCGGGCCTGACCGTCGCGGCGCTCGCGCTCCCGCTGCCGGTTCCGCTCGTCCTGGTGGTGGTGACCGTGGCCGGCCTGGTCCTGGGCGTCGGCCAGCCGCTGACCATGTCCTGGGTCGCCGGCACGGCCCCACCCCGTCTCCGGGGGACCGCGATGTCGCTGCGGATCACCGGCAACCGGCTCGGCCAGGTGACGATCCCGGCGGTGGCCGGTCTCGCCGCCGGGCTGGGCACCGGCGGCGTCTTCCTCACCACCGGCTGCCTCCTGCTCGCCGTGGCTCTCGCCGTCCGCCGGCTCCCGATGGAGGACGACCCGTCGTCCTGATCCGCCGGTGACCATGTCCAGTGACCAGAGGAGCACTCATGTCCGACCGCACCGCCCCCGCCCTCCGGCTGGCCGTCCTCCACGGTGACGGCATCGGCCCGGAGATCGTGCCCGCTGCCCTCGCCGTCGCCGATGCCGTCCACGCCGTCGGTCTCCCACCTGTGGGCTGGCTGCAGCTGCCCTTCGGTGTCTCGGCGATCGGGTCGCACGGGACAGCCGTCCCGCAGGAGACCCTCGCGGGACTCGCGGACGTCGACGGCTGGCTGCTCGGACCCGGGACGTCTGCCGGGAGGCGGCGCGCGACCACCCGGACGTCACGGTGGACCAGTTCCACATGGACGCCATGTGCGCCCGCCTCGTGCGCCGGGCCGACCAGTTCGACGTCGCCGTCACGGAGGACGTGTTCGGCGACATCCTGTCCGACCTGACCGGCGAGATCGCCGGCTCACTGGGGGGCGCCCCCAGCATCAACGCCTCGGACGCCCATGCCATGGCCCAGGCCTCGCACGGCTCGGCGCCGGACATCGCCGGCCGGGACGCGGCCGATCCCACCGCGATGATCCTCCCCACGGCGATGCTCTTGGACTGGCTGGCGACCCGGCGCGACGACACCCGACTGGCAGGCGCGGCCGGGCGCATCGAACAGGCGGTCGGCGCCGCGATCCGCAGCGGTGCCGCCACAGCGGACCTCGGCGGATCCGCCGGCTGCAGCGGGTTCGCCGCCGCCGTGGCCGCCGTCCGAGCGCCTGACCGCCCGATCGGCCGCTGACTCGTGGCGGGAGTACGGCAACAGGACGACGGCACCCGCTCGCCAGGACCGGGTCCGACACCAGACGGTGCAGCCACGCGCCGCGGTGCTGCTCGTCGACGTGACCGGGGCGATCGCCGCCTGGTGCAACCGCTCCGTGCGCGGACCCGTTGAACGCTCCCGACCGCTGCGCGGCCGGGCTTCCGCGTGGGCCCGGCCGCGCCGGTCCGCCGATGCCGGGTGTCAGGCGGCGGTGGCCGGCTGCGGGAACAGCCGGCGGAGCACGTCGGCGAGCGTGACGACGCCGAGGACCGCGCCGCCATCGGTGACCACGGCCAGGTGGTGACGGGTCTCGCGCATCCTCTTCAGCGCCGCGTGCACGGTGGTGTCCGCTCCCAGGGTGAACACCGGCCGGGCGAAGTCAGCCGCCGGCGCCTGCTCGGACGCGGTCAGGGTGTCGCGGACGTGCACCACACCGGTCAGCCGCGTCCGGTCCCCGAGCAGGATCCGCAGGTGCCCGGTGCGCCGGGTCGCCTCGCGCACCGCACCGACGGTGGCCTCGGCCGGCACCGCCCCCAGCGGCGCGTCCGCGGTGACCAGCTCGCGGACGGTCATCCGCTCCAGCTCCAGCGCGCCGGAGATCTGCGCGGAGAAGCGCGCGTCCAGCGCGCCCACGTTGGCCGAGTGCTCCACCAGGTGGCGCAGCGCGTCGGGGCTGTGCCCGACGGCGACCGCGTCCGCGGGCTCCACCCCGACCCTCCGGACCAGCGCGTTGGCCGCGGCGTTCAGCGCGCGCAGCAGCGGCCGGGACACCGCCATGAACGCGCGCATCGGCGCGGCGAGCAGCGTGGCCGAACGCTCCGGATGGGCGATCGCCCACGACTTGGGCGCCATCTCGCCCACCACCAGGTGGACGAACGTCACGAGCAGCAGCGCGAGGACGAAGCCGACCACATCCGCGGCGAGCAGCGGGAGCCCCCACGTCTCGAACAGCGGGGTCAGCCAGTGGTGCACCGCCGGCTTGCTGATCGCGCCCAGGGTCAGGGTGGCTGCGGTGATGCCCAGCTGCGACCCGGCCAGGAGCAGGGTCAGCTCCGAGGAGTTGCGCAGCGCGGCGCGCGCCGAGCGGCTGGTCGGCGCGGCCTCCTCCAGCCGGTGCCGCTTGGCCGCCAGCGCGGCGAACTCCACGGCGACGAAGAAGGCGGACAGCGCGACGATGACGGCGGTGGCGACGAGGACCACCCACGGGTTGTCGCTCATCGGGAGGGCTCCTCGGAGACGCGCGCCGCGCCGTCGGCGTCGGCCGGACCAGGGTCAGCGGTGGCGGGGTGCACCCGGTCGGGCAGCTCGAGGCGCACCCGCGAGGGCACGTGCCGGTCCACGGCGAGCACCTGCACGTGCAGCAGCCGCGGCGTCGGCGCGTCGGCGTGGACCAGATCGGCCGGGTCGGGCGGCAGCTCGACGGTCAGCCGGGTGCCGGGCTCCGGCAGGGTGCCGGCCGCGGCGATGACCAGGCCGGCGATCGTCTCGTGGTGCCCGCGCGGCAGGTCCACGGCGAGGGCGCGCTCGACCTCGTCCACGTGGACGTCGCCGGGCATCTCCCACACGCCGTCGCCCTCGACGGGCACGTACTCCGGGTGCTCGGCGTCGTGCTCGTCGGTGATCTCCCCGACCAGCTCCTCGGCGAGGTCCTCCAGGGTGATGACACCGGCGAACCCGCCGTACTCGTCGATGACGCAGGCCAGCTGGTCCCCGCTGTCGGCGAGCTGGCGCAACGCGTCGGGCAGCGAGGTGAACGTGGATACGACCAGGCACTCGCGGGCGATCGCGGTGACCGGCGCAGCGTCCGGCTCGGGGGTGGTGAGCAGGTCGGCCAGGTGGACCACGCCGACGACGTCGCCGGTCGCGGCGTCGAGCACCGGGTAGCGGGAGTGCCCGGACGCCATGAGCTCGCGGAGGTGTCCCAGGGTGTCGGTGCCCTCGACGGTGCCCACCCGCGGGCGGGGGATCATCGCGTGCTCGACGTCCCGGTCGGGGAAGTCGAGGATCCGGTCGACCAGCATCGACAGCTCCGCCGTGAGGTCCCCGCTCTCCCGGGACTCCTCGACGATGTGCTCCAGGTCGCGGGCGCTGGCGGCGTGCTCGACGTCGTGCACCGGCTCGATCCGGAGCGCCCGCAGCAGCAGGTTCGACGCCTGGTCGAACACCCAGATCAGCCAGCCGAACACCGTGAGGTACACGGTGGTGGACGCGGCCAGCCACCGGGCGACCGGCTCGGGGCGGGCGATGGCGAGGTTCTTCGGGAACAGCTCACCGAACAGCATCTGCACGATCGTGGAGAACAGCAGTGCGGTCACCGCGCCGATGCCCACGCTGACCGCGGTGGGGATGCCGACGCCGCCGAGCAGCGCGCCGAGGGACTCGCCGATCAGCGGCTCGGCGACGTAGCCGACCAGCAGGCCGGTGACGGTGATGCCCAGCTGCGCACCGGACAGCATGAACGACGTGCGGCGGGTCACCGCCAGCGACCGCCTCGCGGCCGCGTCCCCGGCTTCGGCGCGGGCGGCCAGCGCGGAGCGGTCGACCGTCATGAAGGCGAACTCCTGCGCCACGAAGTACCCGGTGAGCACGGTGATCCCCAGGACCACCGCGACACCCACCAGCAGGGAGAGAACCTCGGTCACCGGCCACGCACCCCCTCACCGGGATCGGGGTGCGCGGCCCGGGGACTGTGACAGGGGGTCATGGCTCTCTTCGACGACGGGACGGGGGTGGGCGGACGGCCCCCGGAGGTCAACGCGGCGGCTGCGGCGAGCGTTCCGAGCGGCGCGTGCCCGACGGTGCTCCGCCGACGGCTCCGGCTCACTGCTCGCCCCGGCGGCCGGATCACGGTGCGCGACGCGGACGGGATACCCGCCGACCCGGAGCACAACCCCCCTGCCCCGGCCCGCACCCCGTTCCGAGCCCCGGGGTGACGCCGGTCGGGGACCGTCACCCGGGCACGGCAGGCCGGTCCTCCGTCCGGCCGGGACGATCAGCCGAGCAGCAGCCCGAGCCCGCCGACGGTGAACGCCACCATCACCACGAGCAGGGGGAACTGGGCGAGGAGGGTTCGGCCGGGGGAGGCGACCCGGACGGCCCGGTCGTGCGCGAGCACGACGCCGAGCACGTGCCCGAGCACGATCGCGCCGACCTGGACGAGGCTGATCATGCGGGGTGAGACAGCCGTGTAGTCGATCAGGTTGCCGGCGGTGCCGAACAGGTCGAGCCCGGTCTGGAACGGGTCGCTGGCGAGCCGCCAGGTCCGCTGCCCGTCCAGGAGGAGCAGCGAGAAGTAGTGGGCGATGGCGTAACCGGCGGCGATCGGGATCAGCGAGTGGGCGTACGCGGCAGGGCCGCCGGCCGCGCCGGAGATCCGGGCGGACAGCGCCGTCGCCACGACGTACAGCGCGGCCACCACGCCCACCGTGTCCAGCAGGCCCAGGGTGGCGAACAGGCCGGCGCCGTCACCGGCCAGGCCTGGCCCGTCCTGCCACCAGCGGGTCCGGGTGATCCCGTCGAAGGCGGTGCCGCCGACGAGCACGACGACGACCGCGGTCAGTCCGGGCACCGGAGGGGTCCCCTCCGCCCCGGAGAGCGGGTTGCGCAGCACCAGGCGGCCGTCGGAGCGGCGGCCGATCGGGGCGAGCCGGCCGAGCAGGGTCGAGTACACCTCGAAGCCGTCACCGCGGGCGAACCAGCCGGGCCCGAACCACAGTCCGGCCAGGAGCTGGACGACGCCGTAGGAGACGAGGAACAGCCCGACCGTGCTGGGCTGGGACCGCCCCGGGTGGGCCAGCTCCAGCCAGGAGTAGAGCAGCAGTGCGGCGGCGGCGGGCCACGAACCGACCCGGTCGAGACGGTCGGCCCCCGGAGCCGGTCCGGTGAGCCGCGCCAGCAGCGCGTGCAGGGTCCGCAACGGGTTGACCCGCCGCCAGACCGGGCCGAGCAGCAGGCTGACCGGGACCAGCCCGACCCAGAAGGTGACGTAGAAGCCGTACACGCCGAGGTTCGCCTCGGGCAGGGCCGGCCCGGCCAGGGCCACCGCGACGACGACCGCGGTCGCCACGAGGACGACCGCGCGCAGCACCCCGGTGGTGACCGGGTGGTCGACGGCGGCCTGGACGGCGACGGGCAACGGTCTGCCCGCGTCCGCGCGCAGCCGCGGCTCGGGCCACAGCAGACCGAGCGCCGCGAAGGAGACGACCACCGCGCACGCGCCGCCGGTGACCGCGAGCCACACCGGCACCGGCAGATCGCTGCGGGAGCCGACGCCGTGCGCCAGGACGGCGTCCGCCCATGCGACCGGGCCGCCGCCCGCCGTCGCGTCCGGCGTCACTGCACCTGCAGCCGGGTCAGCAGCAGCCCCGACTCGTGCAGCTCGACCTCGAACACCCCGGGGATGTCGGCCGTGAACTCGACGCTCACCGGCTGGCCGGGAACGGTGTCCGCCGTCAGGTCGTAGCCGTGGACGTGCACCTCGTCGAGGAGGTCGGCGGTGACCTCGATCCGGACCGGTGAGCCGAGCTCGACGACGGCGCGGCCGCTCTCACCGCTGACGGCGCCCGCGGACACGACCAGCGCGATCACCCGCGCGGTGTCGGGCTGGGTCGCCGCGGGCGGTCCGGCGCTCGTGGTGTGCTCCGTCCCGGCGGTCTCCTGCGGGACGGACGGGGCCGGGCTGCTCGCCGGAGGAGAGGAGGAGTCGGCCGCGCCGCTGCCGGGGGCGGTGGAGCCGCAGGCGGTCAGGCCGGCCAGCGCGGCGGTCAGGACGAGGGCGGGCACGACGCGAGGCATGGTCCGTCTCCGGGTCGGCGGTGGGGCGCGAGGTGGACCCGGCCAGCGTGGCGGTCCTCGGGAGACCGAGGAAGGTCATCCGGCACGGGGGGAACCGGCGGGCGGCTCGTGGGCGCGCGGGTTGCATCCCGTACCCAGGTACGGGTCTACCGTTCCGGCATGACCGCTCCCACGCCCGGCTCCCACGTCCCCGGCCCTGGTCTCGTGGGGTTCCCGGAGGACTGCACGCTGCCGACCGCCGACCGGCCGCTCCGGGTGGCGGAGTTCGACGCGCTGTTCGCCGCGTCCCTCCGCGCCGTGGCGCGCCCACCCGGGGACGCGACCCGGGCACGGCTGATGCTGGCCGGCGACGCGGACCTGCGGGACCGCGTGCAGCGCCTGGCCGACGCCGAGACCTCGTGCTGCTCGTTCTTCTCCTTCACGCTCACGGCGCTGCCCGGCGACGGCGGGACCACCCTGGCCCTGGACGTCGAGGTGCCGGCCAGCCACGCCGACGTGCTCGCCGGCCTGCTGGCCCAGGCCGAGCGGGCCCGCGGAGCCGCCGCGTGAGCGGGACGTCGGCGTCCGGCCTGCGCAGCGGGCAGCTCGCCGCCGCCGCCGGCGTGAACGTCGAGACGTTGCGCTACTACGAGCGGCGTGGGCTGCTGGCCGAACCGCACCGCAGCCCCGGCGGGCACCGGCTGTACCCGGAGTCCGCGGTGACCACCCTGCGGGTGGTCAAGGCCGCGCAGCGGCTCGGGTTCACCCTCGACGAGGTCGCCGACCTGATCGAGGTGGGTCGGCACCGGCACCGGCGCGCGGGTGGCGTCCCCGGGCTGCAGGCGCGGGCGCAGGCCAAGCTCGCCGCGGTCGAGGAGCGCATCGCCGACCTGGTGACCATCCGGGACGACCTGCGCGCCGCGCTGGACGCCGGCTGCGACGACCTCGTCGCGTGCGCCGGCAACGACCGCTGCCCCATCCCGTTCTCCACCCTCACCGTCCGACCGGGCGCCGGGCCAGACCCAGCACGTGCGGGCTCGCCGGCTGAGGGGGGCCGGACCCGGGGAAGCGGAGCCGGCGCGCGGTCGTGACCGCGAACCCGGCCGCGGTGATGTCGCCGAGCGGATCGGTGGCGGTGTGGCAGCCGCCGGTCAACAGCGGCCACACCGTGGCGTCCGCCAGCCGCTGCACCGCCCGCAGCACCGGCGTCCCGGCGCGGGTGTGCTCGAGGAACGCGAGCATCCCGCCAGGACGCAGCACCCGGGTGACCTCGGCCAGTGCGGCGGGCCGGTCGGGCAGCGAGCACATCACCAGGCACACCACCGCCGCGTCGCAGCAGGCACCGGCCAGCGGCAGCGCCGTGGCGGTGCCTGGCACGACGGTCACCGCGACCGGAGCGGTCGTTGCCGCCTCGGCCGCGAGGGCCCGGAGCCTGGGTTCGGGCTCGACGGCGGTCACGTGCGTGACCGTCGCCGGGTAGCGGGCGAAGTTGCGGCCGTTGCCGGCGCCGATCTCGACCACCGCCCCGGACAGCGGCGCGAGCAGCTCCGTGCGCAGCGCGGCCAGGCCCTCGTCGTCCATCCGGCCGCTGATCGCGGCGTAGAACCGGCTGAACACCGGCCGTGGCCGGTCGGCGACCGGTGGGCGGGGAGAGGTCATGATCGGGTCGGCCCGGTCAGCGGGTGGCCGTGGCGATCTGCCAGACCAGGCCTCGGTGGGCGAGCGTGGCGTTCATCCCGCGGTCGGCGAGGACGCCGAGCATGGCCGCCGGCGGGTGCGTGAACGTGCGGAACTCGCGCCCGGACAGCCGGAGCACCGTGTTCTCCGTGGCGGCCACCGCTCGGAAGAGCGGATCGCGCGGCGGGAAGCTGAACACGACCTGCCGGCGGGTGTGGTCGGCGGCCGTGCCGAGCAGGCCCGCGTAGTCGGGGTAGCAGCAGACCACCCGGTGCAGGACGAGGACGTCCGCCGGTCCCACCGCGCCGGGCTCGGCGGCGAGGTCGACCAGCCGGCGGTCCACCCGGTCGGTCAGCCCGGCCTCGGCGGCCAGCGCCGCGGCGGCGTCCTCGTAGGCGGGGGAGAGCTCCAGGTTGGTCACCGAGGCCGCACCGCGGCGCAGCAGCTCGAGACCGATCTCGCCGACCCCGCCGCCGATCTCCAGCACGGTCCTGTTCCGGACGTCGCCCTCGGCGACCAGGGCGACCATCCGGCGGGCGGTCCGGTCCAGGCCCTTCGCCCGGTAGCGGGCCGCCCTGCGCCGCGCGAACCGGTCGTCGAACACCCGGTCGCAGCCCCGCGGGTCGCAGCAGCCGGCCATCGGGCGATCATCCCACCGGCTCGGCGTCCGACCACGGCGTGGACGGGACGGTGGGCTCGGCGGAGGGCGTCACTACGCCGCGGCCGGGGCGTACAGGCCGGGCGGGGACGGCAGCTCGACCAGGACCCGGCCGCCCTCGTGCAGCGACCGGAGCGCCGCGTCGGAGACGACCTGCGCGACGTGGCCGTCCCAGGCGCCGGGCCCCGCGGGCGGACGGCCGGCGGCGACGGTGTCGACCCACTCGCGCAGCTCGATGTCGTAGGACAGGGCGAAGCGCTCCCGCCAGTCGGCCGGCACCAGGCCGGCGACGGCGCCCTCGCGGCGGATGTGCACCGGAGCCGGGTCGGCCAGCTGGACCGTGCCGGTCTCACCGGAGACCTCGCAGCGGATCTCGTAGCCGTAGTGGACGTTGACCGACACCTCGACGTCGGCCAGGACGCCGTCGGCCAGCTCGAACAGCACGAGCAGGGGGTCCTGCAGCTCGCCGCCGCGGCTGCTCTTCCGCGGGGTGAGCACCTGGACGGCGGTGATCTCCTGGCCGCACAACCACCGCAGCTCGTCGATCTCGTGGACGGCGGTGTCGGCGATGGACATGTCCCGGGTGTAGTGCGGCGGCACGGAGGCGTTGCGGTGCGCGCAGTGCACCAGCAGCGGGGCGCCGATGACGCCGCTGTCCACGGCCTGCTTCAGCGCCCGGTGCGCGGGGTCGTAGCGGCGGTTGAAGCCCACCTGGACCAGCCGGCGGCCGGCGGCGACCTCCGCGTCGACGATCCGCCGGGTCGCCTCCTGGCTGGTGGCCAGCGGCTTCTCGCAGAACACCGGCTTGCCGGCGGCGATGCAGGCCAGCACGTACTCCTCGTGCGTCGGCCCCCAGGAGGTGACCACGACGGCGTCCACGGCGTCGGAGGCGATCAGCTCCGCCCCGCCGGGCAGCGCCTTCGCGGCCGGCAACCGCCCGGCCACGTCCGCGGCGCGCGCGGCGTCCGCGTCGGCGACCGCGACCACCCGGCTGCCGCCGGGACCGCCGTCCAGGCGGCGGACGTGCTCCTGGCCGATCATGCCGACCCCGACGACCCCTACGTCCAGCGCCACCACGCCCTCCTCGGCTCCATGTCCGGCCCGGCTCGTGCCGGCCGCGTCGCGGTCAAGGCTGTGGCCGCCGCCGCAGCCGCGTCAACGCGGGCCCTCGCGCCGGCTCATCGCCGACCGGCCGGCACCGGGGACGGCGGCGGACTCCAGCAGCGGCAGCGTGCGCCACGGCACGATCTCCGACAGGGCGACCACGCTGGTGGAGCGGACCACCGCCGACGAGCGGTTGAGGTCCACGAGCGTCTGCTGGAGGGCCTCGTGCGAGGCGGCTGCGACCCGGCACAGCACGTCCCCGACGCCGGTCGTGGCGTGCGCCTCGAGGACGCCGGGGATGGCCTCCAGGTCGCGGGTGACGGCCTCGATCGCGCCCTGGGCGATCTCCAGCGTGACGAACGCCTGGACGCCGAAGCCCGCCGCGGCCACGTCGACGTCCGGGCCGTACCCCGTGACCACCCCCGCCGCCGTCAGCCGCTCCAGCCGTGAGGTCACCGTGGCCCGGGCGACACCGGCGATCCGCGACAGCTCCAGGTCCCCGGCCCGGGGGTGGTCGTGGAGCGCGGCCAGCAGGGCCACGTCCAGGGCGTCCAGTGCTCTCCTGCCGGTCACTCGCGGCTCCCTTCCTCACCCGCCGACCTGGACTGTGCATCCTGCACAGTCCAGGTCGCTGCATGCTGTCCGGGTTGGTCATCTTGGTGAGCAGTGTCGTCGCTGCTTGCGCAGTCCGTCGTCCCCAGTGTCCAGTGGTGGCGGCACCGCCGGACGGACCTGTGGTGGAGGGAGACGGACATGAGCCTCGAGCAGACCCTGAACGACGAGGAGCGCCTGGCCCAGCTGGACGCCGACCAGCTCAGGCAGCTGGTGGGGCTGGTCGAGTACGACGCCTCCGGTGACCCGTTCCCGGTGTCCGGCTGGGACTCCCTGGTCTGGGTCGTGGGCAACGCGGTGCAGACCGCGCACTTCTTCCAGTCCGCCTTCGGCATGGAGCTGATCGCCTACTCCGGACCGGAGACCGGCAACCGGGACCACCACGCCTTCGTGCTGCGGTCCGGGGCCGCCCGCTTCGTGGTCACCGGCGCCTACGACCCGGCCAGTCCGCTGGCCGACCACCACCGGGCGCACGGCGACGGCATCTCCGACATCGCGCTGTCGGTGCCCGACGTGGACCGCTGCATCGCGCACGCCGCCGCGCAGGGCGCGACCGTGCTCGAGCAGCCGCACGACCTCACCGACGAGCACGGCACGGTGCGGGTCGCGGCGATCGCCGCCTACGGGGACACCCGGCACACGCTGGTCGACCGGTCCCGCTACACCGGGCCGTACCTGCCCGGCTACGTCGCCCGGACGTCGTCCTACGTCAAGCGGGACGGCGCCCCCAAGCGCCTCTTCCAGGCGGTCGACCACGTGGTCGGCAACGTCGAGCTGGGCGCGATGGACCGCTGGGTGGACTTCTACAACCGGGTCATGGGCTTCACGAACATGGCCGAGTTCGTCGGCGCGGACATCGCCACCGACTACTCCGCGCTGATGAGCAAGGTGGTCGCCAACGGCAACCACCGGGTGAAGTTCCCGCTCAACGAGCCGGCCGTGGGCCGGAGGAAGTCCCAGATCGACGAGTACCTGGAGTTCTACGGCGGGCCCGGCGCACAGCACGTCGCCCTGGCCACCAACGACATCGTCGGCACGGTCGACGCGCTGCGCGCCGAGGGCATCGAGTTCCTCGCCACCCCGGAGTCCTACTACCGGGACCCGGCACTGCGGGCGCGCATCGGCGAGGTGCGGGTGCCGATCGAGGAGCTGCAGGCCCGCGGCATCCTGGTCGACCGGGACGAGGACGGCTACCTGCTGCAGATCTTCACCAAGCCGATCGGCGACCGGCCCACGGTCTTCTTCGAGCTGATCGAGCGGCACGGTTCGCTCGGGTTCGGCATCGGCAACTTCAAGGCGCTGTTCGAGGCGATCGAGCGCGAGCAGGAGAAGCGCGGCAACTTCTGACAGGGGGCCGTCCGGGGGCAGGGAGCGCGAGCGCCTCCTGCCCCCGGGCCGGGCTCAGGCCTCCGGGCTCGGCGCCTCGTCGTCGAGGACGGCCTCGCGCGTCCCCGACTCGTCGTCGCCGGTCGCCTTGGCCTTCTGCCGCCACTGGGTCAGGGCCCGCTCGGTGTAGCCGTTCGGCTCCCGCCGTCCGGAGAAGACGAGGTCCAGCGCGGCCTGGAACGACGGGCTGCCGTCCAGGTCGGCGCACATCGGCCGGTAGCCCGGCTCGCCGGCGTTCTGCCCGTCGACGACCTCGGCCATCCGGGCGAACGTCTCCCGCACCTGCGCCTCGTCGACCAGCCCGTGGTGCAGCCAGTTGGCGATCTGCTGGCTGGAGATCCGCAGCGTCGCGCGGTCCTCCATCAGGCCCACGCCCTCCAGGTTGGGCACGGTCGAGCAGCCGATGCCCAACCCGACCCAGCGCACGACGTAGCCCAGGATGGACTGGGCGTTGGTCTCCAGCTCGTGCCGCTTCTCCTCGTCGGAGAGGCCGGCACCGCCGTCGGGCAGGACGGGGGGCACGAGCAGGCCGCGCCGCTCGGCGAGCGGACGCTGCTTGATCTCCTCCTGGACGGCGAGCACGTCGGTCTCCAGGTAGTGCAGCGCGTGCAGCGTCGCCGCGGTGGGTGAGGGCACCCAGGCGGTGTTCGCCCCGGCCTTGGGGTGGCCGCCCTTGGTGTCGAGCATCTCCCGCATCGCCGCGGGCTTGGCCCACATGCCCTTGCCGATCTGCGCCTGCCCGACGAACCCTGCGCGCAGCGCGACGTCGACGTTGCGGTCCTCGTAGGTCTTCAGCCAGGTCTGCGACCGCTGGTCGTCCTTGCGGACCACCGGACCGGCCTCGAAGTCGGTGTGGATCTCGTCGCCGGTGCGGTCCAGGAAGCCGGTGTTGACGAAGACGACCCGGTCGGCCGCCCGGGCGATGCAGGTCTCGAGGTTGGTCGAGGTCCGCTTCTCCTCGTCCATGATCCCGATCTTGAGGGTCGTCGGCTCGAGGCCGAGCGCCTCCTCCACCGCCGCGAGCAGCTCCACGGACGCGGTGACCTCGTCGGGGCCGTGCATCTTCGGCTTGACGATGTAGACGCTGCCGGTCCGGGTGTTGGAGTACCGGCCCCGGCCGCGCAGCTCGTGCAGCGCGGCCGTCGCGGAGACGACGGCGTCGAGCACCTCCTCGAGGATCGGCTCGCCGTCGGCGGTCCGGACGGCGTCCAGCCGCATGTGGTGCCCCACGTTGCGGACCAGCAGCAGCGAGCGGCCGGGCAGGGTGAGCTCGTTCCCGTCGGTGCCGACGTAGCTGCGGTCGCCGTTCACCTCGCGGGTCACGGTGCGCCCGCCCTTGCCGAACGAGGCGGTCAGCTCACCGGTCCGCAGGCCCAGCCAGGTGCGGTAGGCCCCCACCTTGTCCGGGCCGTCGACCGTGGCGACCGAGTCCTCGAGGTCCACGATGGTCGTGACCGCGGACTCCAGCACCGCGTCGGACACCCCCGCGTGGTGCTGGCCGCCCACCCGGGTCGACGGGTCGATCGTCAGCTCCAGGTGCAGCCCGTTCCGGCGGAGCAGCACCGCGCCCGGCCCGTCGCCGTCCCCGTCGCCGGGCCGGTGGCCGGCGAACTGCGCCGGGTCGGCGAGGCCGGTCGTCCCCGACGACGTCTCGACGGAGAGCTCGCCGGCCGAGGCCACCCGGTAGGCGACCGCGTCGGCGTGGCTGCCGTCCGCCAGCGGGAAGAACTGGTCCAGCAGGCGGTCGGCCTCGGCGATGACCTGCGCGCCGCGGCGCTCGTCGTAGCCGCGCTCGAGCTCGTGGTCCAGCGGCAGCGCGTCGGTGCCGTAGAGCGCGTCGTACAGCGAACCCCAGCGGGCGTTGGCCGCGTTCAGCGCGTACCGGGGCACGGTCGCGGGCACGACCAGCTGCGGGCCGGGGACCTCGGCGATCTCCCGGTCCACCCGGTCCACCCGGACCTTCGGGTCCTCGACGGGCACCAGGTAGCCGATCTCGGTGAGGAACGCCTCCAGCTCCTCGACGTCCCCGGCCCCGTGCTCGCGGTGCCAGCCGTCGATCTGCTCCTGCAGCTCGTCGCGGCGGCGCAGCAGCTGCTCGACCCGCCCGCCGAACCGTTCCTGCAGATCGGCGACGATGGCCCAGAACCGCGCCGGGTCCAGGTCCAGACCGGCGACCAGCTCGTCGGCCACGAAGTCGCGCAGCAGGGGGTCGACCTGCAGTCCACCGGTCGAAGTCTCGTCGCTCATGCTCTCCACTCTCGTCTCTCTCCCATCTCCCGGGACGACCGCCCCGTACAGAACTGTCTCATCGCCGCACCGGCCGACTCCTCCGGCGTCCGGACGTGGACGACTCCGGTCCACTGCAGCAACGCTGCGGGCAGCACTCCCGCCCGGCGGTGGCTGCGTCGTGTCGCGGCCGGCGGCGCACCGCTCGGGTCTACCCCCGATCCAGGCGTTCCGCAGCTCGACCGCGGAGAACGGGCGCGAGCCACTCGTCCCTCGATGGCCGACTCAGCCGACCGCGGTGGGCGCGGTCGGCGGGCCGGCGGCCAGCGGCAGGTGGATGGTGACGCTCAGGCCACGCCCCCCGGGTCCGTCCGCGACCTCGATGCGCCCGTCGTGGGCGGCGGCGACGGACGCGACGATGGCCAGGCCGAGCCCGGCGCCCCCGGTGGGGGCCTCGGTGCGGTCCAGCTGGGCGAAGCGCTGCACCAGCCGTTCGCGCTCCGCGGGCGGCACGCCGGGACCGTCGTCCGTCACGCTGATCGCCGTGCCGTCGGGGCGCTGGCCGATCGTCAGGCCCACGTGCCCGCCGTCCGGTGCATGGCGGATGGCGTTGTCGAGCAGGTTGGCCAGCGCCCGCGCCAGCGCGCGCCCGTCGGCCCGGACGACGGCGTCGCCGGTGCGGGTCAGCGTGATGCCCCGCCGGTCGGCGAGGGCGCGGAACCCGGGCAGCAGCCCGTCGGTGGCCTCGGCGACGTCGACGAGCAGCCGCGGGGCGACGTGACCCGCGTCGGCCCGGGCCAGCAGCAGCAGGTCGTCGACGAGGTGGCCCAGGCGGTCGGTCTCCTCCAGCGCGCTGTCCAGGGCCCGGGTGAGCTCGTCACCGGACGCGTGGCTGCGGGAGAGCTCCAGCTCGGCGCGGAGGATGGCCAGCGGCGTCCGGAGCTCGTGGCTGGCGTCGGCGGTGAAGTCCCGTTCCCGGCGCCGGGCGCCCTGGATGCGGAGGAGCAGGCCGTTGAGCGTCGTCCCCAGCCGGAACACCTCGTCCCGCGACCGCGGCAGGGCCAGCCGTGCGGAGAGGTCCTCCGCGCTGATCGCCTCGGCGTCGGCGGTCATCCTGGCGATCGGGCCCAGGCCCTGCCGGGCCACCCGCCAGCCCGCGAGGCCGGCGAGCAGGGCGGCGAGGGGGGCCATGACGACCACCAGGCGCAGCAGGCCGGCCTGGGCGTCGCGGACGTCCTCGAGCTCGGTGACCACGACGAGGAGGCGGTCCCGGTCCAGCGGGACCGCCAGCGCCCGCCCCGGTTCGTCGTCGTCGACGACGTCGGTGAACAGGACGCCGTCGCGGAGCGCGGTCGCGGTCTGCGCGTCGGAGAGGAGCGGAGCGCCCCGCAGGCGGGGGCCGGACCCGCTCACCACCCGACCGTCCGCGCCGATCACCTGGGTCTCGAACTCCGGCGACTCGACCCCGCCGAGCTGCTCCTCGTCGATGTCGTCCCGACTGGCCCGCGGCCCGGAGAGGTAGTCGGCCGCGGCCACCAGGGTCCGGTCGGCCTCTCCCCTGAGGATCTGGCCGAGGCCCCAGTACGCCAGCGCGGCCAGTCCCGCGAGGACGGCGAGGAAGACGGCGGCGAGGGTCGCGCCGAGCCGCGCGCTGATCGGCAGCCGCTGCCAGGCCCGCACCGGCGAGAGCGCGATCACGAGGGCTCCGTCAACCGGTAGCCCGCACCGCGGACGGTGTGGATCAGCCGGGTGCCGAACCGGCGGTCGATCTTGTCCCGGAGGTACTTCACGTAGACGTCGACGACGTTCGAGCCCTCCTGGGAGGAGACGCCCCACACGTGCTCGAGGATCTCCGCCCGGGGGACGACGTGCCCCTGCCGCCGCAACAACAGGTCCAGGACCGCGAACTCCCGCGGGGAGAGCTCGACCGGGGTGCCGGAGAGCGCCACCCGTCGCGTGGTGGGGTCCAGCTCGAGCGGGCCGCACCGCAGCACGACCTGGTGCGACGTGCTGCCCCGGCGGATGAGCGCGCGGACCCGGCTGACCAGCTCGGTGAAGGCGAACGGCTTGACCAGGTAGTCGTCCGCCCCCGCGTCGAGGCCGGAGACGCGGTCGGAGACGGTGTCGCGGGCGGTGAGCATCAGGACCGGTGTCCACACGTCGTCCGCACGCAGCCGGCGCAGCAGTTCGAGACCGTCGAAGCCCGGGAGCATCACGTCCAGGACCAGGGCGTCGTAGATCGCCTCCCGGGTGAGCTGCAGCGCCGTCGGGCCGTCCGCCGCGGTGTCGACGTCGTAGCCCGCCTCGCCCAGACCCCGGCACAGCACGTCGCGCATCTTGGGCTGGTCCTCCACGACGAGCACTCGCACGACGCACCTCCGTGGTCCCCGTGCCAGTGTCCCGCTCGCCGGCAGCTCGGGAGAACGGCCGGAACTCTCCGCAGTCACCCGAATGCGAAGTGCAGGTTTCCTCCGCAATTCCGTGAAGATGAGAGATCCTTCACCAAAGCTCTGGTAGCGCAACAGCTGCGGAACTACGCTTCGCCACGCCTCGTCCACCACCGACAGTTCATCCATGATCCACCTGCACGACGTGCAACCTGACCTGCGCGTTCTACGCGGACTGTAGTACCGGCCGCTCGTTCCCCGTGAGCGAGGTCCCACCCCCGGTTCCGCGCTGCGGCCAGGGACGTCCTGCCGTGCGCGCACCATTCGACGCGCCCGGTGACCGGTGCTCGGCCCGCCATTCCACCGACGCCCGCGGACTGGACGTCAGACCATTCCGCGTGCATTTCCTGCGACCCGACGCGAGGTGACGAAGCGATGGGCGAGCCGGAGCCGTCGCGTCCCCAGCGCGTGCTCTTCGCCAGCGCTGAGGCCTACCCGTTCGTGAAGGCGGGCGGGCTGGCCGACTTCAGCGGTGCGCTGCCCAAGACGCTCGCCGGGCAGGGCCTGGACGTCCGGCTGGTGCTGCCGGGTTACCGCGGCCTGCACGGGGAGGTCGTGACCCGGCTCGACGTCCCGCTCGGCCCGATCGGCGAGCAGGTCGAGGTGCGGCGCATCGCGCGCCGCGACGGGGTCGACGTCCTCGCCCTCGCCGTCGCGGGCTGGTTCGACCACGACCAGCCCTACGGCTACCGGGACGACGACGTCCTGCCGTTCGTGCTGTTCTCCCGGGCGGTGACCGAGCTCGCCGCGCAGCCCGCGTGGCGCCCCGACGTCGTCCACTGCAACGACTGGCACACCGGCCTGGTCGCCCAGGAGGCCCGCCAGGGCCGCCACCGGCGCGCGCTCGAGCACACCGGGATCGTCTTCACGATCCACAACCTCGCCTACCAGGGCCCGGTCGGGGTGGCCACCGACCAGCTCATCGGGCTGCCGCACGCCGGGACGCTGCTCGAGCGGGGGATCGCCTTCGCCGACCGGGTGAACACCGTCAGTCCCCGGTACATGCAGGAGATCCTCGGCTCGGCCCAGGGGTGCGGCGTGGAGGGGCTGCTGCAGGCGCGCGGGGACGCGGCCCGGGGCATCCTCAACGGGGTCGACTACGAGGAGTTCACCCCCGAGCAGGATCCGTGGATCGACACCCGCTACGACGGCTCCTTCGTCGTCGGCAAGCGGGCGAACAAGCAGGTGCTGCAACGGATGAGCGGCCTGGAGCAGGCCGCGGACCGGCCGCTGCTGGGCATGGTGGCCCGGCTGGTCCCGCAGAAGGGCGTCGGGCTGCTCTGCTCGGCTCTCGACCAGCTGGTCGACCGGGGAGCCCAGGTCGTGGTGATGGGCGAGGGCGAGCCCCGGTACCGGCGCGACCTGCAGGCCGCCGTCCGCCGCCACCCCGGCAGCGTGGCCTACCACGCCACGGCGCGGGAGGCGCTGGCCCGCCAGGTGTACGCCGGGTCCGACCTCTTCCTCGCCCCGTCGGTGTTCGAGCCCTGCGGGCTGACCCCGCTGATCGCGCTCCGCTACGGCACCATCCCCGTCGTCCGCCGCACCGGCGGGCTGGCGGACACCGTGAGCGACTACGCCGAGGACCCGGAGTCGGGGCTCGGCTTCGTGTTCGTGCACCGCCGGGTCGCCTCCCTGCTGTCCGCGGTGGACACCGCGCTGGCGGTCTACCGGCGGCCCCTGGAGTGGCAGTCCCTGCAGCGGCGGGCGATGGCGGCGGACTTCTCCTGGGAGCTGCCCGCCCGGGAGTACCTCGACCTGTACGAGGCCGCCGTGCGCCTGCGCAGGAACGCGGCGACGCCGTCCCTGGGCTCCGGGACGCACGGGTACGCCGGCCCGCGGTCGCGGCGGAGACGGCCGGCGCCCCTGCCCCTGGCGCTGGTGCACCACGCGAACCAGTACCTGATCACCGACGGGTACGCCGACCGGGAGGGCCTCAGCTCGCTCGTCACCGGCTACACCGGGCTGCTCCGGCTGCACGAGAAGTACCGGATCCCGGTCAACCTGCACGTGTCCGGGACCCTCGTCGAGGCGGCCGCCTGGTACCACCCCGAGTTCCTGGCCTGCATCCGCCGGCTGCGGGAGAACGGCCTGCTCTCGCTGGTGGGCGGCACCTACGCCGAGAACGTGCTCACCGCCTTCGACCCCGAGTTCAACAGCCGCCAGCTGCACGAGCTGTTCTGGCTGTACCGGCGGCACCTCGGGTGCGATCCGCGGGACCTCGACATCTGCTGGGTCCCCGAGCGGGTGTGGGACACCGACCGGCTCGCCGGGGTGCTGACCGACCCGGGGCTGCCCAACGGCGGGTACCGCTACGTGCTGCTCGACGACCGGCTGCTCTACCCGACCGACGGCGCCGACGGCGGCAGCGACCGGGCGGACTTCGACGGCGCGGACCCGGCCAGCCCGCCGCCGGCCGACGCCCTGCACCCGTACGCCATCGCCGGCGGCAACGGGCTGGAGATCGTGCCGATGTCCACCCGGCTGCGGTACTGGATCCCGCCGGAGGACAAGAGCCACTGGCGCAGCCTGTCCCGCGTCGCGGAGCTGAGCACCGCCCCGGGCGACGACACCGTGCTGGTGTACGCCGACGACATGGAGAAGGGCGCCGGGGTGGGGCCCTGGCACCCCAGCGCGCTGGACCGCTACGAGACCTTCCTCCGCTGGCTGGCCGCCCAGTCCACGCTGGCCCCGGTGTCGCTGCCGGCGTGGCTGCGGCAGCGCCGGCGCGCCCCCGGCGTGCGGACCGTCGCGCCGGGCACCTTCGTGGAGCTGGCGGAGGACTGGCACGCGGGGGAGGACTACCGGGGCTGGTACCAGGACGACGCCTGGCGCCCCTACCAGGAGCACCTCGTCCGGGCCCGGGCGTCCGTGGCCGCGGCCGAGACTGCCGGCGCTGAGCCGCGGCTGACCGCCCTGGCCTGGAAGCACCTGCTGGCCTCGGCGTACGAGACCGCCTGGCACGACACCGACCGCCCGGACCGGCCGCCGGCCGCGTGGGCGAAGGCGGTGGCCAGCCACGCCCGCGCCGCCACCGTGCTGGCCGCCGCGGCCCGCTGGTTCGGCCGGGCCGACCGGCCGCTGGGCGCCGAGCGGGTCGACGTCGACGACGACGGTGACGTGGAGCTGGTGCTGCGCAACGAGCACCTGTTCGCGGTGTTCGCGCCGGACCACGGCGGGCGCCTGGTGTACCTCGCCGTGGCCGGGCCCGACGGCGGCGCCCTGGTGGTCGGCAACCCGACCGACGACTGGAACTGCCAGGAGGCGATGAACCGGTACATGGACGTGCCGGCGAACCACCCCGGCGCCCTGGCGGACCTCGCCTCGGTGCACGACCGGTTCGAGGTGACCGTGCACCCCGGCGAGGGCGTCCTGGCCGTCGAGCTGGAGGACGTGCAGCCGGACAGCCCGTTGCGCGGGCTGCGCAAGCGGGTCCTGGTCGAGGCCGGCGACACCGTCCTGCTGGTCGGCTACGACCTGCCGGTGGACCTGCCCTCGCTCACCGTGGAGACCTGCCTGTCCCCGGACTACCACCAGCTGCTGCGGGACGGCGCGGACGCGCTCCACCGGCTCGAGGGGCGGACCTGGCGCGGCGCGCGCACCGACCGGGTGGGCGTGTGGGTCGCGCTGGCTCCCGACGAGGACACCTCCTGGTGCCCCCGGCCGGCGGTGGAGCCGGGACACGGACACCTGGTGCGGCTGCGGGCGGCCACCCGGAGGTTCCACCTCGCCCTGGGCGCCGGGGCCGTGGACGACGGGACGGCGGCGGCCGCCGTGCTGGCCGGGCGCGAACGGCTGGCCCGGATGACGGAGGCGGCCGCGGCCGGGGCGCCGCGGTGACCGCCGGTACCAGCACGGGCGCCGACGCCGCGTCCGAGGCCCGGCGGGCCGAGCGGCGGGCCATCGCCGAGTCGCTGCTGGAGTCCCCGCCCCCGCTCCAGCAGCTCGGCGCGCGCCGCGTGGTCGTGCGGGAGCGGTCGGTGGTGCACCTGTCCCGGAGCCGCCCGGTGGTCCGGTGGGAGCTCACCGTGGACACCGGCTCCGGCCCCGCGCCGCTGACGGTGATCGGGAAGGGGTACCGCAAGGGCGGCGGCGAGGAGGCCGGGCGGCTGCTCGGCCAGCTGCGGCGGGCCGGCTTCGACGATCCCCGGCTGCAGGTGCCGGCGCCGTTCGGCTTCGACCCGCTGCGGCAGGTGCTCGCCCAGGAGGAGGCCCCCCCGACGACGCTCCGCACGCTCCTCGACGCCGCTCCGGAGCCGGCTGCGCCCGCGGTCGGCCAGGTGGGCCGCTGGCTGGCCCGCCTGCACGGGGTGCACGGCGTCGACGTGCCGGTCCTCCCCGGTGACTTCGAGCGGCACAAGCTGACCGAGTACGCCACCGCGCTGGTCGAGGCGCTGCCGGCCGCGGCGGCCCGGCTGCGGGCACTCACCGCCCGGACCCTCGACGTCCTGGCGGCCGGCGGCGCCCGCCCGGTGGTCACGCACGGCGACTTCCAGCCGGGGAACATCCACCTGGACGAGGACCGGGTCGTGGTCATCGACTTCGACCGCGCCGCGTACGCCCCGGCCGCGCGGGACCTCGGGCACTTCATCGGCCAGACCCTCACGATGGGCGCCTCGCGGCACGGCTCCCTCGAGGCCGCGGCCGCCTGGGTCGAGGCGTTCCTGCACGGCTACACCACGGCCGGCGGGGACCCTGCCGCCGTCGCGGCCGCGCCGGCCTACGTCGCCCGCACGTTCGCCGAGGTGCTCTTCTACCGCCTGGTCGTCCGGCCGGTGCCCGACCGGTCGTTCGTGTCCGCCTGGCTGGACGCCTGGGAGCGCTGCCTCGACCCGCCGCCGGGCGGGGGGCGGACGTGAGCAGCCGCCGGCCGCAGCGGCCCGGCCCGCCGCCCCGCGTGATGCGCGCCCCGGAGGTTCTCCGGACGTTCGCGCCCTTCCTCCGGCCGCAGTTGCCGCTGTGGGTGCTCGCCGCGGTGCTGGCGCTCGCCGGGACCCTCGTCGGGCTGCTCAAGCCGTGGCCGCTGAAGTTCCTCTTCGACGAGGTGCTGCTGCCGGTCGAGTCGTCCGGCCGGGGCGACATCGGGGGCACGCTCGCGCTGATCGTGCTCGCCCTGGCGGGGATCACCGTCCTGGACGCGCTGCTCTCGACGGCCCGCAGCTACACGCTGACGGTCGTGGGCGAGCGGGTCGCGGCGGGCATCCGCACGCGGCTGTACACCCACCTGCAGGACCTCTCCCTCGACTACCACCAGCGGACACCGACCGGTGAGCTGACCACGCGGCTGACCGGTGACGTGGACAAGGTGCGCGGGCTGCTCACCGGGACGCTGGTCGACGCGTCCACCAACGTGCTCACCCTGGTGGGCATGGCCGGGATCATGCTGAGCCTGGACTGGCAGCTCAGCCTGGCGATGCTGCTGGTCCTCCCGGCGCTGCTGTTCACCGTCGCCGGCTTCCGGGCGCGCATCCGGGCGGTCGAGGAGAACGCCCGGGAGATCGAGGGCGACCTCGCCGCGGTCGCGCAGGAGTCGCTCACCGGCGTCAAGCTGGTCAAGGCGCTCGGGCGGGAGGCCCACGAGGCGGCGCGGTTCCGGCGCCGGTCGGACGCGTCGGTGGCCGCCGTGCTGGGTTCCTCCCGCACGACCGCGACGTTCGTGCTCGCCATCGACGTGGTGGTCGCGGTCGCCGTCGCGGGTCTGGTCTGGCTCGGCGCGCAGCGGGTGATCGCGGGTGCGCTCACCCCCGGGGACCTCCTGATCTTCACCTCCTACCTGCGGGACTTCTTCGGCCCGACCCGCGCGCTGTCCAAGCTGCCGGCCCAGCTGACCCGGGCCGGGGTCCGGGCGGCGCGCATCGCGGACACCCTGGCCACGGTCCCCACCGTCGTCGACCGGCCCGGCGCCCGTCCGGCGCGCCCGCCGGAACGGGCGCTGCGGCTGGAGCGGGTCGGCTTCGAGTACACCCCCGAGCGCCCGGTCCTGTCCGACGTCGACCTCGTCGTCCCGGTCGGCCGGACGGTGGCCGTGGTGGGCCCCACGGGCGCCGGCAAGTCGACGATCGCCGCCCTCCTGTGCCGGCTGCAGGACCCCACCAGCGGCCGGGTGCTGCTGGACGACGACGACCTGCGCGACCTGACCACCACGAGCCTGCGCCACCAGGTGGGCCTGGTCCTGCAGGAGGCGCTGCTGTTCCGGGCCACGGTGCGCGAGAACATCGCCTACGCGCGGCCGGACGCCTCGCTGGAGGAGGTGCAGCACGCCGCCCGGCTGGCCCAGGCCCACGATTTCGTCGTCGCGCTGCCCGACGGGTACGACACCGTCCTCGCCGAGCGCGGGACGACGCTGTCCGGCGGCCAGCGGCAGCGGCTCGCCCTGGCCCGCGCGGTCCTGCAGGACCCACCGGTCCTGGTGCTCGACGAGCCGACGACGGGTCTGGACGCCCGGTCCGAGCACGCGGTGCTGCGCGCGCTGGAGCGCGTCAGCTCGGGCCGCACCACGGTGCTGATCACCCACCGCATGGCGGCGGCGATGACCGCCGACGAGATCGTCGTGCTCGACGGCGGCCGGGTCGTCGAGTGCGGCACGCACGACCGGCTGGTCGCCGCCGGCGGGCTCTACGCCGAGATGTGCCGCCTGCAGGGCCTGGGCGCCCGCGGGTCCGGGCACGCCGGCGAGGCCCGGCCCGGCACGGAGGCGGTGAACGGGGTCGCCGTCCACAAGGGCACCGAGCCGCGCAACGGCGCCGAGGCCGTCAGCTACGGGCGTCACGCCGCGCGAGGTGTCGCCGAGGCTGCCCAACCCGTCACCCACCTGAGAAGAGCGCGACCGTGACGCAGCACGACACGCAGCCTGCACCGAGCGATCCGGCGGCCAGCACGACCGGACGCGCCGAGCGTGTCCTCGCGGTCGTCCCCGAGGTCGCCGAGCCGGTCACCGACCCGACCGACCACCTCCTGCTGCGCAGCTCGGTGCACCGCCAGGGTGGCCGGTTCCCGGCGACGGTGGTCGACGAGGACGGCCTGTTCACCGTGCTGGAGGACGCCTACGAGCTGGGCCGCTGGCGCGGGTGGCGCCGCACGGAGCAGGGGACGTCCAACACCAGCTGGTTCGTCCGCACGGATGCCGGCGACGTGGTGCTGCGCCGGTCGCACAACCTCAAGACGGTGGCGGGTGCCGAGTTCGAGTGCGCCCTCATCGACCACCTGCTCGGGCACGGCTACCCCGCCCCACCCGTGGTCCGCACCCGGAACGGCGCGGTCCTGGTGGAGGTCGAGGGCGTCCTGCACATGGTGATGCGGCTGCTGCCCGGCGGCGGCTACGACCCCGACGACCCCGCGCACCTGGTGGCGGTGGCCCAGGGCCTCGGCCGCTACCACGCCATCGTCTCCGAGCTCACCGATCCGGCCGAGCGACGGCGCTCCTCGGCGTTGGCCTCCCTGGGACAGCTGGGGCGGGAGGACCTCTGCTCCGCGGTGGAGGTCGTCGCGCCGCTGCTGCCCCCCGAGGCCGGCACGGCCCTGCGCGCGGACGCCCGCTACCTGGCCGACCGGATGGAGCGGCTGGACGTCGAGCTCGGGGAGCGCCAGGACGCCCTCACGGCGCTGGTCGTCCACGGGTCCTACGGCCGCTCCGCAGTGCTGCTCAGCGAGGGCCGGTTGACCGCGGTCCTCGACTTCGACCGGGCCGCGCACGACCTGCTGGGCCTGGACCTGGCCTACGCGCTGAAGTCGTTCTGCCGTCCGGGCGGGCTCCGTGGCTCCCGGGTCGGCATCGACCCGGACCGGTGCCGGACCTTCCTCCGGCACTACCGCGGCCAGGCCCCCCTGGCGGGGGCGGACCTCGCCGCCATGCCCGGGCTCCTCGAGGCCCAGCGGCTGGTCATGGTCGTCAAGAAGTGCGACAACCTGCTGACGAAGCAGGCGATGGTCCCGCAACAGGCGAAGGACGCCGTCAAGTTCTCGCTCGTCCTGGAGCGCGAGTGCGCCCGCGTGCGCTGGCTGGCCGACAACCCCCACACCCTGACGGAGGACGCATGAGCCCGATCGCGAGCAAGACGCAGCACCACGAGGTCAAGGAGCACCAGCTCGCTCGTGCCGAATGGGTCTGCAGCCCGGAGTTCCTCGACCGGTACGTCCGCCCGCACGTGGGCGCGGACGCGCCGGCCACCGGCGGGACGTGGACCACGCAGGTCATCCAGCTGGACGGCTCCGGGGCCGCGACGGTCCGGGCGGAGCTCGACGGCAGCCGGCCGGTGTTCGCCAAGCTCTTCCCCTTCGACGACGGCCCGGCGGTCCACGACAAGCTGTGTGCGCTGCGAGCGGCCGGTCTCGGCGCGGGGCAGCGCTACCAGGTCGTGGAGCCGCTCGCCTGGATCGACGAGGAGAAGGTGCTGCTGTGCCGCGGGGCGCTGGGCTTCCCCATCTCGGACCTGCTGGGCGGCGACGTCGACGTGCTCGCCCGGGCGACGGCGGAGGCGGGTCACTGGTTGGGCCGGCTGCACGGCCCGGACCTGCGGATCGGGACGGCGCACTCGCTGCTGGTCACCGGGGAGCTGACCAGCCTCGGCAAGCGGCTGGCGAAGGTGTGCGCCAGCCATCCGGGCTACCTCCGGCAGGGGCTGGCCATGCTGGCGCAGCTCGACGCGCTCACCTACGACACCGTCGACGGCATCATCGCCCAGAGCCACGGGCAGTACCGGCCGATCCACGTGTTCCTGTCGCCCGACGTCGTCACCGTCATCGACCTGGACCGCAGCGCGCCGGCGGACCCGGCCCGGGACGTCGCGGAGTTCCTCCACCGGCTGCGGCTCGGGGTGCACACGGCCACCGGGGACATGAGTCGCGCCGACCCGGCCTCCGCCTCGTTCCTCGCCGCCTACCGGGAGTCGGCCCGCGGTGACGAGCACCTGGTCAACCTGCGCTTCCACTGGGCCCGGTACGTGTTCCACAGCCTCAACGGCCGGGTGAAGGTCGACGAGTCCACCTACGAGGACGGGGGCAACGCCGAGTACCGCCTCCTCGTGGCCGAGTTCGACCGCATCGTCTCGGGACGGGCCGGGGCGTGACGGCGGCGACAGCGCCCCTGCTGGACCGCAGGGGGGAGCCGCTGCCGCTCCCCGAGCTGGCGGACCTGTGGCCACTGGGCGGCTGGCAGTCGGTCGAGCCCATCCCGGTCGGCAAGAACGAGCACCTGCGCCTGACGGCGGGGGACGGCGTCCACTACCTCCGCCGCTCCCACCGGGCCAAGCCGCGCGACGAGCTCGTCGCCCAGCTGCAGCTGATGCGGGAGCTGCGCGCCCGCGGCTTCCCCGCGCCCGAGGTCGTCCCCACCCGGACCGGCGCCGACCACGCCGAGATCTCCGGCCGGTGGTGGGTGGTCACCCGCGGCATCGCCGGCGCGCCGTTCGACGACGGTTCCCCGGCGCACCTGGGGGCACTCGGGCAGGTGCTGGGCCGCTACCACCGGCTGGTGGCCGACCTGCCCGCGGTGGTGACCGAGCCCCCGGCGCTCGCCGAGCTGCGGCTGCGGATCGCGCGGCCGGACGTCGGCCCGGCGCTGCGGGCCCGGGCGGTGGAGGTGGTCGGCAGGCTGACCGCGCTGCTGCCGGAGCTGCCACGGGTGGTCGTGCACGGCGGCGCCCGGCGGGGGAGCCTGCTCTTCGACGGGGACCGGGTGGTCGGCGTCCTGGACCTCGACAGCGCGCACGCCGACGTGCGGGTGCTGGACCTCGCGGTCGCCGTCCACGACGTCGGCAAGGTCTACACCCGGCTCGGCGACGAGGACCACAAGGTGGCGCTCGACCTCGACCGCGTGACCGCCGTGCTGACGGCCTACCGCGCGGAGGTCCGCACCGCACCGGCCGAGGCGGAGGCGCTGCCGCTGCTGCTGGAGGCCAAGCGGCTCAAGCGGGCCCTCGGCCGGATGAACCGGGCCCGGGACGGGGAGCAGCTGTCGGACAACGACCACGCCAAGATCCACCTCGAGGACAACCGGCTGTCCTGGCTGGACGAGCACCGGGCGGAGCTGGTCGCCACCTGCCGCCGGGCCCTCGCCTGACCCCTGGCGGCCATGTTGGCCAACATGGCCGCCAGGGGTCGCGGCGCGGCGTCCTCAGCCGACGGCGGTGGGTGAGGGCGGGGCGCTGCCGCCCTGGGGTGCCTCCGCCGTCATGATCCGCACGATCTCGGCCTGGTCGGCCGCCGACGGCAGCCCCCAGCCCGGCTCGTAGTCGTAGACCTCGGAGAGGGGGCGGGCGGCGGTCCGCCCGGTCAGCACCTCGACGGCCGACGTGTCGATCAGCCCGGGGTGCTCCACGCCGCACGCCTCCGCCACCTTGAGCAGGTCGCGGCGCAGCGTCGAGATGTAGGTCGCCGCGCGCACGGACTTCAGCGCGGGGTCCAGGCCGTGCGCCAGCCAGGCGTTCTGCGTCGCCACCCCGGTCGGGCAGGTGTCGGTGTGGCACTTCTGCGCCTGGATGCAGCCGATCGCCAGCATCGCCTCGCGGGCGACGTTGACCATGTCGCAGCCGAGCGCGAAGGCGACGACGGCGTTGTCGGGCAGGCCGAGCTTGCCCCCGCCGATGAACGTCACCTGCTCCTGCAGCGCGGCCCGGGCGAAGGTCGAGTAGACCCGCGCGAAGCCCAGCTGGAACGGCAGGGACACCGAGTCGGTGAAGATCAGCGGCGCGGCACCGGTGCCGCCCTCCCCGCCGTCGATGGTCACGAAGTCCACGCCCCGGCCGGTGGTCGCCATCAGCTCGGTGAGCTCGTGCCAGAAGCCCATGTCGCCCACCGCGGACTTGATGCCGACCGGCAGCCCGGTCTCGGTGGCCAGCAGCTCGACCCAGTCGAGCAGGCTGTCCGGATCGGAGAACTCGGCGTGCCGGGACGGGCTGATGCAGTCGACGCCCTCGGGGACCCCGCGGGCCGCGGCGATCTCGGCGGAGACCTTGGCCGCCGGCAGGACGCCGCCGAGCCCGGGCTTGGCGCCCTGGCTGAGCTTGATCTCCAGGGCCCGCACCGGCGCCGACGCGACGAGGTCCTTGAGCCGGCCCAGCTCGAAGCGGCCGTGCTCGTCCCGGCAGCCGAAGTACGCGGTGCCGATCTGGTAGACCAGCTCACCGCCGTGCCGGTGGTGCACCGAGATGCCGCCCTCGCCGGTGTTGTGCAGGCAGCCCGCCACCGCGGCCGCGCGGTTGAGCGCCTCGACGGCGCGGCCGGACAGCGAGCCGAAGCTCATCGCCGAGATGTTGACCACCGAGTTCGGGCGGAACGCCTGCGCGCGGCCGCGGGCACCGCCGAGCACCTTGGCGCTGGGCAGCGGCGTCTCGTGGCCGGCCGCGACGTGCGTGGTCGGCACCGCCCGGCCGAAGGTGCGGTGGTTGATCACGGGGTACCCAGCGGTGTACTCGAGGTCGTTGTCGGTGCCGAAGCCGAAGTAGTTGTTCTCCTTCTTCGCCGAGGCGTAGACCCAGCGCCGCTGGTCCCGGGTGAACGGCCGCTCCTCGTTGTTGCCGGCGACGAGGTACTGGCGCAGCTCCGGGCCGATGGCCTCGATCAGGTAGCGGGCGTGCCCGACCACCGGGAAGTTGCGCAACAAGGTGTGCTCGCGCTGCAGGAGGTCGCGGGCGGCGACCCCGGCGAGGGCGGAGAGTCCGGCGGCGGCGGCGCGTGTGACCCAGCTCATGGGACGACTATGGCCCCGGCACCGGCCCGTCGGCCCGGTCCGGAGGGCGGGAGTGGCCATTTCTGCCCCTGGGGTCAGCGGGGAGGTGCCGCCGTGAGCAGCCGCTCGTAGGCGTCCAGGACGGTGCCCAGGGCGAACCGCTCCCGCGCCCGCTGCGCACCGGCGCGCCGGTCCAGGTCCGCCGCGGCCAGCTCGCGCAGCCCGGCGGCGATGCCGTCGACGTCCCGCGGCGTCACGATCCGGCCGAAGCCGGTCTCCCGCACCGGCACCCGCACCCCCGGCAGGTCGCTGGCCAGCGCGGGGACTCCGGCCATCATCGCCTCGACCTGCACGATGCCGAACGCCTCGAACGCGTTGACCGAGGGCAGCGCGAACACGTCGAGGGAGGCGTAGAGGTCGGCCAGCTGCTCGTCGGGCAGGAAGCCCAGCAGCCGGATCCGCGGGTCGCCGTCCACCAGGCGGCGGATCTCGTCCACCACCGAGCCGCCGGCCACCTTCGCGAAGTCCCCACCGATCACCAGCCGGCTGTCCGGGTCGTCCAGCGCCTGGAAGCCGCGCACCAGGTACTGCAGCCCCTTCTCCTCGACGATCCGGCCCAGGAAGCCCACGTGCAGCCCGGCGCCGTCGCGGAACCGGGGGATCCCGGCCGGGCGCTCGTGGCACGGCGGCGGGATCGCGACCGTCCGGCCGGCCATCGACGGCCAGAGGCGGCTGTGCCGCGCGTAGTCGTCACTGGTGACGACGACGGTCTGCGCGTGCCGCATCGCCCGCCGGCTCGACGCGTCCACGACGGTCCGCTGCACGGCGTTCACCGCCCCCGGGGGCAGGCTCACGTCGCAGTGGTAGGTCAGCGCCACGGGGGAGGCGCAGCGGCCGGCGATGACACCCGCCTCCGGCATCGGCAGGTGCAGGTTGGTCAGCCGGGCCCGCCGGCTGGCCCGGACGGTGCGGGTCACCAGGGCGGGGCTGATCACGCCCTTGCCCAGCCGGGCGACGACGGGGGTCCGCTCGACCTCGACGCCGTCCAGCGTCTCGGACGCCGGCAGCGACGGGTCGTGCCGGCTGGTCACCACCTTCACCCGGTGGCCGCGCTCGGCCAGGCCGACGGCGACGTCGCGGGCGACGTTGGTGAGCCCGCTGACGTACGGCGCGTAGTAGTTCAGCGCGATCAGCAGGTCGGCGTCGGTGGTCATGAGCGTCCTTCCGGTCCGGCGGCGGGAGCCCGGGCGACGTCCTCCGCACGGGGCGCGTGGTGGCGCAGGAGGGCGACGGCGGCGCAGGCGAGGGCCACCCCCGATCCTGCGGTGAAGGCCAGGGCGGCCCGCAGCACGAGGTCGGGGACGAGCAGCAGGCAGAGGCAGGCGGCGAGCAGCCCGGTGACCCAGACCGCCGCCACGGCCCGGTGCCGGCCGGCGGCCACGAGCGCCTGGCCGGCGACGAGCAGCCCGAGGTGCAGCACGCTGCCGGCCGCCAGGACGGCGATCTCGCCGCCGGGCAGGGCGTAGGCGTCCCCGAAGACCAGCCGGACCACCCAGGGGCCCAGCCAGAGACCGACCGCGGCCGCGGCTCCCCCCAGCAGGACGACGGCGGCGAGCCCGCGGCGCAGCAGCCCGGCCAGCCGCCCGCCGTCCTCCCCGGCCTGCAGCCGCACGAGGACCGGGATCATCGCGCTCTGCAGCGGCACGGCGACGAACAGCGGCAGCCGGACCAGGGTGAAGGACGCCACGAACTGCGCGGCCCGCACCTCCTCACCGGGCGCGGCCAGCGCGGTGATCAGCACCGGAGCGGCGTTCAGCAGCGCCTGGGCGCACAGCGACCCGACCAGCAGGTGGCCGACGGCCCGGACGAACGGGCCGGCGCCGGGCTCGCCGGGGCCGCGCGGGGCGGGGCCCCGGCGGAGCAGCAGCCAGCCGAGCAGGGGCAGGTGGGCCAGGCCCATCGCGGCGACCAGCGTCCAGGCGTAGCTGCCGCCGTCGGCGTCCGGCGCGGTGCGGATCAGGACCAGGGCGAGGACGACCCGGAGACCGGAGTCGGCGAGCAGCACGGTGCCGTGCGTGCCCAGCCGGCCCGTCCCCAGCAGCAGCCCCCTGACCAGGAACTGGCCGGCGGAGATGACGCAGATGCACAGCAGGGCCAGCAGGAAGGCCGCGTCGTCGCCGAGCGCCCCCACCAGGCGCGGACCGGCCAGCAGCAGGCAGCCCGCGCTCAGCCCGGTCAGCCCGAGGACCGTCCGCAGCGTGCCGGCCGGCAGCCGCGCGCCGGCCGGCCGCTGCTGCAGCAGGCGCGCCAGCTCCAGCTCCACCGGCAGGAAGGCGCCGAAGCCGATGACGAGGGCCAGGGACCAGTACGAGCCGAACCAGCCGTAGTCGGCCACCGGCACCGCGCGGGCGACCAGGGCCTGGTAGCCGTAGGTGAGGACGCCGGAGACGACGATGCAGACCGCTACCCAGGAGAAGCCCACGGTGACGCCACGCGTGGAGCTCGGGTCGGGCCGGTCCGCGACCGGCGGCGACCGGTGCGCGCGCGGACGCCGGATGACCACCAGGGGACCGTAGTCGGGGTGTTGGGCGGGGGCGCGGAAGACCGCCACGTCAGACTCTTCCCCGTGCAGCACGAGGCGACCCCCGTGTCCACCGGGCACCCGGGACGCGACGACGACCAGAGAGGACCGGTGGCCGGCGGCGGAGCGGCGCGGACGGGAACGGCCGAGGAGGCGGTCCCGGACACCCCGCCGTCGCCCGCGGGAGCTCCCCGGGACGAGCCCTCCGCGCGCGGCCGGACGGCCTCCTGGTGGGGCCCGCTGGTCGCCTTCCTCGCGGTCGTCGCCGCGGTGCTGCTGCCGCTCGCGCCGGTGGAGATGAGCACCCCGGTGGTCACCTGGCCGGAGGTCCCCGGGCAGCCGGCCTCCACCATGCTGATGCTCACGTCCCAGGAGCCGGTGACCCTCGACGTCGAGGTGAGCTGCGGCGCGCTGCGGGCCGCGGCCGGGACCCCGGACGGCGTCGTGCTCTCCACGATCCGCCCCGGGGCGGCCGTCGCCGGCACCGAGGGCCTGCTGATCACCGCCGGCGGGGGCGTGCTGCGGATCGAGTCGATGGACCGGGTGCTGCTGGAGGAGCCGGTGCCGGCCGGTGCGTGCACCTACGCGCTGCACGGCGACGGCAGCGGCCTGGAGGTCAGCCGGGACGGCGAGGTGGTCGGCCGGGCGCGGGCCACCGCGCTGCCCGGGATCGACGTGCTGGCCACCTCGCTCGGGTCGCTGTCCGCGGCGGACGGCGAGGAGCTGAGCGTGCGCATCGGCGTCGACGACCAGTTCGCCACCAGCCCCACGGGGCTGAAGGTCGGCCTCGTCGCGGTCTGCCTCGGCGGTGCGGTCCTCGCGCTGGTGTGGCTGCGGCGGGCGGGCACGCGGTCCCGGCGACGGCGCGGCTGGGGCGCGGCCTTCTGGCTGCGCCGGGGGGTCGACCTGGTCGTCGTGGCGGTGCTGCTGCTCTGGACGCTCCTGACGCCGATGACCGGGGACGACGGCTACTACGCCGCCATGGCCCGCAACGCCCCGCTCGAGGGCTACGTGGGCAACTACTTCCAGCTGCTCAACCAGAGCTTCACCCCGTTCACCTGGTTCTACCGGCTGCTCGGCTGGTGGCAGCAGGTGGCGGGGGACGCCCCGGCGGCGCTGCGGGTGCCGGCCCTGCTGGCCGGCCTGGGCACCTACGTGCTGGCCGCCCGCCTGGTCGCGGTCGCCCCGTGGCGCGGGCAGTGGACGCGCCTGGGCGGGCACGCGCTGCTCGCTCTGGTCTTCCTGGTCTGGTGGATGCCCTACGACATGGGCATCCGCCCGGAAGCAGTGGTCGCGCTGGCCGGCGCCGGCACGCTGCTGGCGGTGGTGACGGCGGTCCGCCGGCGGAGCTTGTTCTGGTGCGGGGTCGCCGTCCTCGTCGCCGCGGTCGGTTTCGTCTGCCACCCGACCGGCTTCGTCACGCTCGCGCCGCTGGTGGCCGGGCTGCCGTCGATGGCCCGGCTGGTGCGGACCGGTCGGCTGCCGGCCACCCTCGGCCGGGTCGTCGCGATCGTGGCCCCCGGCGCGGTCGCCAGCGTGCTGGCGTTCGGGGACGGCACGCTGCGGGACTTCATCCGCGGCCAGGAGATCTTCCTCGCGGCCCAGCCGCAGGAGGACTGGACCCGCGAGTACGCCCGCTACACCATGCTGCTGGGCCAGGACTTCATGGGCGCCTACGCCAAGCGGCTGCCGGTGCTCATCGCGATCGTGGCGCTGGTGGGCTGGCTGGTGCTGGCCGCGGCCCTGCGCGGGCGCGGTCGCCCGCTGCCCGCGCTGCTGCACCTGTCGGCGGTCAGCCTCGGCCTGAGCCTGCTGCTCCTCTGGCTGACCCCGAGCAAGTGGTCCTTCCACTTCGGCAGCCTGGTCGGCGTGGGGTCGGTGTTCGTGACCCTGTTCCTCTGCGGGCTGGTCCGGGCCAGCCGCCAGGTGCACGCCCGCGGGTCCCTGCCGGTGCCGACCGTGCTGTTCGCCGCCCTGGCGGTGGTGCTCACCGTCGCGCTGTCGTTCGCCGGGCCGAACGCCTGGCCGTCGTCCTGGATGCTCGGCGTGCCCCAGGCCAACGTCCCGCCCTCGCTCGGCGTCCCGCTGGAGAGCCCGCTGCCCTGGCTGGCCGGCCTGGTCGTGGTCGCCGCGGTGCTGTGGTGGCGCGCGCGCCGCCGCGGGGGCGGCTCCGCCTGGCCGGTCGCGGTGACCCGGTCGCTGCCCGTCGTGCTGACCGTCGCCCTCGCCGTGGGCGGCACCTACCTGGTGGGCACCTTCGCGTACGCGGCGCTGGCCGAGCAGGAGTCGTGGACGCCGTGGGGCGACACGCTGCAGGACCCGCTGGCCCGGAACTGCCACGCGTCCGGGGCCTTCGAGGTGCTCACCGACGAGGGCCGGCCGCTCGACGAGCAGTCCGCCGGCGACGTCGGCGTCTTCACCGAGGGGGCCGGCTGGTACGCGCCGGTGCCCCCGGCCGGCTCGGCGGGCCGGATCTGGGGCAGCCTCCTGCCGCCGGCGTTCAACGGGGTGACCGGGACCGCCGTCACCGGCTGGTACTCCCTGCCCGAGCTGGACCCCGGTCGGGAGGCGGTGGCGCTCACCGCGGCCGGGAACCTCGGCGCGGGCAACGCGCTGGTGGCCGAGTACGGCCGGACGACCCCCGGCGGGGTCCAGGTGGTCGCCTCGGAGGAGCTCGGCGACGAGCAGAGCACCCCGTACTGGCGGACCGCGACCCTGGATCCCGAGGTGTCGGGGGAGGCCGGGGCCGACGCCGTCCGGCTGGTGGCCGTCGACTCGACCACCGACGTCGGCGGCTGGCTCGCCTTCTCCGAGCCCATGCTCCGCGAGTGGGTGTCCGTCGAGTCCCACCTCGGCGGCGACCAGCCGGTGGCCGTGGCATGGCAGATCGCCCTGCTGTTCCCCTGCCAGCAGCAGCCCCGGGTGCAGTACGGCATCACCGAGCCCGTGCAGGACGGCATCCTGTACGGCGGCTCGATGGGGGCGCAGCTCGGCGACGCGACCTGGCTGGTCGACCGGGGCGGGCTCTACGCCCCGGTCCCGCGCGAGGCGTCGGTGACCGCGCTCCCGACCCGGCTGCCGGGGGCGCCGCAGGTGCAGGACGTCGGCGTGTACCTGTTCGAGTACCCGTACCCGGAGGGCCGGTACGAGCTCACCCCGGAGACGACGACCACCCGCGGCTGGGCGCCGCCGCCGGGCTGGGGGAACCGCCCCGCCCGGTGAGCGGGCGACCCCGGCGGGCGGTGCCGCGCCGCCGGCGGGGTCCCCTCCGCCCGGGTGGGCGCTACCGTGGCCCGGGGCGCAGCGGCGCCCCGGGCCGCCGCGCGTCGGTGGACGCGAGGTCTGAGGAGGACGATCGGTGACATCGGAGGCGGCGCGGTCGCCGGTGCACCAGGACGGCGAGCACCCGCCGCGGCCGGGGTCCGGCGTGGCGGAGCAGCAGCCGCAGCGGTCGCCGGCCGTCATCGCGGGCGGCGTCGTCCGGACGATGCGGCCCCGGCAGTGGCTGAAGAACGTGCTCGTCCTCGCCGCGCCCCTCGCCGCAGGCACCCTCCTCGACCCGGCCGTGCTGCTGCCCACGGCGCTGGCCTTCGTGCTGTTCTGCCTCGCCGCCAGCGGCATCTACCTGCTCAACGACGTCCACGACGTCGCCGAGGACCGCCGGCACCCCCGCAAACGCTGGCGCCCGGTGGCCGCCGGTCTCGTGCCGGTGCCCGTGGCCGTGGTCGTCGGCGTGCTGCTGCTGGTCGGCGTCCTGGCCGCCGCCGCCCTGCTCAGCCGCCCGCAGCTCGCCGGTGTCCTCGGCGCCTACGTGGTGATCTCGCTGGCGTACTCGTACTTCCTCAAGGACCAGCCGGTCATCGACCTCGCGGTGGTCGCCTCCGGCTTCCTGCTCCGCGGGGTGGCCGGGGGCGCGGCCGCGGGCATCCAGCTCTCCCAGTGGTTCCTCCTGGTGGCCGCGTTCGGCGCGCTGTTCATGGTGGCCGGGAAGCGGTACGGCGAACTGGTCGCCGTGGGCGACGGGGCCCAGACCCGCAAGTCGCTGGCCGAGTACTCGCCGAGCTACCTGCGGTTCGTCTGGAGCCTGTCGGCCGCGGTGGCCTGCACCGCGTACAGCCTGTGGGCGTTCGAGCTGCGCGCGTCGCACGACGGCTTCCCCTGGGAGACCGCCTCCATCGCCCCCTTCGTCCTCGGCCTGCTGCGCTACGCGGTCGACGTCGACCGGGGCCAGGCCGGCGCGCCGGAGGACGTCGTCCTCGGGGACCGGGTGCTGCTGGGGCTGGGCGTGCTCTGGGTGGGGCTCGTCGTGGCCGGTGTCCTCACCCGCTGACGCGCCGGTTGGGGTGCGTGGGGGCCGTGGGGTCGGTGCGCCGCCGGCGTCCGTCGTCCCCGGCGGTCCGGCCCGGCCCCTGTCCTAGTCTGAAGGTGACCCGTCCGCGACACCGCGGAACCGACTCTCTGGACGGCGGCACCACCTGTACGCGCTCCTGACCCTCACCGTCGCGGTGCTGCTGGTCTTCGCACCCGGGCTCCTGCTGGCCCTCGCGCTCCGGATCAGGGGATGGGCGGGCCTCGGGGTGGCCCCGCTGCTCACCGCCGCGCTGGTCGTGCTCGCGATCGTGGTGTCGTCCGCAGCCGGCCTGCGCTGGACGCCGCTCACGGCCGGCGGGGTGACCGCCGGGCTGCTCGTCCTGGTGGCGCTGCTCGGGGCCTGGTCCGCCCGGCGCCGCGGGCCGGCGGACCCGGACCGGGACCGGCCTCCCGCGCCGGAGCACGCCCGGCTGTGGTCGGTGCTGACCCTGGGCGGCGTCGCGATCGGCGGCGCCGTCGGCTTCCTGGTGGTCGTGCGCGGCACCGGGAGCTTCCGGGTGCCCAACCAGGGGTTCGACGCGCTCTTCCACGTCAACGCCGTGGAGGCGATCACCAGCACGGGCAACGCCAGCCCATCGGTCGCCAGCCTGCTGAACGGCTACCCGCTGGGCACCTCGGTCTACCCGGACGCGCTGCACGCGATGGCCTCGCTCGTCGCCCAGCTCCACGGCGACACCGTCACCAGCATCAACGCGCTGATGGCGTGCATCCCGCTGATCGCCGGGGTCGGGCTGGTGGCGCTGCTCCGGGCCCTGGGCCTGGTCCGGGAGGCCGCCGTCGCGCCGGTGGTCCTCTCGGCGACCACGGGGTACCCGATGGACCCGATCTGGCACGGGCCGATCTGGGTCTTCGCGTTCGGCGTCGCGCTCATCCCGGCGTTCCTGTTCCTGCTCCACTCCTGCCTGCGCGAGCGGTCGGGCGCCGGCGTCGTGCTGCTGGGCCTGGCCGCCGCCGGGCTGGCGCTGGTCCACCCGAGCGCGGCCATGGCCGCCGTCCTGGCCGGGGTCTTCCTGCTCGTCTCCCGCTGGGTGTCCCGGCCGGCGGACCTCGCCCGGGAGGTGCTGGTCCTCGGCTGCGCGGCGGTGCTGGCCGCGGTGGTCGCCCTGCCGCTCATCGGCAAGGCCATCGTCTCCTCGGGCGGCGGGACGATCGTCGACTGGCCGGTGGCCCAGTCACCCGGCCAGGCCGTCGGCGAGCTGCTGCTCTACAACTACGGCACCGAATACCCGCAGGTGTGGCTGGCGGTCCCGGCGCTGCTCGGGCTGGCCGTCGGCTGGCGGGTCCCCGCGCTCCGCTGGTGGTACGGCGGGACCGTGCTCTTCACCGGGCTGTGCGTGCTGGCGGCGGCGTACGAGGGGACGCTCGTCTCGGTGCTGACCGGCCCCTGGTGGAACGACCGCTTCCGCTTCGCGGCGCTGGTGTTCCTGTTCCTGGCGGTGTTCGCCGCGGTCGGGGTCGTCCGGATCGGGGACCTGCTCGCCGGCCTGCTGGGCCGGGTCGCCGCCCGCGGGCGGGACCGGGCCGCGGCGCCCCGCGGTGTCGTCGCCGTCGGCGCCCTCGCGCTGGTGGTGCTGGTCGTGGGGGTGCTGAGCAAGGGCTTCTACGTGCCGGACAACGTCGAGCGCCTCCGGCTGGCCTACGTCCCGGAGGGCGGCGGGTCCGTCGGGCCGGCCGACGTCGCCGCGTTCGACTACCTGGCGGAGGTCACCGACGGGGAGCCGGTGCTCAACGACCCGAACGACGGGTCGCCGTGGATGTGGCCGCTGGTCGGCGTCCGCCCGGTGTTCGCCGCCGCGCTGACCGACCCGGTCAGCCCGCCGCTGCCGGAGTCCCGGCAGCTGCTCGTCGACGGCCTCAACTGCCTGGACTCCGACGAGGACGTGCGCGCGGCGGTCGAGGCGCTCGGGGTCCGCTACGTCTACTCCTCGGTGTCCACGGTCCTCGGGGCGCCGAGCCCCAACGAGGGGTTCCACGACCTGTCCGACGTCGAGTCGCTGCGCCCGGTCTACGAGCGGGACGGCGCGACGGTCTACGAGATCGACCTGGTGCCGCTGGAGGAGATCCGGGACGACGCGAGCTGCGCGCTGCGGTGACCCGGCGCAGGGCTCAGCCCAGCAGCCGGGAGACGGCCGAGAGCCGCGAGTCCCCGGCCATCGAGGCCAGCCACGTCGCCCACCCGGGTCGCGTGCGGACCGCCTCCAGCGCCCTGCGGGCGGCCTCCCGGTCACCCCGGCGGGACGCGGCCAGCGCGGCGTAGAGGTCGCGGGCCCCCTCGGGGGCGAAGACGGCGAGGGTCTCGTAGTCGCGCTCGTCGTAGGCGCGCTGCAGGTTCCGCAGCATGCGGAGCTGGGCGACCGGGTCGCCGGAGTCGTCGACCCGCAGGTCGATCCGGACGCCGTCGTCCTCGTCGGTGGCGGGGCTGCCGCTGACCACCTGCAGCGCCGCCGACTGGCGGCCGCGCAGGTCGCCGCCGGCGTCCTGGCCGGCGGTCAGGGCGGCGAGCAGCCGGTCGGCGAGCGTGCCGCCGGTGGCGGTGAACGCCTGCGACATCGCGGGCAGCACCTCGGCCGAGCCGAGCATGTTGCCCTGCACGCTGAACCCGTCGCCGAGCACGTGGCCGCTGGCCGGCAGCGACCCGCGCCCGGTGTCGGCGGCCACCCGGCCGGCGGCGTCCAGGACGGCGATCTGCCGGTCGACGTCCTCGGCGGCGTGCGCGGCCCGCCGGACGAGGTCCTCCGGGGAGGTGCCCTCGGCCAGCCCGGCCAGCAGTGACCCGCCCAGCCCGCGCCGGCTGCGGGCCTGCACCGCGACGACCCCGACGCCGGGCCGGACGTTGGGCACCGCCCGGCCGACGGCGAGGATGCAGGAGCTGACCGCGATGCCCAGGTCGCCGGTCCCGGCGTCCCGGGCGATGACCGAGAACGTCACGCAGCCGCCGGCAGGCGCATCTCCGGGACGTCGGCGGGCACCTGCAGCGGAGCACCGGTCTTGCTGACGACCTCGTCGACCGAGACGCCGGGCGCGACCTCGCGCAGCACCAGGCCGTCGGGCGTGACGTCGATGACGGCCAGGTCGGTGATGACCTGGTCCACGCACGCCTTGCCGGTGAGCGGCAGGGTGCACTCCTCGACGATCTTGGCCGAGCCGTCGCGGGCGACGTGCTCCATCATCACGATCACCCGCTTGGCGCCACCGACGAGGTCCATCGCCCCGCCCATGCCGTTGACCATCTTGCCGGGGATCAGCCAGTTGGCCAGGTCACCGCGGGCGTTGACCTGCATCGCCCCGAGGATCGCGAGGTCCAGGTGGCCGCCGCGGATCATGCCGAAGGACAGCGAGGAGTCGAAGTAGCTCGCCCCCGGCAGGACCGTCACGGTCTCCTTGCCGGCGTTGATCAGGTCCGGGTCCTCCTCGCCCTCGAAGGGGTAGGGGCCCACGCCGAGGATGCCGTTCTCGCTGTGCAGCACCACGTGCACGTCGTCGGGGACGTAGTTGGGCACCAGCGTGGGCATCCCGATGCCCAGGTTGACGTACTGGCCGTCGATCAGCTCCAGGGCCACGCGGGCCGCGAGCTCGTTCCGGGTGAGTGCCATCAGGCCGTCGCCTCCGTCGCCTCGTCGCCCGCGGCAGCCGGGGCGGCGGCGGCCTCGGCGCGCGGACGGGTGGTCCGCTTCTCGATCTTCTTGCCCTCGGGGCCCACGACGACGACGCGGTGCACGAACACGCCGGGCAGGTGGACGTCCTCGGGGGTGATCTCACCGGGCTCGACGAGCTCCTCGACCTCGGCGATGGTGGTCCGCGCGGCCATGCCGACCAGCGGGTTGAAGTTCCGCGCCGACTCGCGGAAGACCAGGTTGCCGTGCCGGTCCCCGCGCGCGGCGCGGACCAGGCCGTAGTCCGCGGTCAGCGCGGTCTCCAGCACGTACTGCCGGCCGTCGAACTCGCGGACCTCCTTGGGGCGGCTGGTCTCCACCACCTTGCCCTCGGCGTCGTAGCGGATCGGGATGCCGCCGTCGGCGACCATCGTGCCGACGCCGGTGGGGGTGTAGAACGCCGGGACGCCGATGCCGCCGGCCCGCAGCCGCTCGGCCAGGGTGCCCTGCGGGGTGAGCTCCACCTCGAGCTCCCCGGACAGGTAGAGCCGGGCCAGCTCCTTGTTGCCGCCGACGAAGGAGCTGATCGTGCGGGTGATCCGGCCGGCGTAGAGCAGGACCCCGAGGGCCTGGTCGTCCACACCGCAGTTGTTGGAGATCGTGGTGAGCCCGCGGGCGCCCTGCGCCAGCAGGGCGTCGATCAGCGCGATCGGCACACCGCACAACCCGAACCCGCCGACGGTCAGGGAGGCGCCGTCCGGGATGTCGGCGACCGCTTCCGCGGCGTTGGCAACGACCTTGTCCATGCAGGTGTCCACCGTCTCTCGCAGGCTGGGCTGGCCGGGTGGCCGGTCGTCACGCGGGGCGGCCCAGCTCGCGCACCCCGTCGAGAGTCAACCCGAGCGTAGCGGTGACCCGCTCGGCCGACGCCCGCCGGAGGAGCGCATCCGGCTCGGTCGCGCGCGTCAGCACGATCGAGGCGCCGGCCGCCAGCGGTGCCAGCAGCCAGGCGACCGGCCCGGCCTCGGTGGCGGCGCGCTCGTCGACCAGCACCCGGTCGCCGGGCTCGATGCCCAGCCGGTCGGCCAGCTCCGTGGCCGCGGACACCAGGCCGCCCAGCGGCAGCTCGAGGGCGCCGGCCCGCAGCCCCGGGCCGGCCGGGTCGACCGGCTGCCACGGCGTGAAGGTGTCCCCGTGCACCCGGACCTCCAGCGCGAAGTCCCGCGCCGGGCCCGCGTAGCCGGCCATCCCCATGCCCAGCGGGTGCAGCGAGAGGCCCATCAGGTCGGGCAGGTCCTGCTCCTCCAGCGCGGGCAGCCGGTCCTGCGCGGCCAGCACCACGTCGACGGCGGCGAGCCGGCCGTCGTCCTCGGCGGCGGTGTCGAGCACGGCGGCTCCGCAGCTCCACACGCCCAGCAGGACGGCGGCGGTCTGCCAGTGGACCGGCAGCGCGACCGCGACGGTGCTGCCCGGCCCCACGTCGAACTCGTCCTGCAGCAGGTTGGCGGTCTTGGCCACCCAGTTGGCCAACGTGGTCCCGGAGAGCTCCGTGCGCTCACCGGAGAGGTCGTCGTAGAACGTGATCAGCGGGCTCGCGGCGTCGCGGCGCAGCGCGGCCCCGAGCAGGGCGGCGGGGTGGGACACGGCTCCAGCCTGGCAGCCGCCCGGCGCGGCCGGCCGGGCGGCCCGGAGGCGTCGCTACAGTTCCGCGTCGATGACCGCCACCCCCGGGTCCCCGCTGACCCGCCTCGACCACGCGCTGCTGCGGGCCACCCGGCGCGCGCTGGGGGAGACCCCGGCCGTGCCGGCCGCCCGGGCGCTGTCCCACTTCGGTGAGCACGCGGTCGGCTGGCTGGCGCTGGGTGCGGCCGGCTGGGCGGGCGGGCGCCGCCGGCCGGAGTGGGTGGCCGGGACGGCCGGGGTGTTCGCCGCCCACGCCGCCGGCGTGCTGGTGAAGCGCGTCGTCCGCCGGGTCCGGCCCGACCTCGAGGACGTCCCGCCGCTGGTGGCCACGCCCAGCCGGCTGTCCTTCCCGAGCGCGCACAGCTGCTCGACCGCCGCCGCGGCCGTCGGCTTCGCGCCGATGCTGGGCGGCCCCCTGATGGGGACGGCGCTCGGCGCGATGCTCGTCTCGCGGGTGCTGCTGGGCGTGCACTACCCGAGCGACGTCCTGTCCGGTGCCGCGCTCGGCTCGGCGGTCGCGGTCGCCGTCCGCCGCACCCTGCTCAGCGCGACCTGACCCCCCGGGCTTCTCCCCGATCAAGTCCGGGGGCTCTTCCCCGATCAGGTCCGGGGACGGCGGTCAGTTGATGCAGCTGGTGTCGGCGGCGGTGCGCGGGTCCTCGCCCTCGGTGGTGGGCGCCGGGGGCTGAGCGGTGACCGGCTGGCCGATCCCGTTGAAGTCCGAGCCGAGCACCAGCTGCACGGTGCCGCTGGTCGCGGTCTCCAGCGGCGCGGTCGTCGCGCCGGGGACCGCGGCCGCGAGGGTGGTGGCCAGGGCCTCGTCGCCGGGCGCGTAGCGGATCTCGGTCACGTCGTAGTCCGAGGAGTCGGCGTTCCCCGTGCCGGTCACCACGAAGCCGGCCTGCTCCAGGGAGGTGGCGGCGCCCGCGGCCAGCCCGGGGGTGCCCGAGCCGTTGAAGACCTCGACCGACACGTCGGCCGGCGCGACCACCTCCGGGGCGGCGGTGGTGGCGGGTGCGGCCTTCTCGCCCTCGGCGGACAGGTCGGCGAAGAAGGCGTGCAGCGCGTCCTCGTCCTCGAGCCGGAGGATGTAGCGGCCCTGCTCGTCCTCGTCGTCCCCGACGTAGGGCACCGTCTGGAAGTCGATGCTGCCGGCGGTCACCGACTGCATCTGCTGGGCCAGCCGGAGCAGGTTCAGCGACTGGTCGACGGTGAGCGACTGGGCGGCGGCCTGCACCAGCTCGCGCTGCTTGCCCAGGTCGAGCAGGACGTCGTCGGAGAGCATCTTGCGCAGGACGCCGGCGATGAAGACCTGCTGGCGGATGATCCGGTCGAAGTCGCCGCGGGGCAGCCCGTGCCGCTGGCGGACGAACTCCAGCGCGTCGGCGCCGCTGATGGTCTGCACCCCGGCCGGGAAGACCGCGCCGGAGTAGAAGGAGTCGTCCACGGCGTTGCAGAGGTTCACCTCGACGCCGCCCACCACGCTGCTGAGCTCGAAGAAGCCGAGCAGGTCCACTTCGGCGTAGTGGTCGATGCGCAGCCCGGTCAGCTGGCTGACGGTCTGCACCAGCAGCCGCGCTCCCGCGGCGCTCTTGGCCTCCGCCGAGGCGCTGTCGGGGACGTCCTGGCTGCCGTACGCGTAGGCGGCGTTCAGCTTGTCCCAGCCGTAGCCGGGGATCTGCACGTAGGAGTCACGCGGGAAGGAGACGAACGACGCCTTCGATCCGTCGGCGGGGACGTGCACCAGGATCATCGTGTCGGTGTTGGTGCCCGACTCCTCGCCGGCGTTCAGCTCGGCGAGCTGCTCCTCGGTGAGCGAGGCCCGGCTGTCGTTGCCCACCAGGAGCAGGTTCATCGCCTCGCCGGTGCTCACGACCTGCGTGTTGCCGTCCGTGGGGATGGCGTCGGTGCGGTTCACCCCGGCCTCGGCGACCCGGCCGAGGTGCCAGCCCCAGCCGCTGGCGACCAGCAGGGTGAGGGACAGCACCGCGGCGACCGCCCGACCGGTCCAGGCCAGCCGGCGCCCGCCCGCGGACCCGGTCGCGGCAGGGGCCGCCGTCGCGGCGGAGGACCCCCGGCCCAGGCGCGGGTCCAGGCGCGGCGGCAGCGCACGCGAGGTGCCCTGCCGGTCGTGCGCGTCGTCTGGTCTGTTCACGGAGGTTCCTCACGTCGGGGAGCCGACGTCGGGTGCCGACGTCGGTGCGTCGCAGGTGGCCCGTCGTCCAGCGGCGTGGTCGGCGTGACTGTACGTCGCGCAGCTGTGCCGATCGGGCAGTTGGACGGCCCGCCGCGGTCGTGTCCGACGCGTTGCGTCCCACCCGGCACTCCTGACCCCAGCCGTCCGGACGGGCGGTGACCGGCCCCGGCGGGTGGACGATCGAGCGTCGAATCGTCGTCGAACGGTGACGAAGTGACAGCAGTGTCACTTGTGAACTGGAGATGATGAACAGGCAGTACTTCGTCGACTTATGTCTGCCGATTGAGTCGATTTGGCCCCCGTGTCCGTGGATGCTGGCGTCGGGTTCGTTCCGTATGTCCGGGCGGACCGACGTCGCTGAACCGGAGGAACAGAAACCGTGCGTCGACTCGCCGGGGGCTCACTGGCCTTCCTGATCATGACGGGCACCCTGCTCACCGTCCCCGTCTACGCCGCGCCCCTGCCGCAGGCGGAGCCCGTGGAACCCTCCATCGACTCGGTCTCCCTGGGGTCGGTCGAGGCGCCGGCGGACGAGGCGGTGGTGACTGCGGACGGGACGGTCGTCGACTCGGGGCCGGCGTCCGACGTCGACCCGGCCACCCCGGTGCCCGCGCCCGGCGAGGAGCCCGAGGACGGCGCGGTCGCCAGCTCCGGGGAGGAGCTCGCCGGCGTCCCGGCGCTCACTGTGTCCCAGCCGGACACCGCCCGCTTCGCCAGCGTCGGGATCACCTGGGTCGCCGACCCGGGCGTGCAGGACGTCACCGTCCAGCTGCGCACGAAGGACGCCCGGGGCACGTGGAGCGACTGGACGACGGTCGAGCAGGACGACGTCCAGATGACCGCGACCACCCCCGGCGCCGACCAGGACGCCGTCTTCCGGGGCGGCACCGCGCCGTACTGGACCGACGAGGCGTACGGCGTCGAGGCGATCGTCCAGTCCGCGGACGGCGCCACCCCGCGCGACGTGCAGGTCCAGCTCATCGACCCGGGCACGAGCCCGGCCGACGCCACGCCCAGCGCCCCGGAGGTCACCGACACGGCCGGGGCCGCGATGATCCAGCCGGCGATCTACTCCCGCGCGCAGTGGGGCGCCGACGAGACCCTGATGGGCTGGGACCACCAGTTCGCGCCCACCATCAAGGCGGCGACGGTGCACCACACCGCCGACAGCAACAACTACAGCGCCGCCGACGTGCCGGCGATCATGCGCTCGATCTACGCCTACCACGCGCGGAGCCTGGGCTGGGGCGACATCGGCTACAACGTCGTCGTCGACAAGTTCGGCCGGGCGTGGGAGGGCCGCTCCGGAGGGCTGTCCAGCACGGTGATCGGCGCCCACGCCGGTGGCTTCAACGAGAGCACCTTCGGTGTCTCGATGCTCGGCAACTACGACACGGTCGACACCACCCCGGCGATGGTCGACACGGTCGCCGGCGTGATCGCGTGGAAGCTGTCCCTCTACGGCGTCGACCCGCGTGGCCAGGTGTCGCTGACCTCGGCCGGTGGCGGCACCGCCAAGTACGCCAGGGGCGTCTCGGTGCCGCTGCCCACGATCTTCGCCCACCGCGACGTCGGGGCGACGGCCTGCCCGGGGAAGTACGGCTACGCCCGCATGGGCGAGATCCGCTCGCTCGCCGCCAAGAAGATGGCCGACCCCGCGCTGCAGGTGAAGACCCCGCCGCAGCTGCTGCTGCGCAACGCCAACAGCTCCGGCAACGCCGACGTCCAGGTCCTGCGGGGCGACGTCGGTGACCGGCCGCTGGTCTGCGACTGGAACGGCGACGGCCTGGACACGGCCGCGGTCTACCGGCGCGGCCACTTCTTCCTGTTCGACGCCAACGACCAGGCCGCGGCTCCCGTCGCCGACTTCTGGTTCGGCGACGTCGGCGACACGCCGATCTGCGGCGACTGGGACGGCGACGGCAAGGACTCCATCGGCGTCTGGCGCAAGGGCTGGTTCTACGTCCGCAACGACAACATGGGCGGCTACGCGCAGGGCGCCTTCCCGTTCGGCAACGTCGACGCGCAGCCCGTGGTCGGCAACTGGGACGGCGACGCCTTCGACACCGTCGGCGTCTACCAGAGCAACGTCTTCTTCTGGACCAACAGCAACCTGCGGCCGGTGGCCGACGGGAAGCAGCCGTTCGGCGACGGCGCGGACCGGGTCGTGGCGGGCGACTGGACCGGCTCCGGCAGGGACTCCATCGGGGTCTTCCGGAACGGCACCTTCTTCCTGACGAACGGCCTCCGGGGCACCACCGACGCCGTGGTCCGCTACGGCGACCGGGGTGACCGGCCGGTGACCGGCGACTGGGACGACGACGACACCGACACCGTGGGGGTCATCCGTGGGTACTGAGCGGACGCACCGCGTGCGCCGTGGGCTGCTGGCCGGGATGGTCGGGCTGGGGGTGCTGGCGGTCGTGCAGGTGCCGGCCGAGCCCGCGTCGGCCGCGATCACCGGCACCGTGCAGTTCACCGGGCACGGTTACGGCCACGGCCGGGGGATGGGCCAGTGGGGCGCGTACGGCTACGCCGTCACCGGCGCGTCGCACACCGACATCCTGGGCCACTTCTACGGCGGCACGACCCTGGGCAACCAGGGCGACGCCCCGATCACGGTGGGCCTGTCCGGCCAGGACGGCGCCGACCTCGTGGTCACCTCCGGTCGTGACTTCACCGCCGGCGGCGTGCCGGTGCCCGGAGGGTCGGCGGCGCGGCTGCGGGCTCTCGCCGACGGCAGCTTCCAGGTCTCGGTCAGCGGCGGGTGCGCGGCACCCGGCGGTGCGATGTCGCCGGCCGGGAACGGCCGGGTCGCCCCGAACGCCGACCCCGGCAACGACCTCGGCGGGATGATCAGCCTGTGCACCGCCACCGGGACGCGGCAGTACCGCGGCGAGCTCGCGGTGCTCTGGGCCAACAACTCGCAGCGCACGGTGAACACCGTGTGGATGGAGCAGTACCTGCGCGGCGTCGTCCCCCGGGAGTCGCCGGCCAGCTGGGGCGACGCCGGCGGCGGCAAGGGGATCGAGGCGCTGAAGGCGCAGGCGGTCGCCGCCCGCTCCTACGCGTGGTCGGAGAACAAGACGCCCTACGCCAAGACCTGTGACACCGTCACCTGCCAGGTGTACGGCGGCGCCGGGATCAACGGCGGGTCGATCGAGGACCGCCGGACCGACGCGGCCATCGCCGGCACGGCCGGCGTGGTGCTGAAGAAGGGCACCGCGGTCGTCCGGGCCGAGTTCAGCTCGTCCACCGGCGGCTACAGCGCGGGCGGCAACTTCCCCTCGGTCGTCGACCTCGGGGACGGCGTCTCGTCGCCGTACCACAACTGGACCCAGCCGATCAGCGCGACGACCATCGCCACCGCCTTCGGTGTCGGCGAGCTGGTCGAGGTCAAGGTGACCAAGCGGAACGGCCTGGGTGCCGACGGCGGGCGGGTCACCGCGGTGCAGGTCGTCGGGACGGCGAAGACCGTCACCACGACCGGCACCGACATGCGGACCAAGCTCGGGCTCCGCTCGGACTGGTTCAGCGTCGCCGGGGTGAGCCAGAGCGTTCCCGCGGCCGTGCAGCCGGTGGTGCACCTCGCCTCGGGCAACGCCGTGGGCGCCGGGGCGGTCGGCGTGCCCTTCGGCCAGTCCGGCGACGTCCCGCTGTCCTGCGACTGGAACGGCGACGGCGTCAACAGCCTGGGCGTCTTCCGCAAGGGCACCTTCTTCGTGACCGACGACGCAGCCGCGTCGACCGGGGTGCGGGCGTTCCTGTACGGCGACTCCGGTGACCAGCCGGTGTGCGGTGACTGGGACGGCAACGGCACCGACACGGTCGGCGTCTACCGCAACGGCATGGTGTTCCTGCGCAACAGCAACACCTCGGGGATGGCCGACGGCCGCTACCCGTTCGGGCAGGCCGGCGACCGGATCGTGGCCGGGGACTGGAACAACGACACCTACGACACGGTGGCGATCTGGCGGAACGGCAAGTACCACTGGACGAACAGCAACCTGGTGGCCACCACCGACGGCACCGCGGCGCTCGGCGACCCGTCCGACGCGCCCGTGGTCGGCGACTGGGACGGCAACGGCAGTGACACCTTCGGGGTCTTCCGCGCGGGGGTCTTCTACCTGCGCAACGACACGCTCTCCGGGGTGTCCGAGCTGACCGTGGTGTTCGGCGACCTCGGCGACAAGCCGATGTCCGGGCGCTGGCAGGCCGGAGGCGGCGGCGACGTCGTCGGGGTGGCGCGCTCCTACTGACGGTCAGCTCGTCCGACGGGCGCCGGGGTCGTCGACCCCGGCGCCCGTCGTCGTCTCAGGGCGGGGACTGCCCGGCCGCGCAGAACGGCAGCGGGTCGGCGCGGAGCTCGCCCAGCTGCACCCGGTAGATCCGCACCGCGCCCCGGGCGTGCTCGAGGGCCACCGACGGGGAGTCGGCGAGGCCGGTCAGCCCCTCCGCCCGCTCCCCGTTCCGGCGGACGTAGCCCTCGCTCACGAACACGTACCGGATGCCCAGCGTCCCGATGGCCTGCCGCACGTCCCGGTCGCTGTCCAGGCAGGAGAACCGCTCGCGGAGCAGCGCCTGCACAGGGCCGACGGTCTCGGCGTTGACCTGGTGGCCGAACACCGGCCGCAGCCCGGCGACCGCGGCCATGTACGCCGACCCGTCGCCGGCGTCGTTCATCACCCACTCGCCTGGCTCCACCCGGTCGGCCAGCCAGGCCATCGCCGCGGTCTCGTCGCCGTCCAGATGGCGGTCGGACTGGTGCGCGCCGGCGACCCGGGAGCTGTTCGGGCCCGCGTACAACCCGCCGGAGAACACGACGACCGCCGTCAGCACGGCTGCTGTGGCGACCCACGGCGGGATCCGGGCCCTGGGCACCCGGGCGACGACCCCCGCGAGCGCGCGCGACGACGCCGCCAGCCCGTGCGCCGCGAGCGGCACCAGGCAGAGGACCAGCCAGGCGGTGAACCGCCAGCGGTCGTTCCACCACGGGCGGGTGAGCGCGGCGGCGAGCGCGGACTCCGACGACGCGGCCAGCACGTACAGCCCGAGCGGCACCAGCGCCGCGGCCGCGCACCACCACAGGTACCGCGCCGACCGCAGCGCGAGGAGGCCGGCCAGCACCAGCGCGGCGAGGACCAGCTGCGGGCGCCGGGACACCTCGTCGAAGGTCAGCGCCTGCAGCACCGCGCCGCCGGGTGTGGTCACCGCCGGCCAGTCGCTGTCGTTCCCCCCGGTGCTCGTGCGCACCGAGCCGAGGACCACCGGTGCGGCCAGCAGGCCGGCCAGGGCCGCCGCGCCGAGGAGCGGGAGCAGCGGAGGACGCCGGCGCCGGGGGCCGCACTGCTGGACCAGCACCGGCACGGCGACCAGCCCGGCCGCCAGCGCGGAGCTCGGCTGCAGCCCGAACAGCGCGGCGCCCGCGAGGCCGGTGACCAGGGCGAGGGCGGGGCCGGGGCGGGCGGCCAGCTCGCGGACCAGCGCCAGGAAGGCCGGCAGCAGCGCGAGCCCGGCGGCGTAGGGGAGGACCGGGCCGCGTGCGACGAGGTCGTACGGGAACCCGGCCGCCGCGGCCAGCAGCAGCGGAGCGGTCGCCGTCGCCGCGGTCGGCGCGCCGAGGTCCCGGAGCAGCACGGCGAGCCCGAGCCCCGCCGTCCCCGCGATCAGCAGCGTCCCGGTGTTCAGCACGGCGAAGACCGGCGCGCCGGTCAGGTCCCGGACCACCGCGGCCACGGCGTGCATGGCGTTCGGGTAGAAGAACGACGAGGACTCCCAGTCGTTGACCGCGCGCAGCGCCGCGGGGGCGACCTGGCCGGTGTCGGCGATGAACCGGGTGGCGTTCGCGTGGAACGTGTAGTCCCAGTCCTGGTTCGGGCGCCCGAGGTCACCGAACCCGGCCAGCAGCACCGCGGCGGACACGCCGGCCCCGGCGAGGACCCCGCCGGCGACCACCAGGTCCCGGGCCGGGAGCCACCCGGCGGGCCGCGGCTCGCGTCGCCGTCCCCGGCGCACCGCCAGCAGCAGCCCCGCCAGCGCGGCCGCCTCGAGCGCGAGGAGCCAGGGCCGCCACGGGACCGGGAGCACGGTGGCGACGGTCCCGGTCGCCGTCGCGAGGCCGTAGGTGACCAGCGGCGCGGCGGCCAGCGCGAGGGGGAGGCGGAGCCCGGCGGCGACCGCGACCGCCGCGCCGGGCAGGAAGAGCGTCGCCAGGGAGACCAGCAGCAGGACCGGTGTCGGAGGGGGCACGAACAGGCGGTCCCGTCTGGAGCGGGGTCGGGTCCGGCGGCCGGCACCGCGGGCGGCCGCCACGGACCAGGGTAGTCGCGGCCGGGGATGGGGTTGCCGTGGTCGCTGGGGGGCGCGGGGCTGAGGTGGTCGCCGTCCTGCCGGAGTGTCCAGCCGGCCAGGAGCGGACGGGTACCGTCAGGTCCCGTGTCCAGCGCTGTCGTCCCGTCCACCTCGCGGGCGTGGTCCCGTGCCTTCGCCGATCTGACCGGCGGATGGGGGCAGCGGGAGCTGTGGGGACACCTCGGCTGGCAGGACATCAAGCAGCGGTACCGCCGGTCGGTGCTCGGCCCCATCTGGATCACCATCAGCATGGCGGTCACCGCCATCGCGCTGGGCATCCTCTACGCCGGGCTGTTCGGCAACGACCTGGCGGTCCAGCTGCCCTACATCCTGGTCGGCTTCATCGTCTGGGCCTTCGTCAGCGGCTGCATCCTCGAGGGCGCCGAGGTGTTCATCGCCAACGAGGGCCTCATGAAGCACCTGCCCGCCCCGTTGAGCGTGCACGTCTACCGGCTGATCTGGCGGCAGACGCTGCTGCTCGCCCACAACATGATCGTCTACCTGATCATGCTGCTGGTCTTCCCGCAGCCGCTGGACTGGACGATCCTCGCCGCCGTGCCCGCGGTGGCGCTGCTGGCGCTCAACGGCGCCTGGGTGGCCCTGCTGTTCGGGATGGTCACCGCGCGGTTCCGGGACCTGGCGCCGATCACCCAGAGCCTCGTCCAGCTGATGTTCTTCATGACGCCGATCGTCTGGATCTACGACGACCTGCTGAACAGCCCGAACCCCGCCATCGCCGAGCGCGCCCGGCTGGCCGAGTTCAACCCCTTCCTCCACTTCATCGAGATCGTCCGCCGGCCGTTGCTCGGCCAGGACCTGCTGCTGCGGCAGTGGGTCATCGTGCTGGTCATCACCGTCGTGGGCTGGTTGCTCACCCTGGTGGTGCTGCGCCGGTACCGGTCCCGCGTCACGTATTGGGTGTGAACGTGTCCGCGAGTTCCCCTCCTCCGATCGGCATCACCACCAAGGACGCCTGCGTCGACTTCCCGATCTTCGACGCGAAGAGCCGGTCGCTGAAGAAGACCGTCATCGGCATGGTCGGCGGCAACATCGACAGCGACGCCAAGGTGCCCGTGATCGAGGCGCTGCGGGACATCACGCTGAACCTGGAGCACGGCTCCCGGGTGGGCCTGGTGGGGCACAACGGCGCGGGCAAGTCCACGCTGCTCCGGCTGCTGTCGGGCATCTACGAGCCCACCCGCGGTTTCGCCGAGGTGCGCGGCCGGGTCGCGCCGGTCTTCGACCTCGGCGTCGGGATGGACCCGGAGATCTCCGGCCTGGAGAACATCATGATCCGCGGCCTCTTCCTCGGGATGAACCGCAGGGAGATGGAGGCCCGGGTCGACGACATCGCCGACTTCACCGAGCTCGGCGACTTCCTGCGCATGCCGCTGCGCACCTACTCCACCGGCATGCGGGTGCGGCTGGCGCTCGGCGTCGTCACCAGCATCGACCCGGAGATCCTGCTGCTCGACGAGGGCATCGGGGCGGTCGACGCGGCGTTCCTGGAGAAGTCGAAGAAGCGGCTGTCGGAGCTGGTGGAGCGCTCCGGCCTGCTGGTGTTCGCCTCGCACTCCGACGAGTTCCTGCGCGAGCTGTGCGACACCGCCATCTGGATGGAGCACGGCCGCGTCAAGCAGCAGGGCGACCTCGACGACGTCCTGCGCGCCTACAAGGGCGGCGCGTGACCCCGGCCGCCGGCCCGCGGCCGCAGGTGGTCGCCGTCGTCGTCACCCGGCACCGCCGGGAGCTGCTGGCCGGGAGCCTGGCCGCGATCGCCGCCCAGTCCCGGCCGGTCGACCACGTGGTGGTCGTCGACAACGGGCCCGACGACTCGGCCGAGCCGGTCGTGCGGGCCAGCGGCCTGGACGTGACCTACCTGCCCAGCCAGCGCAACCTCGGCGGCGCCGGGGGCTTCGCGCTGGGCATGCTGGTCGCCCTCGCGCGGGGCGCGGACTGGGTGTGGTGCGCCGACGACGACGGGCGCCCGGCCGACGGCGCCGTCCTGCAGACCCTGCTGGACTGCGCGGAGCGGCACGGCCTGGCGGAGGTCTCGCCGCTGGTCACCGACATGGCCGACCCCGACCGGCTGGCGTTCCCGCTGCGCCGCGGGCTGCGCTGGCGGCGCCGCCGCAGCGACTTCGCCGGGCTCGACCTGCTGCCGCGCTACGCCTCTCTGTTCAACGGCGCGCTGTTCAGCGCCGCCGCGCTCGACGTCGTCGGCGTCCCCGACTACCGGCTGTTCTTCCGCGGCGACGAGACGGAGGTGCACCGGCGGCTGGTCCGGTCCGGCCTGCCGTTCGGCACCTGCCCGGCGGCGGCGTACCTGCACCCCGAGGGGACGACGGAGTTCGAGCCGATCCTCGGCGGGCGGCTGTCGGCGCAGTACCCGGCCAACGACGTCAAGCGGTACTTCACCTACCGCAACCGCGGCTACCTGATGTCCCAGCCGGGCATGCGCTGGCTGCTGCCGCTGGAGCTCATCCGGTTCAGCTGGTTCTTCCTGGCCACCCGCCGGGACCCGGCCGCGTGGCTGGAGTGGCTGCGCCTGGTGCGCGCCGGCCGCCGGGAGCACTTCACCCGACCCTGAGCCCGGCCGCATGACCGGCCCGGGTCAGTGGCGGCGCAGGGCGCGGCCGTCCGGGAGCGTGCGGCCGCTCAGCAGGGCGACCAGCGGGCCGCTGTCGGCGCGGACGGCCGCGCCGTCCCCCCAGCTCCAGGCGGTGTCGGCGGCCTCGAGCCGGACGCCGGCCAGGTCGATCCCGAAGAACGCGCCGTCCGCGGCGGTGAGCTGGTCGAGGACGGCGACCACGGCCTCGACCGGTGCGACCGCCGGCCGGTCCAGCGCGACGGTCACGTCCAGGGCGTGGATGACGGCGTGGGCCAGCGCGCCGGCCGCGCCACCGCCCGGCGGCTGCCACCCGTGCAGCACCGGCGAGCGCAGCGCGGCCAGCAGCTCGGCGGCCGGCAGGGCGGCGTCGCGGGCCGCCACGGTGTCGGAGAGCCGGCCGAAGTCGCCGCCCGCGGCCGCCATCTCGGCGCCGAACTGCTCGGCCGACAGCCGCGCCGGCATCGTCACGTGCGCCACCACGTGCCGGACCTGCCATCCCGCGCACAGCGACGGGGCGTCCCAGGTCCCGGCCGGGGCGGAGTCCAGCAGGTCGGCGAGGCCGTCGTACGTCCGCGCCACCCAGGACCTGAGGTCGCGCGCGTCCTCGTCGTGTCCGCTCTCGGTCATCCCGGTCCCTCTCCTCGTCCCACCGCCCCGCACGCCCGAGTCGGGGCCCCACCCGGAGACCTTCGCCGATGTCGGGACTCATCGGCCACCGGGGGAGCTGGTTAGGGTCACTCCCGTGATCACGCGCGCCGAGCTCGACGCCGCCCTGCGCCTCGTCCGGCCGCACGTGCCGGTGACCCCGGCGTACCGCTGGCCGCTGCTCGAGCAGGTCACCGGCACCCCGACCTGGGTCAAGCACGAGAACGCCACGCCCACCGGCGCCTTCAAGGTGCGCGGCGGGCTGGTCCACGTGGCCCGGCTGCGCGACGCCGCACGCCCGGTCCCCGGCATCGTCTCGGCCACGCGCGGCAACCACGGCCAGTCGCTGGCGTACGCCGGGCGGGTGCACGGCCTCCCTGTCACGATCGTCGTCCCCGAGGGCAACAGCCCGGACAAGAACGCCGCGATGCAGGGGTTCGGCGCCGAGCTGGTCGTGCACGGGCGCGACTTCCAGGAGGCGCGCGAGCACGCGGTGCGGCTCGCCGGGGAGCGCGGGCTGCAGCTGGTGCCGTCCTTCCACCCCGACCTGGTCGCCGGCGTCGCGACCTACGCCGCGGAGCTGCACGAGCAGGTCCCCGATCTCGACGTGGTCTACGTGCCGGTCGGCCAGGGCTCCGGGCTCTGCGCCAACATCGCCGTCCGCGACCTGCTGGGCCGCGACACCGAGGTCGTCGCCGTCGGGGCCGCGGGTGCCCCGGCGTACGCGCTCTCCTTCCAGGCCCGCCGCCCGGTCTCGACGCCCGCCGTCGACACCTTCGTCGACGGCGTCGCCACTCGCGTCCCCGACGAGGACGCGGTCGCGGTGATGCTCCGCGGAGCCGCCCGGTTCGTGCAGGTCGACGACGAGGCCACCGAGCGGGCCATGCGCCTGCTGTGGCGGACGACGCACCAGATGCCCGAGCCGGCCGGCGCGATCGCGCTCGCGGGACTCCTCGCCGATCGCGCGCGCCCCGCCGGTGCCGTGGCCGCGACGGTGCTGACCGGCGGCAACTGCGACAGCGAGCTCGTCCGGCGCGTCGTCGTCGGCGCCTGAGATCCGGACCTGGTACTGAGGAGGGCATGACCTCCCGCCGGCGGACCCTGGCGCCCGCCGCGGTGCTCGCCGTCACCCTCGTCACGGTGTCGGCGTGCACGTCGTCCGAGCGCGCGTCGGCCCCGGCGGAGTCGTCCAGCCCCGTCGCCACCCCCTCCGACGCCGAGGACCCGGGCGCGGCCTGCGTCGTCGCGGCCGCCGGCGACGTGGCCGGCGAGGACGACCTGGAGGAGGGGGCGGAGCGGACCGCGGAGCTCATCGCCGACGCGGAGCCGCGGAAGGTGCTGGCGCTGGGGGACCTCGCCTACCCGGACGGCACGGCGGCGGAGTTCGCGGACCTCTACGACCCCACCTGGGGCGCGTTCAAGGACATCACCGCTCCCACGCCGGGCAACCACGAGTACCGGTCGGAGGGGAAGGGCTACTACGACTACTTCGAGGTGGAGCCCAACTACGTCTTCGACGTCTGCGGCTGGCACGTCGTCTCGGTCGACCACTACGCAGGCATGGACGAGGCGGCCGCCTTCATCGAGGAGGAGGGCGAGGCGGCCGGGAACGCGCCGCTGCTCGTGTTCTGGCACGAGCCGCGCTTCTCCAGCGGGCACCACGGGACCGATGCGGAGTTCCAGCCGCTGTGGGAGGCGGCCGTCGAGGCGGGCGCGGAGATCGTGCTCAACGCGCACGACCACCACTACGAGCGGTTCGAGCCGCTCGACGAGGACGGCAGGCCCCGCTCGGACGGCGCCGTCCAGTTCGTGTCCGGCAACGGGGGGCACAACCTGCGCGAGCTCGACGACCGCGAGCCGCACAGCGCGGTGGCCGTCGCCGGCACGCCCGGCGTCCTGTTCCTGACGCTGCGGGCCGACGGGTACGACTGGAGCTACCGGGACGTCGAGGGCCGGACGGGGGACGCCGGCACCCGTGAGCTCTAACGTGGCCGGGTGACCATCCAGATCGAGCCGGCGACGGCGGCGCGCTTCGACGACGTCGCCACGATGCTCGGCCCCAAGAAGCCGGGGTCCGACGTCTGCTGGTGCCTCAGCCACCGCCTCGACTCGAGGACGAACCGGGAACTCGTCGGGCCGGCCCGCGGGGAGTACGTCCGCGGCCTGACCGAGCGTCCGGTCGCCCCCGGGGTGCTGGCCTACGACGGCGGCGAGGTGGTCGGCTGGGCCGCGGTCGCGCCCCGGTCGGAGCTGCCGTTCGAGCGCTCCACGAAGATCCCGCACGTCGACGACCTGCCCGTGTGGTCCCTCTGGTGCATCCGGGTGCGTCCGGGTCACCGCGGCCGGGGCATCGCGCACGCGCTCGTCCAGGGGGCGGTCGAGTACGCCGCGGCCCAGGGCGCCCCGGCCGTCGAGGGCTACCCGGTCGACAATGAGGGCCGCAAGGTCGACCTCACCATGGCCTTCGTCGGCACCCGGAGCCTGTTCGAGAAGGCCGGGTTCACCAAGGCCGCGGACACCGGCTCCGTCGCGGGCGGGTTCCCCCGGGTGCTCATGCGCCGGGCGCTCGCCTGACCCCCGTCTCCCGGCACGGGCCTCGTCCGATCAGCCCGGCTGGGGGGCGGATGGCCGGCGCGCGGGGAAGCGATCGGCGAGTCGCCAGCCGAGCCAGACGCCGATGCCGCCGCTGATGAGGGTGCCGGGCCACCCGTAGGTGAGCACAGCGGCCGAGGCGAAGGCGAAGATGACCTTGTGGAGCAGGTACAGGTCCACCTCCACGGGTGGGAGGTCCACGTCGAGGACCCCGACGCCGAGGAGTCGGGCGACTCCGAGCGCCATGAACAGGGACACGGCGGCGGCGCCGAGCGCCCAGTAGTGCGTCAGCCGGCCCGCCTTGATGGCGTAGATGGCTCCGGCCATCCCACCGGACCAGGTGAGCGTCCCTAGGACGACCGTCATCCAGTGGCCCGCATCGGCCACCAGGGCCGACGCGCAGCTGCTGCCGAAGACCACGCTGACCGGTTTCACCCACTCCAAGAGCGTGTTCCACCGCGCGCCTTCCGTGTCGAGGCGTTCGCGCAGGGACGGGCTGCCGGGCGCAGCCGGCGGCGGCTCGGGTGCGGTCGCGGCCGACGGCGGAGACTGCTGTTCGGTCGAAGGGCGCGACCGTTCCCCATCCGGTGCTCGTCGCGGTCGGTCGGTAGCCCCGGCGAGCTGCACGAACCGGTGCAGGGTCCGGCCGCGGCCGTCGACCACCAGCACCTCGTCACCGGGTGCGGCGAGGGTCCGTGCGCGGTCCTCGGCTCCTCGCCAGGTGGAAGCCCGGTGGGCCGGCTCGGCGGCCGAAGCGGGGCGGGCGTCCCAACCGCCGATGGCGTTGGGCTCGACGATCCAGCAGGCCACGTCACACCTCCGCGCGGATCAGCGCGAACGGGACGCGAGGGGAGCGGGGTGGTGGTGGCCGTGGTCGCGGAGCAGGTGCTCGTCGAGCGCGCCGGCCTGCGCGGCCTGCTCGGAGTCTGCGCGGTGGGTCAGCTGACGCAACATGGTGGTCCTCCCGGTGGGGGGCCTGCGCCGGACGCCCCGGCGATGGCCTGCACCCACTGTCGGGGTCCACGAGCACGGTCAGCAGCCACCCTGGGTGGCGGAGCACCACCACCTGCGGGTGGACGGTCCACACCTGGAACGGCAGGAGGGCCCCGCACCGATGTCTCGGTGCGGGGCCCTCCTGGCCGGCGGTGGCCCTCAGGTCACGAGGGCTGCGACTCCGACGGCGCACCGTCGACGGGAGCCCGGGTCCGGGTGACGGTCCCGGCCTGCGGCCCACCGGAGAGCGCGGGACGTCGCGCGGCGTAGGCGAGGATCGGCACGGTGGCGAGGACCAGGGCGCCGAGCAGCTTGAAGGTGTCCTCGACGTACACGACGTCCGGACGCACCAGGTCGATGAGGATGGAGGTCACCAAGAGGACGCCGCCGAGGACGTACACCCGGGTCACCGTGCGCTCCGCCGACCTCGCCAGCAGCCACAGGACGCCGGCCCCCAGGCAGGCGTACACCACGTAGAACCCGACCTGCGGGAGGCCCAGGGCGTAGGGGCCGACCGACTCGTGCAGCATGAACGCGTCGTCCACGACGAGGACGAGCATGAGCGCCCCGAAGACGCGCAGGACCAGGCGCTCCGTCGGGAGTACCCACGCCACGAAGAAGGCCAGGGCACCGGCGACCGCCCACACGATGACGTTGAGCACGGTCACGGACCCCAGGGCCGGCGACGTGTCGAACGTCCAGTGGTAGTCGCCGGTGATGTACGAGAGGGGGACGTCGAGCAGGTACCCCGCGACGGCCGCGAGGCCCATCACGCAGAGACCGGCGAGCAGGGCCGACGCGACCACGATCCGCGTGAACATTGGAGGACCGTACGTCAACGCTCCGGGGTCCCCAGGGAAGACCGACGGGTGCGCCGCTACTGGGTGACACCGGGTCAGCCGGTCGGGTGACACCCGTCCGTGGCGCAGCAGCACGAGGGCCCCGCACCGCGCGCGGTGCGGGGCCCTCGTGTGCCCGGGACTCAGCGGGGGCCGGGGTTCGCGAGGAAGGCCTTCTCCCAGCTCTGCGGCGAGGTGAGCTCGCCCAGGTGCGCCCGGTACTGCTCGGCGAGCTTGGGGAACTCCTTGTAGAGCTGGACGTGCACCCGCACCGAGTGGCGCAGCATCCGCCAGAAGGTGTCCTGCTCCCGGCGGCGGAAGGTGACCCCACGGCCGTCGGCGGTGCCGACCGTGGCGCTGTCCAGCCGGGACAGCAGGAACCAGCGGGCGTCCTGCGCGCTGATGTTCAGCTGCGGCCGCTCGGCCGCCTGCGGCTTGGGCGGGCGCACGTTGTGCACCAGGGCGGCGAGCAGGGTCCGGCCGATGGTGATCGGCGTGGTCGGCGGCTTCATGAACCGCTCGGCCTTCACCCCGCTCATCGAGGGCAGCGGCAGGTCCGAGGAGGAGCCGATGACCTGGCCGTCCGGGTAGTCGCCCTGGTGCTCCAGGGCGGTGGGCAGCGCGGTCGGCAGCAGCGGGAAGAGCTTCTCGGGGCCGGCCAGGAAGTCGTCGTAGGCCCGGTGGTGCAGCGCGGCCGTCGCGTACTGCAGCATGATCAGGAACTTCAGGTCGAACTTGAAGGTGTCCCGCAGCAGCGTGCCGCCGTGCTTGTACTCGGTGTGCAGCGCCGCGGCGACCAGCCGGTTCCGGGTGTGGAAGTACGCCTGCCACCCGGCGGTGTCGTCCTTGTCGCTCCACGACAGGTGCCAGACGGCGGCACCGGGCAGCGTCGCGACCGGGTACCCGTGCTCGCGGGCGCGGATGCCGTACTCGGCGTCGTCCCACTTGATGAAGACGGGCAGGGCGAAGCCCAGCCGCTCCATCACCTCGCGCGGGATGAGGCACATCCACCAGCCGGTGTAGTCGACGTCGACCCGGCGGTGCAGGTCGACGGCCTTGCGCAGGTTCTTCTTCGCGAAGTCGTGCGCGTACTCGGTGTTGGGGGCGGCCCGCCAGAAGAACTTGTCCGGGGCGACGACCTCGCCCATGGTGTGCAGCACCGAGCGGTCCTGCAGGGCCAGCATCTGCCCGCCGACCAGCATCGGGCTCTTGGCGAACCGGGCGAAGGCGAACAGCCGGGCGATGCTGTCCGGCTCCAGTTGGACGTCGTCGTCCAGCAGCACGTGGTGCGTTGCGTCGGTGGAGTTCAGCGCCTCGTACATGGTCCGCGAGAACCCGCCGCTGCCGCCGAGGTTGCCCTGCTCGACCAGCAGCAGCCGGTCGCCGAGCGCCTGGGACGCGGCGGCGAAGCCACCGGCGTCCCGGACCTTCCGGGTGCCCTGGTCGGCGACGATCACCCGGGAGATGAGCTCGGAGACCACCGGGTCGCCGGCCAGCGCGCTCAGCGCGGAGACGCAGTCGTCGGGGCGGTTGTACGTGCAGATGCCGATGGACAGCCGCGCCTCCTGGACCGGCGGCTGCGGCGCCCACCACGAGGCCTGGTGCACGGTGACCGGGGCGTCGTCGGCGCTGACGTCGAACCAGTACCAGCCGCCGTCCTCGAACGGCGTCAGGTCCAGCTCGAACTCAAGCGTCCGGTCCTCGCCCGTGGTGGTCGTGCCGGTGACGTGGATGATGCTGCCGTCGGCCTTGGACCGGTACACGTCCACGCGGCCGGGCCCGGAGACCCGCATGCCCAGGATCACGGCCGGCAGCACCGTCCAGCGGCGCCAGTAGCTGGCCGGGAACGCGTTGAAGTAGGTCGCGAAGGAGACCTCGTTGCCGGCGGCGATCGTCGCGTCGGAACGGCTGGAGGACTTCACCCGCCGGCTCTCGGTCTCGTCGACGTAGAGCGAGCGGACCTTCAGCGGGTCGCCGGGGCGGGGGAGGATCACCCGCTGCAGCAGCGTGACCGCCTTGCCGGAGGCCAGGTCGGCCGCCGACGGCTCGCTCACGCGCTCCGGGGACACGGGGTTCTGCGTGGTGGTCATGGTGGGTCTCAGTCCTCCAAGCGGCCGTCGAGCGCGCCGCCGGTGTCGAAGAAGGGGCGGATCCGGTTGTCGAACATGCTCAGGGCCGACCCGATCGCCATGTGCATGTCCAGGTACTTGTAGGTCCCCAGCCGGCCACCGAAGAGCACGCGCTTGTTCGCGGCCTCCTTGTTGGCCAGCTCCCGGTAGACCTCGAGCTTGGCCCGGTCCTCGGGCGTGTTGATCGGGTAGTACGGCTCGTCGCCGCTCTCGGCGAACCGCGAGTACTCCCGGACGACGACGGTCTTGTCGGTGGGGTAGTCGCGCTCGGGGTGGAAGTGGCGGAACTCGTGGATCCGCGTGAAGGGGACGTCCTCGTCGGCGTAGTTCATCACCGAGGTGCCCTGGAAGTCCCCGATCGGCAGGACCTCGGTCTCGAAGTCCAGCGTCCGCCAGCCCAGCTCACCGGCGGAGTAGTCGAAGTACTTGTCGATCGGCCCGGTGAACACCGTCGGCACGTCCTGCGGGAGCTCGTCCCGGACGTCGAAGTAGTCGGTGGACAGCCGCACCTCGATGTTCGGGTGGTCGGCCATCCGGGACAGCCAGGCGGTGTACCCGTCGACCGGCAGGCCCTCGTAGGCGTCGTTGAAGTACCGGTTGTCGAACGTGTACCGCACGGGGAGGCGGGCGATGACCGCGGCGGGCAGGTCGGTCGGGTCGGTCTGCCACTGCTTCTTGGTGTACCCGCGGATGAACGCCTCGTAGAGCGGGCGGCCGATCAGCGAGATCGCCTTCTCCTCGAGGTTGGCCGCCGAGGAGGTGTCGATCTCGCCGGCCTGCTCGGCGACGAGCGCCCGCGCCTCGGTGGGGGAGAAGCTCTTGTCGAAGTACTGGCAGATCGTGGCCAGGTTGATCGGCAGCGAGTAGGTCTTGCCCGCGTAGATGCTGAAGACCCGGTGCTGGTAGTTCGTGAACTCGGTGAACTGGTTGACGTACTCCCAGACCCGCTGGTTCGAGGTGTGGAACAGGTGGGCGCCGTAGACGTGCACCTCGATGCCGGTCTCGGGCTCGGGCGCGGAGTACGCGTTGCCGCCGATGTGGTCCCGCCGGTCGATCACCAGGACCTTCTTGTCGAGCTGGGTGGCCACCCGCTCGGCGACGGTGAGTCCGAAGAACCCTGAGCCCACGATGACGATGTCGGGACGTGCGTCAGTCACGGAGCCCGACGTTACCCGGCGGCGGGGGGAAAGGCCGTCCGGAGGCGGGGGCGGGGGGCGTGTGCCGACCCGTTCCGTCACATCGGCACCACCGGCCACGGGGTCGGCGCGGCGCACGGGCGTCGGGTGCACGGTGCCCGGAGCGGTGTGCCAGTGTCGGCACGTGCCCGGCTCCCCGCAGACGACCCCTTTGCGCGTGGTCGCGGTGACCTACTCGCCGGGCGAGGCGCTCGACGGGTTCATCGAGTCCCTGGCCGAGGCGACGACGCTGCCGACCGACGTCGTCCTGGCCGACAACGGCTCCACCGACGGCGTGCCCGAGCGGACCGCGGCCGCCTGCTCGAACGTCCGGCTGCTGCGCACCGGCGGCAACGTCGGCTACGGCGCGGCGGTCAACGCCGGCCTCGCCGACCTGACCGACGGCTGGGCGCTGGTCGCCAACCCCGACGTCCGCTTCGAGCCCGGCTCCATCGACGAGCTGCTGGCCGCCACCGCGCGCTGGCCGCGGGCGGCGACGCTCGGCCCGGCGATCCGGACGCCGGAGGGCGAGCTCTACCCGTCCGCGCGGGACCTGCCCTCGCTGTCCACCGGCATCGGGCACGCGGCGTTCGGCTGGTTCTGGCCGGCCAACCCGTGGACGGCGCGCTACCGCCGGGAGCGGGAGGCGCCGCGGGAGCGCCCGGCCGGCTGGCTGTCCGGCTCCTGCCTGCTGGTCGACCTGGCCGCGTTCCACTCGGTCGGCGGCTTCGACCCGGGCTACTTCATGTACTTCGAGGACGTCGACCTGGCCGCGCGCCTGGGCCGGCGGGGATGGCTCAACGTCTACGTCCCCTCGGCGGTCGTCGTCCACGAGGGTGGTCACGCGACCCGCCGTCAGCCGCACCGGATGGCCCGGGTGCACCACACCAGCGCGCTGCGCTACCTCTCCGCCGAGCACCCCGGCTGGCGCAACGCGCCGCTGCGCGCCGGGCTCCGGGCCGGGCTCGGTGCCCGGATGCTGCTCTCGTACGTCAGCGGCCGGGTGGCCGCCGGGGCCCGCTTCCAGCGCGGCGCCGACGAACTGGACTGAGGAGGACGCGCGTGCGCCACGCGGTCGTCATGGCCGGCGGCTCGGGGACTCGGCTGTGGCCGCTGTCGCGGGCGAGCCGGCCCAAGCAGCTGCTCGACGTGGTCGCCGAGGAGGGCGGCGGGGCGCACAGCCTGCTCGCCGAGGCCTTCGCCCGGCTGCGCACGCTGCTGCCCGCGGACCAGATCTGGGTGTGCACCGCCGCCCGGTACGCCGACGCGGTGCGCGCCGCGCTGCCCGAGCTGCACCCGGACCGGCTGGTGCTCGAGCCGGTCCCGCGGGACACCGCGAACGCGGTCGGGCTCGCCGCCGCGCTCGTCGCGGACGTCGACCCGGACGCGGAGCTCGCCGTGGTGAGCGCCGACCACGTCATCCGGCCGGTCGACCGGTTCATCGCCGCGCTGGGCACCGCCTACGACGTGCTCGCCGTCCGCCCCCGCGCGCTGGTCACCCTGGGGGTCACGCCGACGTCCCCGGCGACCGGCTTCGGGTACGTGCAGAAGGGCGCGCCGACCGAGGTGCGCGGCGCGGCCGAGGCCGCCTCGTTCCGCGAGAAGCCGGACCTGGCGACCGCCGAGGCCTACCTCGCGTCGGGGAAGTACGTCTGGAACTCCGGGATGTTCGTGTGGCGGGCGCAGACCGTGCTCGACGCGCTCCGGGAGCACCTGCCGGAGTCCGCGGCGGGGCTGGCCCGGATCGTCGCCGCCCCGGCCGGTCCGGAGCGGGACGCCGTCCTGGCCGAGGTGTTCCCGACGCTGCCGAAGATCAGCGTCGACTACGCGGTGCTGGAGCCGGCGGCCACCGAGCCGGGCCGGGTCGCCGTCGTCGACCTGGACGTCGCGTGGCTGGACGTCGGCTCCTGGCCGGCGCTGGCAGACACGCTGGCCACCGACGCCGCGGGCAACGCCACCCGCGGGCTGACCGTGCTCGTGGACAGCGCCGGCAACGTGGTGCTCTCCGACGACCCCGAGCACCTGGTGGCGCTGGTGGGCGTGCGGGACAGCGTGGTGGTGCACACCGCCGACGTCACGATGGTCTGCCCGGTGGCCGACGCCGAGCGGGTCAAGCAGCTGCTCGCCGCGGTCGAGGAGGCGCACGGAGCCCGCTTCTCCTGAGCTGGGACGGGTGTGACGGGTGGGGCAGCAGTCACACCCCGTGTTCGTGACGTAACGGTCCGGCCGGGGTGTCGGTGTCCGGAGTGCGCCGGTTCGGGCATGGTTGAGCGTGCCGGGCGGTTGCAGTCGCCAGCGGCGGCGGTTCTGTCGCCTGCCGGGCGGTTGCCGGGGACGGTCGGCCCGCACCCATCGAGGAGGACCTGCAGATGAGCGCCCACGCACTCGAGGACGCCCGGCCGTGGACGGCGAGCGAGCTAGCATCGGTCGCGATGGACGGGATGACCGCGAGGCCTCCGCGGCCGGTCGAGGTCCCCAACCGGCCCGCTGAGTCCTGGGACGACACCGTCGTCATCGTGCGGGTGTACAACGAGGCGCCCGTCGTCGGCGGGGTCATCGCCGAGCTGGTCGCGGCCGGGCTGTCGGTCATCGCCGTCGACGACGCCAGCACCGACACCTCCGCCACCGAGATCGACAAGGCCGGAGCGTTCCGGGTGTCGCACCCGATCAACATGGGTGCCGGCGGGGCGCTGCAGACCGGCTTCGAGGCCGCGCTGCTGCTCACCGACGCGCGCTACATCGCCTGCTTCGACGCCGACGGCCAGCACCAGGTCCACGACCTGGTGGGCATGATCGCGAAGATCCGCGAGGGCTACGACGTCGTCATGGGCTCCCGCTTCCTGGAGGGCGACGGCCCGACCCAGATGAGCCCGCTGCGCCGGGTGATCCTCCGGACGGCGGCGAAGCTGCTCAACCGCGGCGGCGGGGTCAAGCTCACCGACGCGCACAACGGGCTGCGGATCGTGGCCCGGCACGTGGCCGCCGACGTCCAGCTCACCTACGCCGGCATGGCGTACGCCTCGCAGCTGGAGCAGCACCTGACCCGTCCGGAGTACCGGGTCGTGGAGCACCCCGTGCACATCCTGTACACCGAGTACTCGAAGTCCAAGGGCCAGCCGCTGCTCAACAGCATCAACATCCTCACCGAGGTGGCCGCCCACCGAGTGACCCACTGGGGCCGCAAGTGATCATCCAGCTCCTCCTCGTGCCGGCGCTGGTGCTGGCCGTCGTCCTCTCCCTGCGCTCGCGCTCGTCGCTGCGCGGGCAGGCCCGGCGGAAGATCCTCGCCGTGCTGACCATGGTGGCCGGCGTCCTGGCCGTGCTGTTCCCGGACGCGCTGCAGGCCCTCGCCGAGGCCGTGGGCGTCACCCGCGGCACCGACCTGCTGGTCTACGTGCTGGCCCTGGTGATCATCTACCTGGTCGGCAGCACCAGCGTCCGGTTCCGCGAGCAGGAGGCGCGCCTGGTCCAGCTCGCCCGCCAGGTCGCGCTGTCCGACGCGGCGCTCCGGCACGTGGAGGCGATGGCCGCGCGGTCACAGGAGACGGCGGACCAGGCTCCAGTACGCGGCCATGGTGCCGTTGAGGAACGCGCTCCCGCGCGGTAGCGGCAGCACGCTCTGCTCCAGGCGGGCGACGAGCATCCGGGACAGGAACCGGTCGTCGCGCCGCCGCGCCTGCTGGACCGCCCGGCGGTGGGCCAGCAGCCACCTCCGCTCCTGCAGCAGCCACCGGTAGCCGCGCACCTTCGCCGGCAGCCAGCCGCTGACCGCCGCCACCGCGCACGTCGCGAACTCGAAGGCGAGCAGCGCCGGCGCGAGCAGCAGCAGCGTCCGGGCCTCGTAGACGCTGAGCACCATCGCCAGCCGGTTCCGCTCGAGCAGGTAGAACTTGAGCTCGTTGCGGCCGAACTCGTAGTGGTGCAGCACGACGGCCGACGGCACGAACACGACGTCCCAGCCCTGCTGCCAGCAGCGCAGCGAGAGGTCGGCGTCCTCGCAGTAGGCGAAGAACGGCTCGGTGAAGCCGCCGAGGGCGTCCCACACCTGCCGCCGGACCAGGATCGCCGCGCCGGTGACGCTGGTGATCGGCGCCTCGACGGAGTGGTCCGCGGCCGGCTCGCCGAGGTGCCCGGCCCAGGACAGGCCCAGCACGTGCACCGGGTTCCCGGCCGAGTTGAGCAGCTCGGGCCGGTCGGCCAGCCGCAGGCTCGCCGAGGTGAGCCCCACCTCCGGCCGCGCGGCGACCTTGGCCAGCTCGCTCAGCGCGTCGGGCTCGACGAGGGCGTCGGAGTTGATGAAGGCCAGGAACTCCGACGTGCTGGCCGACGCCGCGAGGTTGCAGCCCCCGGTGAACCCGGTGTTCTCGCCCGGGGTCAGCACGGTCACGCCCGGCCGGTCGCGCAGCGGGTCCAGCGACGGGCTGGTGCACCCGTTGTCGACCAGCACGAGCCGCACGTCGACGCCGGTCGAGGCGAGGATCCGGTCGACCACCTCGTAGAGGTAGGGCTGGTCCCCGTAGGCGAGCACCACCGCGGTCACGTCCACGAGGAGTCCTTCCGGTCGGTGGGCGCCGGGTCGAGGACGACCGGCGCCGGGGTCAAGGGGTGTCGCAGGCGCAGCTGCACGGCCACGGCCAGGACGACGGCGGCGACCGCGCTGGCTGCCAGGAAGGCGTACCCGACGCGCAGCTCCAGCCGCAGCGGCAGCAGGAGGACGGCGAGGAACGTCGCGGCCCCGCACGCCCATCCCGCGACGGAGGAACGGTAACCGCGCACCGAGACCAGCGCCTGACCCACCACCGAGGCGACCATGTAGAGGCCGCTGGCCGCGGCGAGCGGCCAGAGGTCGCCGCGCACGGTGATGAACTCCGGCCCGTACACCAGGCGCACCAGCCAGGGGCCGATCGCGACGATCACGACCAGGCCGGCCAGGCCGAGCGCAGTGACGCCGGCGGTGACCAGCTCCAGCCGGCGGCGGAAGCCGGCCCGGTCGTCGACCGCGGCCAGCGCGGCCATGCCGGGCAGGAACGACGCCTGGATCGCGGCGAAGAGGAACAGCGGGATGCGAGCGAGCACGAGCACGCTGATGAACACGCCGGCGCGGGCCTGGTCGTCGGGGCCGGCGAGGACGTTGATGGCGACCGGCGCGGCGTTGACCACGAACTGGCTCGCCAGCGCGCCGGCGGTCAGCCAGCCGACCGCGTGCCCGATCTCGCCCCATGACGCGTGCGGGCCGGGGTGCACGGCCGGCCCGAGCCGGCCGGCGGTGACCGCGACGGCGACCAGGGGGGCGAGTCCGAGGAAGAGGCCGTACCAGCCGGCGGTGGCCACCCCGATCACCGTGAGGACGGCGGCGCTGCCGATGCGCAGCACGCCGTCGACGGCCAGCTGGCTGCCGTACCGGGAGAACGCCCCGCCGCCGGCGAACGCCCCGCGGGTGAGGTGCTGCGCGCACAGGCCGACGAGGCCGAGGAAGAGGGCCACGACCATGACCTGCTCGCCGTGGAAGACGCGGTCGGCCAGCGGGCCGCGGACGGCCAGCAGGACCACCCCGGCTCCGAGCACGATCCCGAGGGCGAGCAGCGCGGCGCGCAGGAACACCGGGCGCGCGCCGTCGCCGTGCGCCGCGCGGTGCGCGACCGAGCGGCCGACCTCCTGCTCCATGGGCTGGAAGAGCGCCGGTCCCAGCGCGTTGATGAGCACCCACAGCGTGCCGAGCGGCGCGAGCTCCGCGGGGCCCAGCGCGTGGCCGCAGACGGAGAGGAAGGCGAACGAGGCCAGGCCCAGGACGCCGAGCCCCGCGGCGACCGGACCGATCTGCCGGGCCACGGCGGGCAGTTCCCTCGGCAACGTGCTTCCCCCTCGATGCGCCAGCGGCGCTCACGAAGAGGGTAGGAGGCGCCCCGGTGCGCGCCGGACGTGGTCCTCGGTCGGCGGAGCTCGCCGACACGTCGACGTGAGCCGAGTGATCCGTGTTACTCCGGGGGTGGTTGTGGTGCGCCACGGGAAATCTGGCGCGTTCCCCGTTTAGAGCCGCGTCACTGGTCGGTGACTCGGCGTGTCCGTCTTGGGTGGTGGTGGTGTGCCAGCCGGGTGGGCTCGGTTTTGTGGAGACTTTCCGCCGATGCGTATGGCGGGGCCTTCTGGTGCACAACTTGCGCCCGGGATCGGTGGCGACACGGACACATGTGCCCAAGAAACGTCCTTGTCCCGGCTCCGTGAGCTGTTAACTTTCTGCCAGTCGCCCAACACGGGGCGCGGATCTATGGGGGTCCCATTCCATGAGCAACAAGCGCGCGCTGGCGGTCGGCTTCCTGACCGCCGGCCTCTCGGCCGGCATCCTCGCCACCGCCATCACCCCGGCTGCGGCGCAGGGCGCCCCGGTGGGCGGCTCGGGCAACGGCTACTACCTCGCCGGCGCCGGCAACACCAACGGCATGGCCGCCTACGCCTTCGCCTACGGCGAGGCCAACGACGAGGTCTACTTCGGCAACTTCGTCGACGCCACCCCGGGTGACGAGGCCCTCGTCCGCCGCGGCAACGGCTTCATCCTGCGTGGCTCCGAGGGCACCATGATCCTCTTCGGTGACAAGGGCGACACGGTGCTGGTCGGCAACTTCGACGCCGACCCCGAGGACGAGGTGGCCGTCCGTCGCGGCAACCACTACTTCGTGAAGAACGCGCTCGACAAGAGCGGCTACTCGGACTCCGACTTCTGGTACGGCGACCCGAACGACCAGGTCCTCGTCGGTGACTGGGACGGCGACGCCAACAACCTGGACACCCTGATGGTGCGTCGTGGCAACCACTACTTCGTCTCGAACGTGAACGCCAACGTCTACTCCGAGTACGACTTCCACTACGGCGAGGTCAACGACACCGTCCTGGCCGGCGACTGGGCCAAGGCCCCGGCCTACGTCAAGGACAACCCGGCGACCCCGGACGTCGACGAGTCCAAGCAGTACGCCGCCGCCGCCGACGACCCGGCCACCCGGAACGTCGACGAGTCCAAGGTCACCTTCGGTCTCGGCCTGAAGGTCAAGGACCTCGGCGTCAACTCCAACGGCGTGGACCAGCTGGCCATCAAGCGCGGCAACCAGTACTTCCTCTCCGAGGAGATCTCGGTCGCCAAGGTCGTCGCCCCGGCCGTCAAGCTGGACCCGATCTCGACCACCAGCTTCTACTACGGCAACCCCGGTGACACCGCGTTCGTCGCCAACTTCCCCTACACCTACGACGACAACCGCGCCGCCACCACCGGCGCCGGCACCTCCGCCACCATCACCGGCGACGGCATCGGCATCCGCCGCGTCATCGGCTGACCCTGACGGGAACGCCGCCGGGCCACCTCCTGAGGTGACCCCAGCACCGCACCACTGAACGACTGAGCCCCCGCCCGGACCCCAGGTCCGGGCGGGGGCTCAGTCGCGTATCCGGGCCCGGACGCCTTGCTGCGGCGGCCGGGTTGCCCTGGGTGCCCGTGCGGGGTCTGTCCCCAGGGCGGGCTCGATCGCACCGGCGCACCAGGCGGTGATGGCCGGCGAGGGGTCCATCGCACCCGGACTCCTCAGGTGTCCCTCTCGAGCGCCACGCACGTCATCCGAGCTCCCGGGCGAGCCGATCCGGGGGCGAGCCGTCCTTTCGGGAGTGCCGGTCACCCGTCGAGTCCCGGGGGTAGGGGCGGAGGGACCCGCTGGGCGCCCGGGCGGCACTGGAGGCCGCTATGGGCCGCTCCTGGGTTGTGCTGGAGACGAGCGGCGCCGCCTGGATCGGATCTCGTGGCAGCTGGCAGCGGCGGGCCCGGGGGCATGCCGCCATCGCCGCGCCGACCGGGCAGGCGGTCCCGGATGTAGCCGATCCGGGCCGCGGTGGACCCCGCCGGTGTGTCGACTCCACGTCCGCGCCCGGTCGGCCCCAGCGGCCACCGCCGACCGGTGGCCTTTCCCGTCGGGGCCGGCCTCCAGCTGGGTCGTGCGCCCGTCCGGCCGCCGCCCAGCTGGTGGGGAGCAGGCGCGTGATGTTCCCAGCCCGACGACTCGGGGCCGGGGTGATCAGTGCTGGACTCCGGCGGCAATCCGCGTCGCGGTGGGACGGATGTGACCACCGTTGTGGTTGGGGGGCGCGCCAGAAAAAGTGCGCGCCGGGTGTCGGCTGCCGACCGCATCGGCAGTCGGCGTCAGTGAAGGGCTGATTACTCGGCGTGTCCGGCTGGGGTGGTGGTGGTGTGCCAGCCGGACGAGGCCGGTTTTGTGGAGACTTTCCGCTGGAACAGGTGACGAGGGCTTTCGGTGCACAACTTGCGCCCGCGATCCGTGGCGACACGGACACATGTGCCTAAGGAACGTCCTTGCTCAGCGGTCGGTGACTGTTAACTTTCTGCCAGTCGCCCAACACGGGGCGCGGATCTATGGGGGTCCCATTCCATGAGCAACAAGCGCGCGCTGGCGGTCGGCTTCCTGACCGCCGGCCTCTCGGCCGGCATCCTCGCCACCGCCATCACCCCGGCTGCGGCGCAGGGCGCCCCGGTGGGCGGCTCGGGCAACGGCTACTACCTCGCCGGCGCCGGCAACACCAACGGCATGGCCGCCTACGCCTTCGCCTACGGCGAGGCCAACGACGAGGTCTACTTCGGCAACTTCGTCGACGCCACCCCGGGTGACGAGGCCCTCGTCCGCCGCGGCAACGGCTTCATCCTGCGTGGCTCCGAGGGCACCATGATCCTCTTCGGTGACAAGGGCGACACGGTGCTGGTCGGCAACTTCGACGCCGACCCCGAGGACGAGGTGGCCGTCCGTCGCGGCAACCACTACTTCGTGAAGAACGCGCTCGACAAGAGCGGCTACTCGGACTCCGACTTCTGGTACGGCGACCCGAACGACCAGGTCCTCGTCGGTGACTGGGACGGCGACGCCAACAACCTGGACACCCTGATGGTGCGTCGTGGCAACCACTACTTCGTCTCGAACGTGAACGCCAACGTCTACTCCGAGTACGACTTCCACTACGGCGAGGTCAACGACACCGTCCTGGCCGGCGACTGGGCCAAGGCCCCGGCCTACGTCAAGGACAACCCGGCGACCCCGGACGTCGACGAGTCCAAGCAGTACGCCGCCGCCGCCGACGACCCGGCCACCCGGAACGTCGACGAGTCCAAGGTCACCTTCGGTCTCGGCCTGAAGGTCAAGGACCTCGGCGTCAACTCCAACGGCGTGGACCAGCTGGCCATCAAGCGCGGCAACCAGTACTTCCTCTCCGAGGAGATCTCGGTCGCCAAGGTCGTCGCCCCGGCCGTCAAGCTGGACCCGATCTCGACCACCAGCTTCTACTACGGCAACCCCGGTGACACCGCGTTCGTCGCCAACTTCCCCTACACCTACGACGACAACCGCGCCGCCACCACCGGCGCCGGCACCTCCGCCACCATCACCGGCGACGGCATCGGCATCCGCCGCGTCATCGGCTGACCCTGACGGGAACGCCGCCGGGCCACCTCCTGAGGTGACCCCAGCACCGCACCACTGAACGACTGAGCCCCCGCCCGGACCCCAGGTCCGGGCGGGGGCTCAGTCGCGTATCCGGGCCCAGCACCGCCCTAGCGGACGACACGCGCGTCCACGAGCCGCCTCCGCGGGCCTCGTTACCCTCGACCGCGAGCGCTGCGGACGCGCATCGACGGGGGTGGGGGCAGGTCATGCGCGGTAGGGCCGCTGCGGTGCTCGGCGTCCTCGCGATCCTCTCCGCGTGCACCTCGCCGACGAGCTCCGGGCCGGCCGCCGAGCCCACCGGCACGGCCGCGGCGACCTCGCGACCGGAGCCCCCGGTGGTCGTCGTCTACGGCGACAGCTACGTCGGCCCGGGCCAGGGCTCGGATCTGCCGAGCGGCTGGCCGGCCCTGGTGGCGGACGACCTGGATCTCGAGCTGGTCAACCACGGCCACTCCGGGTCCGGGTACACCAACTGGGAGGTGGGCTGGTCCTACCCCTACACCGTCGCCACGGAGCCGCCGCCCGAGGACGCCGACGTCGTCGTCGTCTTCGGTGGCTTCAACGACGCCACCCTCGCCCCGGAGGCCGTCCGCCAGGACGCCGTCGCCACGTTCGCCCTCATCGAGGCGACTGCTCCGGAAGCGGAGCTCCTCGTCATCGGCCCGGAGTGGCCGAGGCAGGAGCCGACCGCGGCGCTCTACGCCCTGCGCGACGCCCTGGCCTCCGCCGCCGGCGGGGCGGGCGCCACGTTCGTCGACGCGAGCGGCTGGCTGATGGGGCGTCCGGAGCTCATCGCGTCGGACGGGCTGCACCTCAACGAGACCGGCCACGCCGTCTTCGCCGCGGAGATCACCCCGGCGCTCGCGGGGCTGCTCCCCGACCGCTGAGGAGGTCTCTCCGCAGTGGGGGAGGAAGAGAGCTCGTGCGGTGCGTTGGACACCCGGGCCCCGGCGATCGGAGGGGGCGCCACAACCGGGGCCCGGGTACCAGCGCGTCCCCACTCGGCGCGCCGAGCGGGACAGCACCCACAGTGTGCGATGGCGGCGACGGAGGCGGCCGGCCTTCGGTGACTGGGACGTGCTCACGTTATGCCCTCGGGAGGATCAACCGTCGGAGGCGGCGCGCGTCGCCAGCGAACGATTCCGACCCGGTCCCTGGGCCCCCGTCCGCCTCAGCCGACCGGTGTCCAGCTGGCGTCGGACTGCAGCCGCATCATCTGCGCGTCGTCCGGGATGCTGAAGCCGAAGGACCCTTCCACCGGCGTGAACGTGCCGTCGGCCTCCAGGCGGCGACCGTTCACGATCGTCCCCACGGCCAGCTGCACGTCGGCACCGGGCTCGGCGCCGAGCAGACCCTCGAGGATGCCGCGCAGCCGGAGCGTGCCGCTGCGGGCCAGCACGTTGCCGCGGACGACCGCCTCGATGTCGGCGTGCCCGTCCAGCCGGACCTCGATGGGGCCGTTGCAGGTGCCGATCAGGTCGAGCTGGCCGGTGACCACGGCACCACCGTGCAACGTGCCCTCGATCTCCACCGCGCCGTGGACCTCCAGCGGGCCCTGGACGTTGCCGGTCAGCTTCTCGAACATGCGCGCTCCCTCCGTCGGCCGACGAGCCTACGTCGGTTCCGGAACGGGCCGCTGACCCGACGGGCATGCCTCGGTCGGCCGACCGGGACGTGGGCCTAGCCTGCAACGCATGAGGGACTTCGACGTCGCAGCGGTCGTGTCGGGCGGGGCTTCGGGGCTGGGGGAGGCGACCACCCGGGCACTCGCGGCCCGCGGGGCCGCCGTCACGATCCTGGACCTGCAGGAGGACAAGGGGCGGGCGCTCGCCGAGGAGCTGGGCGGGCAGACCACCTTCGTCCGCACCGACGTCACCGACGAAGCCTCCGTGCAGGCCGCCGTCGACGAGGCGACCGGCAAGGACCGCCCGCTGCGGATCGCGATCAACTGCGCCGGCGTCGCCTGGGTGCAGCGCACCCTGGCCCGGGACGGCTCGCCGCACGAGCTCGCGCCGTTCACCCGCACGGTGATGATCAACCTGGTCGGCTCCTTCAACGTGCTCCGGCTGGCCTCGGCGGCGATGGCGCGCACCGAGCCGGGGGAGGACGGCGAGCGCGGCGTCGTCGTCAACACCGCCTCGGTCGCCGCCTACGACGGGCAGATCGGGCAGATCGCCTACGCCGCCTCCAAGGGCGGCATCGTGGGCATGACGCTGCCCGCCGCCCGCGACCTCGCGGCGGTGGGCGTGCGGGTCTGCACGATCGCCCCCGGCCTGATCGACACGCCGCTGCTGGCCGACCTGCCCGAGGAGGCCCGCACCAGCCTGGCCGCCAACATCCCGTTCCCGCGGCGCCTGGGCCGGCCGGAGGACTTCGCGCAGCTCGCGCTGGACATCGTCGAGCACGGCTACCTCAACGGCGAGGTCATCCGGATGGACGGTGCCCTGCGCATGGCCCCGAAGTGACCCTCGCGGCCCCGCCCCACGAGGGCACGCTCTCCGTCACCTGGCAGCCGGACTGGCCGCTGGACGTGCGGCGCGTGCTCTCCCGGGACCGGCGGGGCACCGGCGACCCGACGCTGCGCTACGCCGAGGACGGCGTCTGGCGCACGATGACCACCGCGGCCGGCCCGGCCACGGTCCGGCTGCGCACGGTGCCCGACGGCATCCGCATCGACGCCTGGGGGCCCGGCGCGGCCGCCGTCCTCCCGCTCGTGCCGGCGTGGCTCGGCGCCGAGGACGACCCGTCGGGCTTCCCCGCCGAGGCCCACCCTCTCGTCGCGCGGGTGCACCGCAGCACGCCCTGGCTGCGGCTGGGGCGCACCGGCCGGGTGTGGGACGCGCTGGTGCCCGCCGTCCTGGAGCAGAAGGTGACCGGCCTCGAGGCGCACCGGACCTACCGCGAGCTGCTGCGCCTGGCCGGCGACCCGGCGCCAGGCCCGGCGCCGGCCGGGATGCGCGTCGTCCCCTCGCCCGAGCGGGTGCTCGCGGTCACCGACTGGCAGTGGCACGCCTGCGGGCTGGACGGCGCCCGCCGCCGGGCGCTGCGCGCCGTGGCGTCGGTGGCCTCCCGGCTGGAGGCCGCCGCGCACGACGACTGCGCGGACCTGCGGCGGCGGCTGCAGTCGGTGCCCGGCATCGGGGTGTGGACGGCGGCGGAGGTCGCCCAGCGCGCCGTCGGCTGCCCGGACTCGGTCAGCGTGGGCGACTACCACCTGAAGAACCTGGTCGGCTGGTCGCTGGCCGGGCGCAAGACCGACGACGCCGGGATGCTCGAGCTGCTCGAGCCCTTCCGCGGTCACCGGCAGCGCGTCGTCCGGCTGCTCGAGGTCGGCGGGTCGATGCCGCCCAAGCGCGGCCCCCGGATGGCCCCCACGGACTACCGCCGCCACTGACCGTCCCCACGCGGCTTCCGTCACCCTGTCAAGCTCTCGTCGCAATCTGTGGATACCGCGCTTGACCTGGGGATTCATGCTGCGAAAACCGCTTGGACCGATACATTCGAACACACATTCGAACCGGTCGGGAGGTGCTCCGTGGGTGAGTTGCAGTCCGCCCTGGACGCGCTGGCGGGCGAGGACCTGTCAGGGCTGTCCGGCCCGCCGCTGCTGGCGGTGCTCGGTGAGGCGCTGCGCAACCGGAACCAGCTCGGTGCCTTCATCACCCGGGTGGTGCGCAAGTGTGAGACGACGGGGGCGGCGGAGGGCGACGGGCTGAAGACCATGCAGGCATGGCTGCGCAGGCACGGCCGGCTCTCGCCCGGCGCGGCCGGGCGGCTGGTGCGGTCGGGGCGGGCGCTGGAGCACCTGCCGGCGGTGGCGGAGGCGTTCGCCGCCGGGCAGGTGACCGCCGAGCAGGTCGCCGTGATCGCCCCGGCCGTGTCGGAGGAGGCGCTCGCCGCGGCCGCCGCGCAGGACGTCGACCTGGCCGAGGTGGACGCCGCGCTTGCGACCGTCGCGGCCACGCAGCCGTTCCAGCGGCTGGGTGAGGTGGTGCACCGCTATCTGGACGCCCTGGACCCCGACGGCCCGGAGCCCGACCCCACCGAGGGGCGGCGGCTGACCATCGCCAAGCACGCCGACGGCAGCATCACCGGCCGGTTCGACCTCGACGCCGTCGGCGGGGAGAAGGTGCAGGCCGCCCTGGAGTCGATCGTGCAGGCCTCCCGCCCGAAGGGCGATATGCGTACCCGGGTGCAGCAGCAGGCCGACGCCCTCGTGCAGCTGTGCGACAACGCCCTCGCGCAGGGGGATCTGCCGTTCCTGCGCACCGTCAAGCCGCACGTCGTGCTCACCATCGGCGTGGAAGACCTGGTAGACCCCAGCCGGAACCCCGGCGCGGCGGAGACCGGGTTCGGCGCCACCCTGTCCGCGGCCCGCGCCCGCTGGTTGGCGTGTGACGCCACGATCCGACGGATGGTCCTCGACGCCGACGGTCTGCCCCTGGACGTCGGCCGGGACAAACGGGTCGTTCCACCGCACATCCGCCGGGCCGTCGAGCGGCGCGACCAGCACTGCGTGTTCGCTGGCTGCGGAGCCCCCACCCACTGGTGCGACGTCCATCACCGGCTCGAATGGATCAACGGCGGCCGTACGTCGCTGGAGAACTCCGCGCTGCTGTGCGAACGGCACCACACCAAGGTCCACCACGGCTTCCGCGTTGAACGCGACGACACCGCACCACCGGGCCACCGATGGCGCACCTACCGCCCCGACGGCACCGAGATCCTCATCCACCCGCGCCTGTGAACGGCCCGGCGGGTCAGCCGGCATCGGCGTGTCCTGATCTGAGTCACTGCTCGACCCTGGTCGTGCCGGATGCCCTCGTCACCCGCCGCGAGCGCGGCCACGATGAGGGTGCTGCCGTCGCGTCGGAGCGGGGCGCTCTCGAGGAGGTGCTCCGCACCATGTCGGATCTGGACGAGCTGCGGGACCGCTACCACCGCTCGGTCGAGGCGGTCATCCAGGGGGACCCGGAGCCGCAACGGAAGCTCTGGTCACGCCGGGACGACGTCACGCTCGCGAACCCGTACGGCCCACCGGTGCGTGGGTGGGAGCGCGTGTGCGAGGTGGTGGCCCGCGCGGCCGCGACGCTGCGGGAGGGTGAGGGCCTGACCTTCGACCGCATCTCCGGGTACGAGACGGCCGATCTCGCCTACGACGTCGGGATCCAGCGCTTCCGGGTGAAGCTCGGCGGCGCCCACGACCTGGTGCCGATGGCCTTGCGGGTGACGACGGTCTTCCGACGCGAGGACGACGGCTGGAAGATCGTGCACCGCCATGCCGACACGGTCACAGAGGAGCGGCCGCCCGAACCGGTCGTGCCGTCAGGCGGCTGACGGCGCATCAGCCGGCGGGCACCGCCGGCATCGGCGCGGGGTTCCGCTGGTCGCGGAGCTGGCGTAGCAGGCCGGCCACCGCGGCCGCCGTGACGACGGCGAACGCGGCGATGAGCAGCCAGGCCGGCAGCGGTGGGCGCCAGCCCGGCTCACCCAGGAACCAGAAGCTGTCGATCCCGTGCACGTACCGGTTGAGGTTGCCGATGAACGCCACCACGTGCGCGAGCCCGGCCGCCACCACCAGCCCCCGGCAGACCCGCCGGCCGATCTCGTCGGGGAACCGGTCGGCCAGCACGTAGCCCGACAGCACCGTCAGCCCGGCGCTGAACGCCAGGATGTACCGCCCCTGCCAGGCGAAGGCGCTCTCCCGGTACGAGGACAGCTCCGACACCACGGGCACGACCACGCTGATCGCCACCACGGCGACGAGGGCGAGGCGCTCGCGGCGGGTGCCGACGGCGGCGGCGAGCACGGCCAGCACCGCCACCGCGCCGATCCAGAGGACATGCACCAGCCCCGGCGCGGCGTTGTCCAGCCAGCCGAACACGCCGACCATCTCCGCCAACTCGCCGTCGAGCTTGGAGACCGACACCAGCGCCGCGTCGGGCACCGGCATGTCCACCGGCCGCGACCACTGGCGCAGCGCGTCCCGGGCCAGCACCCAGACGGCGGTCATCGCCACCATCGCCCCCACGGCCAGCCCGCCGAGCAGCATCCAGCGGTCGCGCAGCAGGGCGACGAGGCGGCGGCCGGTCGCCCGGGAGAGCAGCACCACCCCCACGATCAGGCCAAGCCAGACCACCGACAGCGGGCGGATGAGCGCCAGCGCGGCCATCGCCGCCAGGCAGCGGAGCACCAGCCGGGGGGCCACCCGGGACGCGGCGTCGTCGGGTGCCCCGGCGGGGCCGGGCGGCGGGAACAGCGCCAGCGCCGACGCCCAGAGCGCGATGCCCGCGGCCAGCTCGGGGCCCTGCGGGTTCACCGCGGCGGTGAAGAACAGCACCATCGGCGTGCACGCGAGCACCAGCCCGGTCAGCGGCCACGGCGACCGCCGCTCGCTCACGGACAGGTACGCCGAGGCCAGCAGCGCCGCGCACACCAGCACGGTGAGGAACCGCATCAGGTAGATGGCGGTCGCCCCGTCGGTGACCAGCGTCGCCGACCCGGCGAACAGGTAGTAGGCCGGCGGGTAGCGCCCCGCGGTGGTCACCACCTCCGCCGTCCCCGGCTGGGCGACGAACAGCTCCGCGCACCCGGCCGGGACGGTGCCGTCGTAGATGAAGCAGGCCGCGGCCGTGCTGGCGTTGGCGTACGTGGCGGGCACGGTGACCGTCGTGTCGATCCCGGTGGTCGGCGCCCAGAGCTCCCCGCGCACCGCGGCCGCGGCGTACACGGCGTGCGCCGGCTCGTCCGGGACGCTGAACACCGGGCCGGCCAGCGCCCACAGCCCGCCGAGCAGGCTGAGCAGGGCGAACGCCGTCCACCAGCGCCGGCGCGGCGAGGACGGCCGCCCGGCGACGCCGGTCGCCCCGCCGGTCCGCGGCAGCGGCGCCGTGTGCGGCGACTGGTCGACCCGGCTCACCGGTCGGTTTCCGTCAGCCGGCGCTCCCGCGCCCGGACGAACAGCACCAGCGTGACCAGCGAGACCAGCGAACCGGCGAGGAACGCCGCGCCCACCCGCAGCTCCAGCTGCGAGGGCACCAGCAGGGCCAGCATGAACACCGCCGACCCGGCCGCCCAGCCGATCAGCGCGGCGGGGTAGGCGCGCAGCGCGATCAGGGTCTGCGCCATGACCTGGGCGACCATGTACAGCGCGGCCGCGACGGCCAGCGGCACCAGCTCGGTGCGGGTGGCGACGAACTCGTCGCCGTAGAGCAGCCGCAGCGCGAACGGCCCGATCGCCGCCATCACCAGGACGAACAGCCCGCCGACGGCGGAGACGAGCAGGACCACCTGGCGGAGCTGGCGGCCGAACCCGTGCCGGTCGCCCACCGCGGCGAGCCCGGCCAGCGAGGGCAGGAAGGCGGCCTGGACCGCGCCGAAGAAGAACAGCGGGATCCGGGTCAGCACCAGGGCGGAGATGAAGATGCCCGCGGCCTCCGCCTCGTCCGGGCGGGCGAGCAGCTGCGCGGCGATCGGGGCGGCGTTGATGATCAGCTGCGAGAGCAGCGCCGCGCCGGTGAGGACCAGCAGGTGCGGCGCGATGTCCCGCCAGGGCAGCGGCGGGCCCGGCTGCCCCAGCGTGCCGGGCCGGCCGGCGGTGAGCACGGCCGCGAGCAGCGGGGCGAGCACCAGGGCGAGCCCGAACGCGCCCACCTCCCGCGCCGCGACGAGCATCAGCACCAGCGGCACCACCACGCGGAGCGCGCCGTCCACGGCCAGTTGGGCGCCGTACCGGGAGAACCGCTCGTTCCCGCCGAACACGCCGCGCAGCACGTGCTCCGCGGCCAGCCCGACCAGCCCGAGGACCAGCAGCGGAACGAGCACCCCGGCGCCGTTGAACGCCTGGTCGGTGAGCGGCCCGGAGAACGCCAGCACCAGCCCGCCCACCACGACGGTCGCGCCGACGGCGTAGCCGACCGCCTTCAGCAGCACCGGCCGGCCGCCCTGCCCGAGCGCCCGGCGCGAGGCCGTGGCGCGGCTGAGCTCCTGCTCGATCGGCTGGAACAGCGCCAGCCCCGCGCCGTTGAACAGCACCCACAGCGTCGCGACGGGGGCGAAGGCGGTGGGCCCCAGCGCGCGCCCGGTCACGCTCAGGTAGGCGAAGGACCCCAGCCCCAGCACGACCAGCCCGAGCGCCACCGGCCCCAGCTGGCCGAGCAGCGGCACCGAGTGCCATCGGGCGGCCAGGCGGGAGGCGACGCCTGACGAGGCCGCTGGTTCGGTGGACATGACGTCCTCTCTCGAAGCGGCCGCGCGGCGGCCGGTCGGCCCACGGACCGGTCGGGGATCGGGTCGGGACGGCTGACCCACCGGGGGATCGACCCGGTGCTGCGCGGCGGTCCCGGAGACCAGGGAGAAGGCTAGCCCGCGACGCGGACCACCCCGCGCACGCGGTGGGTCCCCGCAGCACCCCCGGCCCACGCCCCCCACCGGACGCGCCGGGGACGTCCCGGGCGCCCCAGCGGCCACTCGCGCCCCGTGCGTCGGGGGGTGTCGGGAACGCCCTCCTATCGTCGAGGCGATGCCCGCCCCGAACCCCGTCGCCCGAGCGGACGACCTGCCCTCCCTCACCGGGGTCCGGGGCATCGCGGCCGGGGCGGTGTTCGTCGACCACCTCGCGTACCTGCTGGGCGCCACGCCGCTCGCCTCCGGCTGGTCGGCGGTGCGGGGGATCGGCATCGACGCCGTCCTGCTGTTCTTCGTCCTCAGCGGCTTCCTGCTCGCCCGGCCGGCCGCGCTGCGGGGCGGCACGCCGATGTTCCTGGTGCGCCGGGCCGCCCGGATCTACCCGGTGTACCTGCTGGCCCTCGCGCTGGGCGTCGTCGCCGTGCTGCTCCGGAACCCGGCCAGCCCGCTGCTGGACCCGGGCAGCCTGCTCGCCAACCTGCTGCTGGTGCAGAGCTGGGACCCCGCGGGCTCCGGGGTGAGCATCTCCCTGCCCGCCTGGTCGCTGAGCATCGAGGCGCTGTTCTACGGAGCGCTGCCGTTCACCCTGCGACCGGCGACCCGGCTGTTCCGCCGCAGCCCGGCGTGGTCGCTGGCCGCGCTCACCGCCCTGGCCGTCCTGGGCGGGGAGGCGCTGCGGCAGGACTGGGTCTGGGCGACCTTCCCGCCGGCCTACCTGCCGGTGTTCTACCTCGGGGTGCACGCGGCGGTGACGGGGTCGCCCGGCCTGCGGTCGGTCCCCGCCGCGGTCGCGCTGGCGCTCGCGTCGGCCGCCGGTTACCTCGCCTTCTCCAACCTCGCCGCCCCGGCGCTGGGCTTCCTGGTGCTCGTCTCGTCGCTGGCCGCCCGCGACCGGCGGGGCGACCCGGTGCTCGCCGGCCGGGGCTGGCAGCGGGCGGGGGTGTGGTCCTTCGCGTTCTTCCTGGTGCACATCCCGGTCCTGCAGGCGATGGGCGCGCTGCTGCCGGAGCGGCCGGGCACCGTCGTCGCCGGTCTCGGGTGGAGCGCCGTGGCGTTCGGGCTGTCCTGGGTGCTGGCCGCAGTCGTGTACCGGCTGGTGGAGGAGCCGGGGCGGCGGGCGGTGCTGCGTCGGACCGCGCCCCGGCGGGCCCCAGCGCCGGCGGCGGTCAGCGGGTGCGACGTGCCGCTGCCTGCCACGCCTCGTCGGTGATGATCCGGCCGACGGTGACCGCGGTCTCCGGGGTCGGGTGGACGCCGTCCTGGTCCGCTCCGGGCGCCCACTCCCCGTTCACGCTGACCGGGCCCCACGGGTCGGCGAACCGCCAGCCCTGCTGACTGGCCAGGGCGGCGAGCCGGGCGTTGAACGCCGTGCGGGCGGGGACCTGGGCGCGGATCGGGGGGATGGCGACCAGCAGCGTGTTCCGCGCGCCGATCGTCGCCGAGATCGCCCTCAGGTTCGCCTCGGTCACCTCCCAGGGGAGGTTGTTCACGTCGTTGGTCCCGCCCAGCAGGACGAGCACCTCCGACGGGGTGGGGACGACGTTGGCCCGCATGTCGCTGGTCGTCTTCGCCGAGACCGCCCAGCCGCCCGCGAGGACCAGCCGTTCCGCGGTCTCCCCGTTCAGCCACGACGAGGCGCCCGGGTTGTGGATGCCGGTCGCCTCCCCGCCCGGGATGCCCGAGGTGATCGAGTCGCCGACGGCGGCGTAGGTCCGCGCGCCGATCGGCTCGCCGGAGGCGCGGGCCGACTCGGTCAGCGGCGCGGACGGGCCGGCCGCCCGGCGGACCGCCAGGCCGTCGCCGAACACGACGCGCGTGCCGCCGGCGTCCTCGACGCGGCGGGGGAGCGTCGCGACGAAGGCCGTGTCCGACGGCTCGCCGTAGTAGAAGGCCTCCCGGGTGCGCAGGCCGAAGCCGCTGCGCCGGCCCTCCGCCGTCCACACCTCGTCGGACTGGAAGTACCGGTTGCCCCGCCGGACCATCAGCTGGGAGGCGTGGTCGCCGGACTCCGTGGCGGTCGCCCAGTCGCCGACCAGCACCGTGTCGCCGGGCTCGCCGAAGTAGAAGTCGTAATCCGCGAAGCCGGTGTTCGTGTCGTTCTTCACGAAGTAGTGGTTGCCCCGGCGGACCATGAGCGTGTCCGTGGTGACCGGGTGCTGCGCGTCGGCGCGGCTGCCGTCGCCGTCCCAGTTGCCCACGAGGACGTCGTCGCGGGGTTCGCCGTAGAAGAAGTCCGCGTCGGCGTACCCGGTGCTGATGTCGTTCTTGACGAAGTAGTGGTTGCCCCGCCGGACGGCGAGGGTGTCGGTCCCGTCGCCGTCCCAGTCCCCGACCAGCACGGTGTCGCCCGGGTCGCCGTAGACGAAGGGCCGCTGCTCGGCGCCCCGGATGATGAACGTGCTGCCCCGGCGGACCATCGCCTCGTCCCGGCCGTCGCTGCCGAAGGCGCCGCTCCCGTCGACGAAGTCGCCGAAGTACACGACGTCCCCGGGGTCGCCGTAGTAGTACGCCTCGACCGCCCAGCCGGTGGTGTTGCCGGCGCCGGCCAGGAAGTAGGCGGCTCCCGCGCCGCCGACCGGCTCGCCCTGGGCGGAGGCGGACGGCGTGGCGGCCAGGGTGAGGCCGAGGGTCAGGACGGTGACCACGGTGAGCCGGCGGCGTCTGCCCGGACCCGGTACGCGCACGTTCGTTCCCCCCGTCTCCCCGTGCCGGAAGCGCACGGGTGGTGCTGATGTGGTCGCCGTCCCACCCGGATGTTCGACCGGGCAGGACGGGATCTTGAGTCGGATTCAACCCGACGGCGCAGGTCACCGCCGAACCAGTCGTCACAGCAGCCCCCGCCGGCACGGGGCCGGGCGTGTCTGTCAGGGGCGTCCGGTCCTGGCTTCCTAACGTCGGTCCCCGTTCCCGCCCGAGCCGGCCGCACCGAGGAGCACCGTGATCCGCTCAGCCACCCGCTCGACCCTCGGCCTGGCCGGGGTCGCCGGTCTGGTCGGTCTCGGGCTGGCGCTGTCCCCGGCTCTCTCCCCGGCGACGCCGGCCTCCGCCGAGGAGACCTGCCGGACGTCGGACGACCGGACCTCGGTCACCTGCACCTGGTCGGCGACCGGCGCGGAGCAGGCGTTCGTCGTGCCCGACGGCGTCACCGTCCTGCAGGCCTCCGCCGTCGGCGGCACGGGCGGCCGGGCAGTGGGTGCCGCGTCGGCCGGGCGACCGGTCGTCGTCACCGGCCCGCTGGCCGTGGCGCCGGGACAGACGTTGTTCGTCCGCGTCGGCGGGGACGGCGGGGACGCGGTGCCCGCCGAGCCGACGCTCCCCGCAGCGGGTGGCGCGGGCGGCTTCAACGGCGGCGCCCCCGGTGGTGCCGCCGGACCGGACGGCGACGAGCTGCGCACCTCGGGAGCCGGTGGGGGCGGCGCCAGCGACGTCCGGACCGTCAGCGGCGACGCCGAGGGCTCCCTGGACTCCCGCGTGCTGGTGGCCGCGGGCAGCGGCGGGGCCTCCCTGTCCGACGGCGGCTGGGGCGACCCGACCGCCTGGGACACCGGCACGACCGCAACCGTCCTCCCCACGCCGGAGGGCGCCGACCAGACCACCGTCCCGGCGGGTGACGACCTCCCCGCCGGGACGCAGGACGTGCAGGACGCCGCAGCCCCCACCCCGCCGTGGGAGCAGTGGCGTGCCGAGGGCCGCTACGGGCAGGGCAGCGGCGGGGCCGACGCGGACGGCGGCGCCGGCCACGGCGGTGGCGGCGGCGGAGGCGGCCTCTTCGGCGGGGCCGGCGGTGCGTCCTGGGTGGCCGGCACCGGCGGCACGTCGCTGGTGCCGCCGGGTGGCACCGCGGACTGGACGACGGGCCCGGCCTCGGTGACCCTCACCTACGCGGTGCCGGCCGAGACCCCGGCCGACACCTCGGCTCCGGTCGAGGCCCCGTTCGCGGTACAGGCCCCGACCCCGGCGGAGATCCCGGCCGGAGCCCCGGCGGTGGTGCCGGTCGCCGGGCCGTCGCCGGCCGGCGAGCGGGTGGCCGTGCCCGCGGCGCAGAGCCCGCCGCCGACCGGGCAGGTGCCGAGCCGGGTGGCCGGCGCCCCGCTCACGGTGGACACCGCGGCCTCGGGCGGGCCGGTCGGCGCGCTGGACTCCGACGGTGCGGCGGTGCTCGCCGGCGTGCTGCTCGGCGGGATCAGCGTCGCCGTCGGCGTCGCGCTGGTGGTCGCCGTCCGGCGTCCGCGGAGCTGACGCGGGACCGCCGGCGGCTCAGAGGCCGTCGAGCAGCCCCAGCAGGTAGTCGCCGTACCCGCTCTTCGCCAGCGGCTCGGCGGCGTGGCGCAGGCCGTCGTCGTCCAGCCAGCCGTTGCGCCAGGCGACCTCCTCGATGCATCCGATCTTCAGGCCCTGCCGCTCCTCCACCACGGAGACGAACTCGGTGGCCTGGCGCAGCGAGGTGAAGGTCCCGGTGTCCAGCCAGGCGGTGCCGCGGTCCAGCGCGGTCACGGTGAGCCGGCCCTGGCGCAGGTAGTGGTCGTTCACCGCGGTGATCTCCAGCTCGCCGCGCGCGCTGGGGGTGATCCCGCGGGCGACGTCGACGATGTCGCGTCCGTAGAAGTACAGCCCGGGGACGGCGTAGGAGCTCTTGGGCTTCTCCGGCTTCTCCTCGATGGACAGCACCTGGCCGGACTCGTCGAACTCCACCACGCCGTACGCCCGCGGGTTGGCCACGTGGTAGGCGAAGATGTGCCCGCCGTCCGGCTCGGGCTGCTCGCTCAGCGCCGTCCCGAGGCCGGCGCCGTAGAAGATGTTGTCGCCGAGCACCAGCGCGGCGGCCTCGCCGTCCAGGAAGTCCGCGCCGATCAGGAAGGCCTGGGCCAGCCCCTCCGGCTTCGGCTGGACCGCGTACTCGATCCGCATGCCCAGCCGGCTGCCGTTCCCGAGCAGCCGGGCGAAGGCGTCCCGGTCCTCCGGGGTGGTGATCACCAGCACCTCGCGGATGCCGGAGAGCATCAGCGTGGAGAGCGGGTAGTAGATCATCGGCTTGTCGTACACCGGCATGAGCTGCTTGCTGACGCCGAGCGTGATGGGCCACAGGCGACTGCCGGTCCCACCGGCCAGGATGATCCCGCGCATGGGAGCCACCGTAGGCGAGGCCCCGGTGGCCGGCGGTGGCCCCGTGAGGAGGTCCCCCTACCGGGTGAACGGTGTTCGCCCCGGCGATTGGCTACGGTTTGCGGTCATGCGCATGCTCATCACCGGTGGAGCGGGGTTCATCGGCTCGCACTACGTCCGCACGCTGCTCTCCGGGGGGTATCCCGGGTACGAGGACGCCGAGGTCACGGTCTTCGACAAGCTGACCTACGCCGGCAACCTGGCGAACCTCGCCCCGGTCGCCGACGACCCCCGCTTCACCTTCGTGCGGGGTGACATCTGCCAGGCCGCCGACCTCGACGCGGCGCTGCCCGGGCACGACGTCGTGGTGCACTTCGCCGCCGAGTCGCACGTGGACCGGTCGATCTCCGGCGCCTCCGGGTTCGTGCTCACCAACGTGCTCGGGACCCAGCAGCTGCTCGAGGCGGCGGTCCGCCACCGGGTCGAGCGCGTCGTCCACGTCTCCACCGACGAGGTGTACGGCTCGATCGACGAGGGCTCGTGGACCGAGGACCACGTCCTGGAGCCGAACTCCCCGTACTCGGCGTCCAAGGCGGGCAGCGACCTCCTCGCCCGGGCGTACGCGCAGACCTACGGGTTGAACGTGTCGATCACCCGGTGCAGCAACAACTACGGGCCGTACCACTTCCCGGAGAAGGTCATCCCGCTGTTCGTGACCAACCTGCTCGACGGGGAGAAGGTGCCGCTGTACGGCGAGGGCGCCAACGTCCGCGACTGGCTGTTCGTCGACGACCACTGCCGCGGCATCCAGCTGGTGCTGGAGAAGGGCGGCCCGGCCGAGATCTACAACATCGGCGGTGGCCGGGAGCTGTCCAACCGGGAGCTCACCGAGATGCTGCTCGAGGCCACCGGCCGGGACTGGACCTACGTCGACCACATCGTCGACCCGCGCGGCGGTGGGCACGACCTGCGCTACTCGGTCGACTACTCCAAGACCGCCGCGCTGGGCTACACCCCGCGGATGTCCTTCGAGGAGGGCCTCGCGCTCACCGTCCAGTGGTACCGGGACAACCGGTCCTGGTGGGAGCCGCTGAAGGCCTCCGCCGGGACGGCGCTCGGATGAGCCAGGGCACCGCCTGGCTGGTCACCGGGGCCACCGGCCAGCTGGGCACCGAGCTCCAGCGGGTGCTGACGGGCCAGGACGTGACGGCGCTGGGCCGGGCCCGGCTCGACCTGACCGACGAGGCCCAGGTGCGCGGCGTGGTGTCCCGCTGGCGGGACGGCGCCGTCGCCCGGGGCGCCCGCCCGGTCCTGCTCAACGCCGCCGCCTACACCGCCGTCGACGCCGCCGAGACCGACGAGGGGACCGCGCTCCGGGTCAACGGACAGGCGCCGGGCTGGCTGGCGGAGGAGCTGGCCGGAACCGGCCGCCTGGTGCACGTCTCCACGGACTACGTCTTCGCCGGTGACGCCACCGCGCCCTACGCGGTCGACGACGACCCCGCGCCGCGCACCGCCTACGGCCGCACCAAGCTCGCCGGCGAGCGGGCGGTCGCCGCCGTCGGGGACGACGCGGTCGTCGTCCGCACCGCGTGGGTGTACGCCGCGCACGGCAGCAACTTCGTGCGCACCATGCTCCGGCTGGAGGCCGAGCGGGACGAGGTCTCCGTCGTCGACGACCAGACCGGCAGCCCCACCTCCGCCGCCGACCTCGCCGCCGGCCTGGTGGAGGCCGCGCAGGCGCCGGTGCGCGGGGTCGTGCACGGCACCAACGCCGGCAGCACCACCTGGTACGGGTTCGCCCGGCTGGTGTTCGAGCTGGCCGGCGCCGACCCCGAGCGGGTGCGCCCGACCACCACCGACGCCTTCCCCCGCCCGGCGCCGCGGCCGGCCTGGTCGGTGCTCGACCCGGCGAGCTGGGTGGCGGCCGGGCTCACCCCGCTGCCCGCCTGGCAGGAGTCGGTGCGCGCCTGCGTCGCGGCCTTGCGCGGCTGAGCCCCGCTCGCGGGCCTCAGCCGGCGCGCAGCTCGGCGTAGCGCGCGGAGCACTGCTCCATCGTCGGCAGGAGCCCCTGCTGGCGGGCCTCCTCGAGGGTGGGCGCGTCGCTGTCCTTGGCGGACAGCTCGAACTCGACGTCGGCGGGCCACGGCAGGTCCAGGGCCGGGTCGAGCGGGTGGATGCCGAACTCGCGCGCCGGCGCGTACGGCGACGACAGCAGGTAGGTGACCGAGCTCTGGTCCTCCAGCGCGATGAACGCGTGCCCGAGCCCCTCGGCGAGGTACATCGCCCGCGGCTGCTCGCTGTCGAGCACGACCGCGTCGTGCACGCCGAACGTCGGCGATCCGACCCGGATGTCGACGACGACGTCGAGGATGCTGCCGACCGGGCAGTAGACGTACTTGGCCTGGCCGGGCGGCACCTGCGCGAAGTGCACCCCGCGCAGCGCGCCGCGGGCCGAGGTGCTGTGGTTCGCCTGCGCCAGCGGCATCGCGAACCCCAGCGCCTCCGCGAGCGCGTCCGCCCGGTACCACTCGGTGAACCGGCCGCGGCTGTCGCCGTGCGGCACGAGGTCGAACACGTAGCTGTCGGGGACGGCGAGCTCGCGGATCTGCACGGTCCGACGCTAACGAGTCGCCGGGGACGGCCCCGCGCCGCCTCCGGCCCGGCCCGGGTCGCCGATCCACACCCGGCCGGCCAGCGAGCTGCCGCCGAGCGTGCCGGCCGGCTCCCACCGGGTCGCCCACCCCTCGGCCCGCAGCTGGACCAGTGCCGCGGCCACCACCGCGCCGAGGGCGAGCGCGGTGGTGGGGGTGATCGGGTCGGCGAGGTGCACGTCGACGACGGGGGAGTCGTCGTCCTCGCTGCCGTAGCGGAAGACCACCGGGAACTCCGGGAGCGCGGCCACCGCGGCCCGGAACGCCTCGGCGACCGCGGCCGGACCGCCGGGGCGGGCGGCGAGCACGGCCGGGACGGCCCGCCCGCCCACCACGTCGCGGCTGCCGAGCGGGAACAGGTCGCCGGCGCCGAGCCGCACGAGCGGCCGGGCGCCGAGGTCGGGGTCCGGGGGAGCCGGGGCGAGGCCGCGGACCACGGCCACCGGGACGCCGGCGAGCTTGCCCTTGACCAGGTCCGCCGCCGCGGCGACCTCGTCGACCACGGCGACCTGGGTGGTCTCCAGCACGTTGCCGTGGGCGTCCACCGCGCCCCGGTGGTCCACCAGGGCGGGGAGGCCGGCCGCGCCGATCGCCACGTCGGCGACGCCGTCGCGCCACGGGCGGCCGAAGGTGTCGCTGACCACCACCGCCACCGTCACGCCGAGCAGCTCCCGGAGTCGCCCGCGGAGCTGCCGGGCCGAGGCGTCGGCGTCGGCCGGCAGCAGGACCAGGGCGTCGGCGGCCACGTTGGAGGTGTCGATGCCGGCGGCGGCCACGACCCAGCCGTGGCGGGTCTCCACGATGCGCAGCGGCCCCCGCCGGGCCACGACGCGGACCGTCTCGGCGTCGACGGCCCGCAGCCGGGCGGCCTCCCGGTCGGTGCCCGGCGCGACGGGGACGAGGTTGCCCTCGGTCTTGGCCACCACCTTGGAGGTGACGACGACGACGTCGTCGTCGGCCAGCCAGGGGGCGGCGCCGGCGATCGCCGCCGCCAGGTCGTCCCCGGGGACGAACTCGGGCAGCCCCGGCACCGGGTGCACCGAGACGCCCGGCGGCGGCCCGGGCCTAGGCACGCGCAGCGTCCAGGGCCGCGCGGGCCAGCGCCGTGGTGGCCTCCGGGTCGGTCATCAGCAGGGGGACCGCCCGCACGTCGACGCCGGGGACGTCGGCCGCGTCGCCGGTGTGCACCAGCCACGCGTCGAGGAGCCCGCCGGCGGACCGGGCGCCGTAGTGCCGGCCGACGCCCTCCGCGCTGACCTCCACCCCGACGACGGGCAGGCAGCGGTCGGCCATCCCGCGCACCGCGGCCCCGCCGACGATGGGGGAGACGCCGACCACCCGGCTGCCGGCGGCGCGCACCGCGTCGCGGATGCCGGGCACGCCCAGCACGGTGCCGATGGAGACCACGGGGTTCGAGGGGGCCAGCAGCACCGCGTCGGCGGCGGCCAGCTCCTCCAGGACGCCGGGGGCGGGGCGGGCGTCGTCGACACCGACCTGGACGAAGCGGTGGGCGTCCAGCGCCGCGCGGTGGCGGATCCACCACTCCTGGAAGTGGATCGCCCGGGTCCGGCCGGTTGCCGGGTCGGTGACCACGACGTGGGTCCCCACCCGCTGGTCGCTCATCGGGAGCAGGCGGACCCCGGGCCGCCACCGGTCGGCGAGGGCCGCGGTCACCTCCGACAGCGGGTAGCCGGCGTCGAGCATCCGGGTCCGGACCAGATGGGTGGCCACATCGCGGTCGCCGAGCCCGAACCAGGTCGGCTCCGCCCCGTAGGCGGCCAGCTCCGCCCGGACGGTCCACGTCTCGTCCCGGCGACCCCAGCCGCGGTCCTCGTCGATGCCGTCACCGAGCGTGTACATGACGGAGTCCAGGTCGGGGCAGATCCGCAGCCCGTGCAGGGTGACGTCGTCCCCGGTGTTGATCACGGCCGTGATCCGGGCGCCGGGTGCGGCGGCCGTCACCCCACGGAGGAAGCGGGCGCCGCCGACGCCTCCGGCCAGGACGACGATGTGCACGAACCCATCCTGCACGTCGTCACTTGTGTACGGACAGCCCCGGGCACCGGTTGTTGACCTTGATGAAAGCGCTCGGCACCGTGGGCAGAAGGTGTTGGACGCAACGGCGTGTCGGGGTCTCCTGTGACCATTTCCGAACAAGTTGTGACTGGTGGGGCGGGTGGTGTGGGGCGTTACAGCACCCCAACTTGACCTCGACTCAACGACACGCGTGTAATTCCGACGTTGTCATCAGGCGACGGAGCTCGGGAACCGCCGGGGGACGAACGCCGGGGACGAGCCGGAGAGGACGCATCGTGATGACCGAGGTGTCGTGGTTGAGCGAGTACAGGTCGGCCGCCGCGGGGGCCGCGCCCCCCGGGCCGGGACGGGATGTCCTGGGCCTCCCAGGCGGGTTCGACGCCACCCTGCCGGGGCTGGACGACGAGCAGGGGTGGCAGGACCGCGCGCTGTGCGCCGAGACCGACCCCGAGGCGTTCTTCCCGGAGAAGGGCGGCTCCACCCGCGAGGCGAAGAAGATCTGCACCGGCTGCGAGGTGCGCGCCGAGTGCCTGGAGTACGCGCTGGCCAACGACGAGCGCTTCGGCATCTGGGGCGGGCTCTCCGAGCGGGAGCGCCGCCGGCTGCGCCGCCGCGCCTTCTGACCCCCTCCGCAGGACCGAGCCGGCGCGCGGGCCGAGCAGCTGCCGCACCGCCCCGGCTGACCGACTGACCACCGGGTCACCGCCCCGTTCCTCTCCCGGAGCGGAGACCAGCCTCCCGTCCCCGGGCGCGCGTGTGGTCGACTGGGTCACGTGCCCCTCCGGATCGCCGACGGCCGCGCTCGCGTGGTCCGGGAGATCCGGGCCGCCGCGCCGCTGATGTCCCGTCTCGCCGTTCCCCCCACCTCCCGCGGTCCGTGGCTGACCGCCGCGCTGAACGCGCAGCCCGCCCGGGTCCGCGCGCGGGCGGTGGTGGTCGAGCCGCACCTGCAGGGCCGCCCCGACGGGCTCGCCCTGCTGACCCTCCGCCGGCGCGGGCCGGCCACCGCGGTGGCCCTGCTCGGTGCCGGGCCCGGCCCGCTGCCCGAGGGGCGGCCGCAGTGCCGGCTCCACGCGCGGGACCCCGAGACCGCCGGGCGGCTCGCCGACGGCGTGCTCGACCTGCTGGCCGGCCTCCGCGGTCCGTGGACGCTCCGGCTGGCCGGTCTCCCGCTGGGCGACCCGACGCTCAGCTCGCTGGCCGCGTGCCTGCCCGACGCCGCCACCGGGACCACCCGCAGCCGTCGCCTGGTCGACGAGCTGGACTCGGTCGGCGAGGTCCACCGCAGCACCGACCCCGCCGCACTCGAGCGGGTCCTCCCGGCGCTGCTCGCCCGCGTCCCGGCCGACCAGCGCTCCTTCGTCCGCGCCGCGGCCCGGCTGCACGCGGCGATCGGCTGGCTCGAGGTCGCCGTCGTGCGCCGCGGGGACGACGTCACCGCCGTCCTGCTCACCCTGCTGGACCGCCGTCCGGACGGGACCGACCGCTGGCCCTGGTGGGGCTGGAGCGACGGCGGCGGGCTGCGCCGGGAGCTGGGCTCTCCGTGGGCGTCGCTGACCGCCTCCGCAGGGCTGGTGTCGCTGACCCGGCGGGGTGTCCACCGGGCCGGGGTCAGCCGGGGAACTGCAGCAGGTTGACCCCGCGGCCGGCGGCGGTCGGCGCGCTGTCCAGGCCGAGGCGGACGACGCCGGTGGCCGGCGCCTGCCCGTCCCGCTCCGCGCCCTCGGCGCTGACGGCCGCGGTCAGCCGGTAGGCCCGGCCGGTGTAGGCCGGCGCCGTCCCGTTGGGTCGGGTGTATGTCGGGAAGAGGCCGACCAGCTCGATCCGGCCGGCCTCCCGGGTGACCTGCAGGTCGGGGGTGGCCAGGTCGGCGTACTCGGTGATCGACCGCGCGCACCCCGCGGCGAGCGGGTCGGCCGGTGGCTCGTCGGTGAGGCAGTTGTACGTGGGGAACCGGACGTGGGCCAGGGCCTGCTCCCCGTCGGTGGAGAGGCTGACCGCCGGATAGGTGACCGTGAGCCCCACCGCCCGCTGCTCCAGCAGCACGCCGTCGAAGACCACGCTCGCCGCCACGCCGTCCCTCCCCAGCGGCACCGAGGCGAAGGCCAGGTCGCCGGCGGCGGTCGCGGTCGGCGGCGCGGCCGTCGTCGCCAGCGGCGCGTCCTGCTCCGGCGGGGCCGAGCCGGTCGGCGGACCGGGTGCGGCCGCCGGCGCCGGGGCAGCGGGCCGGTCGCGGCTGACCGCGACCGCCAGCGCCGCGGCGCTGAGCACGAGGGAGGTCGCCACCGCGACGCCGACGGCCCGCCGGCCGCCCGGTCCGGAGGCGGGACGGTGGCCGTTCGCCGACTCCGCCGGCCGCGGCGCGGGCACGGCGGCGGGGACCAGGACCGGGGGTGCCGGCGGGGCGGCGGGCGGCGACCCCGGCGGGTGCTCCAGGAAACCGGGCAGGTCGTCGTGCCGGAACGGGCCGCCGGCTCCCGGCTCCACCGCGGGCGGCTCGACCGCGGGCGGCTCCGCCGGAGGCGGGGGAGGGACGCCGGGCCCGCGCCGGCCGGGCCCCCGCCCGACGGCCGCCGCCGCGAGCCCGCAGACCAGGGCGAGCAGCAGCCCGCCGATCGTCCAGGGCACCGGGTCGGGACGGGTGTCGGCCCGGCCGGCCGACGCCTCGGCGCCCGGCTCGACGTCGACCAGGTCCTCCTCCGCACCGCGCTCCACCAGGGTGCCGACGACGGCGTCGGCCGCCGCGGCCGCCGTGCCGGGGTCGGGGAGCGTCACGCGCACGGTGATCGTGGCGCCGGCCGGGCTCCGTTCCACCGCCAGGCCCTCGGCCAGCCGGTCCACGGACACGTCGGCCAGGGCGGGCTCCCGCTCCCGCGCCGCGCGCACCGTGCCCGCGGACCCGGCCAGGGTGGTGTACCGGTCCGCCAGCAGCAGGGCGGCGTCCGCGCCGTCCGCCGCGCGGGGGGTGACGGTGAAGCTGGCGGCGGCCGTGGCGCCGCCGGGCCGCAGCGCCCAGACCAGGGCCACGACCGCGAGGACGAGCGCCGCGACCGCGGTCCCCACGACCCACGGCCGGCGTGCCCCTGGGCTGTCGATCGGTGCGCTCATCTCGCCACCCAATATGTCAGTGGCGCTCGAGGCGGGCCGTCGCCCCCAGGGCTAGGCGGGGTCGATCTCCTCCGGGTCCCGCCCGAGCAGCACCGCCACCTGGTCGACGACGACGTCGCGCACGAGGTCGGCGAGGTCCTCGCGGTCGGCGGCCCGGATCTCCAGGGGCCGCCGGTAGACCACGATCCGCGCCGGGTGGTCGTGGCCGTCCTCGCGGTGCGCGGGCAGGACGCGGGCCAGGGGCACGCTGCCGTCGTCCAGGACGTCGGAGTCCAGCACCACCTCGTCGGGGCTGCTGTGGTCCACCCACGGCACGTCCTCGACGGCGAACTCCACGCCGGCCAGCTCCCGCTCCCAGCGGCGCTCCAGGTCCTCGACCGCGTCGAGCACGAGGTCGTCGAACTGCTCGGCGCGGCTGCGGGACAGCGGCAGGGTCGGGGGCACCAGGCGCCCGCGCAGACCTCGGCCGTGGCGGTCGCGCCGGCTGCGCCGGGCACGGGGAGGGGGACGGTCCATCGCGCAGGCAGCCTACGTCTCCCGGCTCCCGCGGCGTCCGCCTGGCGCGTCCGGCGGGCCCGTTCGGTGCGCCTCCTCCCGGAGAGGGGGATTCGCCGTTAGTGTGCCCAGCGTGAGGAACCGGTGGTGAGGCAGTCACGTCGCTGCTCGCGCAGCGGCTGCGCGCAACCGGCTGCGGCGACCCTGACCTACGTGTACGCGGAGTCCACGGCCGTCGTCGGCCCGTTGGCGACCTACTCGGAGCCGCACAGCTACGACCTGTGCGAGTTCCACGCCCAGCGGCTGACCGTGCCGCGGGGCTGGGAGGTCGTTCGTCACGAGATCGAGGCCGAGGACACCGGGCCGACCGGTGACGACCTGCTGGCGCTGGCCGACGCGGTCCGCGAGGCCGCCCGCCCCGAGCCCCCGCGCGACCCCGCCGACGACGGCCGGGGCACGCGCCGCGGGCACCTGCGGGTGCTCCCCGACCTCACCTGACCCGGACGAGCGGCTCGGACCTGCTCGGCGCGCTGCGCTCCGGTTCCCGCCGCTAGGGTCGCGTGCGTGCCGGTCCCGGCACGGCGAGCGAGTGTGAGGGTGTGCAGTTGTCCGACCTGACGTCGATCATCAAGGCCTACGACGTCCGTGGGCTGGTCCCCGAGCAGTGGGACGAGTCCGTGGCGCGGGCCATCGGGGCGGCGTTCGCCGAGTTCGTGCACAGCGAGAGCGGCGCGACCGCGGTCGTCACCGCGCACGACATGCGCGACTCGTCGGTCCCGCTCTCCCGGGCGTTCGCCGAGGGGGTGCTCGCCCGCGGCCTGGACGTCGTCGAGGCCGGGCTCGGCTCCACGGACATGCTCTACTTCGCCGCCGGCTCCCTGGAGCTGCCCGGCGCCATGTTCACCGCCAGCCACAACCCGGCGCAGTACAACGGCATCAAGCTGTGCCGCGCCGGCGCCGCCCCCATCGGCCAGGACTCCGGGCTGGTGGAGATCCGCACCTGGGCCGAGCAGGAGATCGACGAGCCCGGCAGCGCCTTCGCCCGGCAGCCCGAGCGGGTGGGCACGGTGAGCAGCCGCGACCTGGTCGCCGAGTACGCCGCCTACCTCAAGCAGCTGGTCGACCTGTCCGGCATCCGACCGCTGAAGGTGGTCGTCGACGCGGGCAACGGCATGGGCGGCTTCACCGTCCCGGTCGTGCTCTCCGGGCTGCCGCTGGAGATCGTGCCGATGTACTTCGAGCTCGACGGCTCCTTCCCCAACCACGAGGCCAACCCGCTGGACCCGGCCAACCTGGTCGACCTGCAGGCCGCGGTGCGCGAGCACGCGGCCGACATCGGCCTGGCCTTCGACGGGGACGCCGACCGGTGCTTCATCATCGACGAGCGCGGCGAGCCGGTCAGCCCCTCGGCGATCACCGGGCTCGTCGCAGTCCGCGAGCTCGCCAAGGGCCACGGGACGACGATCATCCACAACCTGATCACGTCGCAGGCGGTCCCGGAGATCGTGCGCGAGCACGGCGGGCAGCCGGTGCGCACCCGGGTGGGGCACTCCTTCATCAAGGCGGAGATGGCCCGCACCGACGCGGTGTTCGGCGGGGAGCACTCGGCCCACTACTACTTCCGCGACTTCTGGCGCGCCGACACCGGCATGCTCGCGGCCATGCACGTGCTCGCGGCCCTGGGAGAGCAGTCCCGCCCGCTCTCGGACCTGACCGCCGCCTACGAGCGGTACGTCGCCTCCGGTGAGATCAACTCCACCGTCACCGACCAGGCCGGTCGGGTCGAGGCGGTGCGCAAGACCTACGGCGAGCGGGAGGGCGTGACCTTCGACGAGCTCGACGGGCTGACCGTGACCCTGCCCGACGGCGCCTGGTTCAACCTGCGGGCCAGCAACACCGAGCCGCTGCTCCGGCTCAACGTGGAGGCGCCGGACGCGGCCCGCGTCCAGGAGCTGCGCGACGAGGTGCTGGAGCTGGTGCGGGCGTGAGCGGGGACGAGACGCTGGGCATCGACCCGCAGCTGCTGGAGATCCTCGCCTGCCCGGACACCCACCACTCACCGCTGACCGTCGACGTCGAGGCCGGTGAGCTGGTCTGCCCGACCTGCTCGCGCGCCTTCCCCGTGCGTGACGGGATCCCGGTCCTGCTGCTGGACGAGGCGCGCCGGCGGCCGACGTGACGTCGCCGGAGCTCGCCGAGCAGGTCCTCAACGACCTGGAGCTGCTGCGGCAGCGGGACCCGCAGGAGCTGCTGCCCGCGGTCGCCGGAGCCGGGGCCCAGGTGCGGGAGACCGCGCGGCTGACCCAGGAGGCCGACCTGGCGCGGGTGACCGCCGGTGGCCGTCCGCGCGGGCTGGTCGTCGTCGCCCGCCGGGAGGGTGCGGTCGCCGCCGAGGTGCTGCGCGCGCTGCTGGGGCCCTCCAGCCCGGTCACCGTGGACGTCGTCCCGGGGCCGGCGCTGCCGGTCTGGCTGGGGCCGACGGACCTCGCCGTGGTGGCCACCCGCACCGGCGCCGGCCGGTACGCGGTCACCCCCGCCTACGAGGCCGCCCGCCGCGGGGTCGCGCTGGTCGGGGTCGGGGCGGACGACGCGCCGCTGCGGACGGTGTGCGCCAGCGCCCGCGCGCCCTACGTCGCGCTGCCCGGCTCCCGGGTGCGGCACGCGACGCTGTGGTCGCTGCTCACCCCGATGCTGCTGCTCGCCACCGACCTCGGCCTGCTCGCCGAGGGCGTCGCGGACACCGAGCTGATCGCCGCGGCGCTGGACGAGGTGGCCACCCAGTGCGGCCCGGCCCGCGAGTCGTTCGTGAACCCGGCCAAGACGCTGGCGCTGGAGCTGCTGGACGCGCTGCCGGTCATCGCCGCGGAGGGGCCGCTCGCCGGTGCCGCCGCCGGCCGGGTCGCCGACCAGCTGGCCACCCTGGCCGGCCTGCCGGTGGCCGGCTTCCGGCTGCCCGACCAGCGGGTCGCCGCCCGCACCGTCCTCGCCGGCCCGCTGGCCGCCTCCGACAGCGGGGACGACTTCTTCCGCGACCGGGTCGAGGACGCCGGCCGGCGGCTGCGGCTGCTCACCATCCGGGACGCCGACGGCGGCGGTCCCGACGGCGGCGAGCGCGAGCCCCGGTCGGCCGAGGAGGCCATGGCCGAGCTGCTGCGGATCGCCGCGGCGCACAACGTGCCGGTCAGCAGCCTCGCCGAGCAGACGGAGGCCCCTCAGGAGCCCCGCCTGGTCCGGCTCGCTCGCCAGCTGGCCGTCGCCGACTTCAGCGCCGTCTACCTGGCGCTGGCGCTGGACCACGAGCGGGCGCTGCGCCCGTGAGGGGCATCCCGCGGCCGGCCGCGGTCACCGGCGCGCCCCGCCGGGTGCCTGCCCCTCCCGGGTGACCCGACCGGCGCCGGTGCTGGAGCGCGGGTCCCGTGTGGCCGATCGAGGACGGGTGACCTCCGCACCGATAGCCTCGTCCGTGATGTGGCAGCTCGACAGTCCCGTGCGGCACTACCCCTGGGGCAGTCGCACGGTGATCCCCGACCTGCTCGGGCTGCCCTCCCCGGCGGACGAGCCGTACGCCGAGCTGTGGATGGGCGCCCACCCGGATGCCCCCTCCCGGCTGGCCGACGGCACCGGTCTCGACGTGGCGATCGCCGCCGACCCGGACCTCCTGCTGGGGCCGGTCGTGCACCAGCGGTTCGGGGCCCGGCTGCCCTTCCTGATGAAGGTCCTGGCCGCCGACCGGCCGCTGTCGCTGCAGGCGCACCCGACCACGGCGCAGGCCGAGGCGGGCTTCGCCGCGGAGGAGGCGGCCGGCATCCCGCGGGACGACCCGACGCGCACCTTCAAGGACGCGTGCCACAAGCCGGAGATCCTGGTCGCGATCACGCCGGTCGAGGCGCTGTGCGGGTTCCGCCCGGTCGAGGAGTCCCTGCACTGCCTGGCCAAGCTGCAGCTGCCGGAGCTGAAGCCGACGATCGCCGCGCTCGCCCGCGGTGGCCTGCGCGCCGCGATCCCGCAGCTGCTGGCCCTCTCCGCGCGGCGCCGCGACTCGCTGGTGACCGCGGTCGCGAACCGGGCCGCCGAGTTCGTCGCCGCGCACGACCCCGAGTTCATCAACACCTACCGGTGGGCGGCCACCCTGGCCGAGTCCTACCCCGGTGACCCCGGCGTCGTCATCTCCCTGATGTGCAACCACCTGAAGCTCGCCCCGGGCGAGGCCGTGTTCCTGCCCGCGGGCAACCTGCACGCGTACCTCAGCGGCGCCGGCGTGGAGGTCATGGCCAGCTCCGACAACGTGCTGCGCGGCGGCCTGACCACCAAGCACGTCGACCTGGCCGCGCTGATCGAGGTGCTGGACTTCAGCGACGGCAAGGTCCCGGTGCTGCACCCGGTGCTCGGCCCCGGCGGGCTGCGCTACCCGGTGCCGGTCGACGACTTCGACCTCACCCGGTGCCAGGTCGACGTCGCCCCGGGTGTGCTCACCACCGCCGGCCCGCAGGTGCTGCTGTGCACCGAGGGCACCGCGGTGCTGGCCGGCCCGGACGGGGAGCTGGTCCTGGAGCGGGGCAGCTCGGCGTTCGTGCCCGCCGGTTCGCCGGTGAGCGCGCGCGGCCCGGCCGTGCTGTACCGGGCGACCACCGGGCTCTGAAAAGGGCTCTCGGGGACGGCGTGCCGCGCGGTACCCTGGGAGACGGCTCGAGCCCCGCCGAAGCCTCGGCATGCTCGCTCTCCTTCGACACATCCCGACTGAGAGCGCTCGCCCCTGAGGCTGGGCGCGGACGTGGAGCGACATGACTGCCAGCACCGGCACGCGTGTACTGACCGACGGCGACTTCACGGTCGCCGACCTCTCCCTCGCCGGCTTCGGCCGCAAGGAGATCACCCTCGCCGAGCACGAGATGCCCGGCCTGATGGCGCTGCGCGAGGAGTACGGCGACGCGCAGCCGCTGGCCGGGGCCCGGATCGCCGGCTCCCTGCACATGACCATCCAGACCGCCGTCCTCATCGAGACGCTGGTCTCGCTCGGCGCCGACGTGCGCTGGGTGAGCTGCAACATCTTCTCCACCCAGGACCACGCCGCCGCGGCCATCGTCGTCGGCGGCGGCACCCCGGAGCAGCCCACCGGCGTCCCGGTCTTCGCCTGGAAGGGCGAGACGCTGGAGGAGTACTGGTGGTGCACCCAGCGGCTGTTCGAGTTCCGCGACGAGGCGGGCGAGGTCGTCGGCCCGAACATGGTGCTCGACGACGGCGGCGACGCGACCCTGCTCGTGCACCTGGGCACCCGCTTCGAGGCCGACGGCGTCGTCCCCGACACCACCGACGCCGACTCCGAGGAGTACGGCGTCATCCTCGACGTGCTGCGCGGCACGCTGGCCACCGACGGGCAGTACTGGACCCGGATCGGCCAGGGCATCAGGGGCGTCACCGAGGAGACGACCACCGGCGTCCTGCGGCTCTACGAGCTCGCCCGCGAGGGCCGGCTGCTGTTCCCGGCGATCAACGTGAACGACTCGGTCACCAAGAGCAAGTTCGACAACCTCTACGGCTGCCGGCACTCGCTCATCGACGGCCTCAACCGGGCCACCGACGTGATGATCGGCGGCAAGGTGGCCGTGGTCTGCGGCTACGGCGACGTCGGCAAGGGCTGCGCGGAGTCGCTGCGCGGCCAGGGCGCCCGGGTGATCGTCACCGAGATCGACCCGATCAACGCGCTGCAGGCCGCGATGCACGGCTACGAGGTGACCACCCTCGACGAGGTCATCGGCAAGGCCGACATCATCATCACCGCGACCGGCAACAAGGACATCATCACCGCCGAGCAGCTCGGGATGACCAAGCACCAGGCGATCATCGGCAACATCGGTCACTTCGACAACGAGATCGACATCGCCGGCCTGGCCCGCACCCCGGGCATCACGCGGACCACCATCAAGCCGCAGGTCGACGAGTGGCGGTTCGCCGACGGCCACACGATCATCGTGCTCTCCGAGGGCCGGCTGCTGAACCTGGGCAACGCCACCGGGCACCCCAGCTTCGTGATGAGCGCGTCGTTCTCCAACCAGACGCTCGCCCAGATCGAGCTGTGGTCCAACCGGGCCGCCTACGAGGGGCAGACCCCTGGCGTCACCGTGCTGCCGAAGAAGCTCGACGAGCACGTCGCCCGGCTCCACCTCGACGCCCTCGGCGTCAAGCTGACCGAGCTGTCCAAGGTGCAGGCCGACTACCTCGGCGTCCCCGTCGAGGGCCCGTACAAGAGCGACCACTACCGCTACTGACGAAGGACCCCCTTGCCCCCCGCCACTCGCAAGCTCGCGGCGGGACCCTGCAAGGGGGCCATCAGCTGGTGACGTCGCGAGCTCAGCAGCGTTCCGTTCCGCCCCGCTGGGTGAGTTCTCCCGGCGGGGCGGAGTCGGTGGTGGCGGGCGTCGCGCACAATGGCGCCGTGCCACCTTCCGCACCCACCACGGGCTCCAGCCGCGGCCGTGTCCTGGTCGTCGACGACGACGCCGCACTCGCCGAGATGCTCGGCATCGTGCTGCGGCGTGAGGGCTACGAACCGGCTTTCGTGTCCGACGGTGCCCGCGCGCTGACCACCTTCCAGCAGCTGCGACCGGACCTCGTCCTGCTGGACCTGATGCTGCCCGGCCGCAACGGGATCCAGATCTGCCAGGACATCCGGACGCAGTCGACGGTGCCGGTGATCATGCTGACCGCCAAGGGCGACACGATCGACGTCGTCCAGGGGCTGGAGGCCGGCGCCGACGACTACGTCACCAAGCCGTTCAAGCCCGTGGAGCTGGTCGCCCGCGTGCGGGCCCAGCTCCGCCGCGGGGAGAACGGCCAGGCCGAGACGCTGGCGATCGGCGACGTCCAGATCGACGTCCCCGCCCACCAGGTCACCCGGGACGGCACGTCGATCGCGCTGACCCCGCTGGAGTTCGACCTGCTGGTGGCGCTCGCCCGCAAGCCGCGCCAGGTGTTCACCCGGGAGCTGCTGCTCGAGCAGGTCTGGGGCTACCGGCACGCTGCCGACACCCGGCTGGTGAACGTGCACGTGCAGCGGCTGCGCGCCAAGGTCGAGCGCGACCCGGAGAAGCCCGAGATCGTGCTCACGGTCCGCGGCGTGGGGTACAAGGCCGGCCCGCCATGAGCGGGAGCTCGTCGGGCTGGTGAGCACCGTCAGCACGTCGTCCGGGAGCCCGGCGACCGGCGCACCGGTTCCCCCGGGCGCCGCGCCGCAACCTCCCGCCGAGCCCGGGCCCGGCCGCCGGTCGCGGACCACCCGGGTGCGGCGCCGCCTGCGCCGGGCCCGGCGCCGTGCCCTGGTGACCAGCGTGCGGTTCGCCCGCAGGGCACGGCACGTGTGGCGCTCCTCCCTGCAGCTGCGGGTCGGGGCGATCACGATGCTCGTCGCCGGCCTCCTGGTCGTGGTGGTCAGCCTGGTGCTGTTCCGGCAGATCAGCGACCAGCTGCTCGGCGCCAAGCGCCAGGCCGCCGTCGACCAGGCGCTGCGCGGGGTCCAGTACGCGCAGACGGAGGTCAGCGGCATCGCCACCGGGGACGCGGCGAGCATCCGCACCACGCTGTCCCGCACGGTCGCCGGGCTGCAGTCCCGCGGCGGCTCGGCCGGTGACTTCGACGTCGTGATGGTCTACCGGTCCGGGGACGACGAGCGCTCCGCGGTGAGCCGCTCGGAGGTCTACCCCGCGCTGCCCGGCGACCTGCGCGCGCAGGTGGCCGACGGCGCGCAGGCCTACCGCTACGCACCGGTCCCCGACGCCGCGGGTGAGGAGGTCCCGACGCTGCTCGTCGGCGCCCCCGTGCCGACCGACGCGCGCAGCGAGGAGAGCGTGGAGGTGTACTTCGCGTTCCCGCTGGTCCAGGAGCAGGAGAGCCTCGAGGGGATCCGGAGCACCGTCGTCGTCACCTGCGCCGTCCTGACGCTGTTCGTCGCCGGGATCGGCGTGCTGGTGACCCGGCTCGTGGTCGACCCGGTGCGCCGGGCCGCCGGCGGTGCCCAGCGGCTGGCCGGGGGGCACCTGGAGGAGCGCCTGGTCGTGCGCGGCGAGGACGACCTCGCTCGGCTGGCGTCCAGCTTCAACGCGATGGCCGACAGCCTGCAGAAGCAGATCACCCAGCTCGAGGCCCTGTCCCAGCTGCAGCAGCGGTTCACCTCCGACGTCTCGCACGAGCTCCGCACGCCGCTGACGACGGTGCAGATGGCCGCCGAGGTGCTGCACGAGGCCCGCGCGGACTTCGACCCGGCGGTGGCCCGGTCCGCGGAACTGCTGCGCGAGGAGCTGGACCGCTTCGAGGTGCTGCTGTCGGACCTGCTGGAGATCAGCCGCTACGACGCCGGCGCCGCGGTGCTGGACGCCGAGCCGCAGGAGCTGCGCGGCCTGGTCGACCGGGTGGTCGGCGGGATGACCGCGCTGGCCGCCCGGCACGGCTGCGAGCTGGTCGTCAGCGCGCCGGGCACCCCGGTGGTCGCCGAGGTCGACGGACGGCGGGTCGAGCGGGTGCTGCGCAACCTGGTCGGCAACGCCATCGAGCACGGCGCCGGCCAACCCGTGGAGATCACCCTGGCCGCCAACCGCACCGCCGCGGCGGTCACCGTCCGCGACCACGGCGTGGGCCTGGGCACCGCCGACGCGCAGCACGTCTTCGACCGCTTCTGGCGGGCCGACCCCTCGCGGGTGCGCACCGTGGGCGGCAGCGGACTGGGACTGTCGATCAGCCTGGAGGACGCCCGGCTGCACGGCGGCTGGCTGCAGGTGTGGGGCATGCCGGGCGCGGGCGCCCAGTTCCGCCTCACCCTGCCGCTGGAGGGGGGCGCGGACCTCACCAGCTCGCCCCTGCCGCTGCGCCCGGTGAACCTCCGACCGCCGGGGAGCGAGTCGTGACGGCGCGCCGCGGGCTGCCGGTGCTCGCGCTGCTGCTCGCCCTGGTCAGCGGCTGCAGCACCGTCCCGAGCAGCTCGGCGACGGTGCAGATCACCCAGGTCGCCGAGCTCCCCGGGAACGACGTCGGCATCGAGCCGCTGGGCCCGGAGCCGGGCGCCACCCCGGAGGAGGTGGTCCGCGGGTTCATCGACGCCAGCTCCAGCACCGCCCGCAACCACCCGGTCGCCCGCCAGTACCTGGACGGCGAGGACGCCGACTCCTGGTCGGACAGCGACGGGGTGACGATCATCAGCTCGGACTTCGCGCCGGTGCAGACCCGGTCCGGGACCGTCGAGGTGACCGCGGCGCTGGTCGGCACGGTCGACGAGCGCGGTGTCTTCACCGTCGCCGACGGGCAGGTCTACACGCACACGTTCACGCTGTCCCACGAGTCGGGCGAGTGGCGGATCACCGACCCGCCGGACGGGCTGCTCCTGCTCGAGCCCGACTTCGCCCGCACCTACGACCAGCTGGACGCCTACTTCCTCGACCCCACCGGGAGCCGCGTCGTCCCCGACCCGCGCTACCTGGTCTCCGGCCCGGCCCAGCCGAACGCGCTCGTGGAGCGGCTGATCAGCGGGCCGTCTGCGGCGCTCGCCGCCGGTGTGGTGAACCCGCTGTCCGGTGCCCGGCTGCGCAGCACGGTGAACGTGGCCGGGCAGCACGTGACCATCGACGTCTCCTTCCCGGCGGACGTCACCGACACCACGGTGCAGTCCGCCGCCGGGCAGCTGGTCTGGTCGATGCAGCAGCTGTCCCTGCGCCGGGTGACGGTGCTGCGCGACGGTCAGCCGCTGGGCATCGCCGGCACGCCGCTGGAGCAGAGCACCGACGACTGGGTCGCGCTGGACCCGGACTACGCGCCGGTGGACGCCGTCGGCCACTACGTGCTGGACGGCGCGCTGCGGCGCGCCACCGACGCCAGCCCGGCCCCGGGCCCCGCCGGCAGCGGGGCGTACGGGCTGGTCTCGGCCGGCGTCTCGGTCGACCCGCGCACCAGCGGGCTGGGGCTCATGGCCGGGGTGTCGACCACCGTCTCGCCGTCCGGGGCGCCGGCGACGCTCTACGCCGGCCCCTACGGCGGGGACCTGGCCCCGGTGCTGGCCGGCCGCAGCTTCACCACGCCGACCACCGCCGGCACCCGGGCGGAGGTGTGGACGGTGCGCGACGGCAGCGAGGTGGTGCGGCTGCCCGCGGGCGGCTCCCCGCAGACGGTCAACGTCACGACGCTGGCCGGCCTCGGCCGGGCCACGGTCTTCCAGCTCAGCCCGGACGGCGTGCGCGCCGCCCTGGTCATCGAGGGCCCGACCGGCGGCCGGCTGTTCGTGGGCACGGTCGCCCGGGACGAGGACGCGGTCACCGTGCGGGACCTGCGCTCGGTCGCGCCCAGCGTCGAGCAGGTCGTGGACGTCGCCTGGCGGAACTCCGGCCTCCTCATGGTGCTCGCCGGTGACCCCAGCGAGGAGCGCACCGTGCCGTACACGGTGGACGTCGACGGCTGGGACCTCAGCCCGGTGATCACCTCGGGCCTGCCCGGCCAGCCGACCGCGGTCGCCGCGGCACCGGGCCGGCAGCCGCTGGTCACCGCGGGCCGCACGCTGTGGGAGCTGGGCGGCGGCACCTGGGTGACGCTGGTCCGCGGAGCCGAGCCGGTGGCGGGGGAGGAGCCCTTCTACCCGCTCTGACCCGCGTCCGGGCCGCGTCGTCCCCCGTCGGCCGGCGGGTCCCCAGCCCCGGGGAGCCGGGTGCCGGGACACGGCCCGGCGGGCACGCTCGGCCGGTGGACCGGGCGCGCGCACACGCACCGGCGCTGCTCGGCACCGGCGGCCGGGCGCTGGCCGACCTGGTGCTGCCGCGCACCTGCGGGGGCTGCGGGCTGCCCGGGGCGGTGCTGTGCCCTCGCTGCCGGTCGTGGCTGGCGCACCCGCGGGTGGCCCAGCCGCGGCGGCACCCGCCCGGGTTCCCGCCCACGGTCGCTGCCGGCCCGTACGCCGGGCCGGTGCGGCCGGCGGTCCTCGCGTTCAAGGAGCGCGGTCGCGCCGAGCTCGCCGCCCCGCTCGGGACGGCGCTGGCCCTCGCGGTCGCCGCGGTGCTGAGCGCGCTCCCGCCGGACGGGGGCCGGCCCGTGCTGCTGGTCCCGGTGCCCAGCTCGGCCGCGGCGGTGCGGCAGCGGGGGCGCGACCACGTCCGGGAGCTGGCCGGGCGGGCGGCGGCGGAGCTGCGCGCGGCGGGGGTGCCGGCCCGGCTCGCGCCCCTGCTGCGGCGGGCCGCCGGGACCCGCGACTCCGCCGGGCTCACGGCGCACGAGCGCTCGGCCAACCTGGCCGGCCGGTTCGGCCCGCGACGCCGCGCGCGGTACCCGCCGGGTGGGCGGCTGGTGCTGGTCGACGACGTCGTGACCAGCGGGGCGACGCTGGTCGAGGCGGCCCGGGCGCTGCGTGCCCTGGTCGGCCCGGGAGCGCCCCCGGTGCTGGCCGCGGTGGTGGCCGCCACCCCGCGGCGGGGGCTCACGCCGGATCCCGGTCCCGCGGGGGCGACCTTCACGGTCCGCCGGTGAGAGCGCTCGCATCGCCGGGGAGATCGACTGTCGGGACGCCCGGAAGGCGTCTAGCGTCGGTTCGATCACAGCCCCGCTCAACCGGGAGGTCCCATGGAGATCGTGGTCCGTGGTCGCAACGTCGAGGTGCCCGAGCACTTCCGCCAGCACGTGGAGGACAAGGTCGGGCAGCTGGAACGTTTCGACGGCAAGTTGATCCGCATCGACGTGGAGTTGCTGCACGAGAAGAACCCCCGCCAGTCGGCCATGTGCCAGCGCGTGGAGATCACGCTGCGCGGCAAGGGCCCGGTCGCGCGCGCCGAGGCGAGTGCCCCGGACTTCTACGCGGCCCTGGAGCTCGCGGCCGACAAGGTCGAGAACCGCATGCGCCGCGCCAACGACCGCCGGCACGTCCACCACGGCCGGCGCACCCCACCGAGCGTCCGGCTGGAGGGCGCTGCCACCGAACTCCCCACCACCGAGCTGTCCAAGACCGAGCCCCCCGCCGAGCCCCCGGCGGGCGCGAGCACCCCACCAGCCGACCTGGACGCGGCCCTTCCCGGCGACGCGCCACTGGTCACCGACCTCGACGAGCACCTGCCCGGGCAGATCGTCCGCGAGAAGGTGCACCCCGCCACCCCGATGCACGTCGACCAGGCGCTGTACGAGATGGAGCTCGTCGGGCACGACTTCTTCCTGTTCCTGTGCGCCGACACCGGGCGGCCCTCGGTGGTCTACCGCCGGCACGCCTTCGACTACGGCCTGATCCGTCTCGACGCCCAGCTGCCCGTGGAACCGACCGAGGTCGCGCAGGACACCGTCATCGCCGACACCGGGTCCGGCGGGGGCACCGTCGGAGCCGCTGCCGAGCCGCGGCAGCCCGCCACCGTCTGAGGAAGGACCTGCCTGCCCCCCACCACTCGCACGCTTGCGGTGGGCCCCTGCAGGGAGGCCGACGGCGGGCCGGTTCCCCATCGGGAGCCGGCCCACCGTCTTCTACTGGCACGCGGCCGGCACCGCATCGGCGTCCCCCGGACGGAACGGACGCAGCACCAGTCGTGCGGTGCGCAGGACCTCGGTGGTGAGCGAAAGGCCCCGGCCCCCTCACCCCTCGCAAGCTCGGGGTGAGCCTCTGGCCGGGCCTTCAAACGTTGCCGAGCACGCGGTCCACCGAGATCTCGAGGACGACGCGGTGCGGGTTCGGCCGCGGCTGCCGGTAGCGCTGCGCGTACCGCGCCTCGGCGTCGGCGACCGAGGCGGCGTCGTCGCGGAGCACCGCCGTCCCCTCCAGCGTCGCCCACCGACGTCCGTCCACGGTGCAGACCGCCACCCGCGACCGCCCGTCGCGGACGTGCCGGGCCTTCACCGACGTGCCCGAGGTGATCACCCGGGCGGTGCCGGTGGCCGGGTCGAAGGTGACGCCGACGGGCACCACGTGGGGGCTCCCGTCGGCCCGCAGCGTGGTCAGCGTCGCCAGGTGGCGCTCGGTGAGGAGCGCGACGAGGCCGGGCGCGAACGCGGGTGGTGCAGGAGAGGACACGCTGGCAGACGGTACGGACCGGCCCGGCCGGGACGGGTCCGTCCGTCGCGCCGTGACCGCTTCCCGGACGCGCCGCCTACGCTGGGGGGCGTGGTGCTCTCCAGACTCCTGCGTGCCGGCGAGGGGAAGATCCTCCGCCGGCTGTCGAAGATCGCCGACGCGGTCGATGCCCTCGAGGTCGACATGGTCGACCTCACCGACGCCGAACTGCGCGCGAAGACCGACGAGTTCAAGGAGCGTTACGCCGAGGGCGAGTCCCTCGACGAGCTGCTGCCCGAGGCGTTCGCCGTGGTCCGGGAGGCGTCGACGCGGACCGTGGGCCAGCGGCACTACCGCGTGCAGGTCATGGGCGGCGCGGCGCTGCACCTGGGCAACATCGCCGAGATGAAGACCGGTGAGGGCAAGACCCTCACCGGTGTGCTGCCCGCCTACCTGAACGGGCTGTCCGGCGACGGCGTGCACGTGATCACGACCAACGACTACCTGGCCCAGCGCGACGCCGAGTGGACCGGCCGCGTGCACCGGTTCCTCGGGCTGACGGTCGGCACGATCGTCTCCGGCCAGCCGAACGACGTCCGCCGGCAGCAGTACGCCGCCGACATCACGTACGGCACGAACAACGAGTTCGGCTTCGACTACCTGCGCGACAACATGGCCTGGAGCAAGGCCGACCTGGTGCAGCGCGGGCACCCCTTCGCCATCGTCGACGAGGTCGACTCGATCCTCATCGACGAGGCGCGCACCCCGCTGATCATCAGCGGCCCGGCCGAGTCCAGCGCCCGGTGGTACTCCGAGTTCGCCCGGATCGCCCCGCTGATGAAGCGCGACCGGCACTACGAGGTCGAGGAGGCCAAGCGGACGGTCGCCATCACCGAGGAGGGCGTGGAGTTCGTCGAGGACCAGCTCGGCATCGACAACCTCTACGAGGCGGCCAACACCCCGCTGATCAGCTACCTGAACAACGCCCTCAAGGCCAAGGAGCTGTTCAAGCGCGACCAGCAGTACATCGTCAGCAACGGCGAGGTGCTCATCGTCGACGAGTTCACCGGCCGCGTGCTGGCCGGCCGCCGCTACAACGAGGGCATGCACCAGGCCATCGAGGCCAAGGAGAAGGTGCAGATCAAGGACGAGAACCAGACGCTCGCCACGATCACCCTGCAGAACTACTTCCGCCTGTACGCCAAGCTCTCCGGGATGACCGGCACGGCGCAGACCGAGGCCGCCGAGCTGCACCAGACCTACAAGCTGGGCGTCGTCCCGATCCCGACCAACCGGGACATGATCCGCGAGGACCGCGCCGACGTCATCTACAAGACGGAGGAGGCGAAGTTCACCGCGGTCGTCGACGACATCGCCGAGCGGCACGAGGCGGGCCAGCCGGTCCTGGTGGGCACCGCGAGCGTCGAGAAGTCCGAGCTGCTGTCCAAGTTCCTGGTGCGCAAGGGCATCAAGCACGAGGTCCTCAACGCGAAGAACCACGCCCGTGAGGCCGCGATCATCGCGATGGCCGGGCGGCTCGGCGGCGTCACGGTGGCCACCAACATGGCCGGCCGTGGCACGGACATCCAGCTCGGCGGGAACGCCGAGTTCATCGCCGAGGAGACCCTGCGCGCCCGCGGCCTGTCGCCGGTGGAGACGCCGGAGGAGTACGAGGCCGCCTGGAGCGACGCGCTGAGCGCGGCCAAGGACCAGGTCAAGGCAGAGCACGACCAGGTCACCGAGGCCGGCGGCCTGTACGTGCTGGGCACCGAGCGGCACGAGAGCCGGCGGATCGACAACCAGCTGCGCGGGCGGTCCGGCCGCCAGGGCGACCCGGGTGAGTCGCGGTTCTACCTGTCGCTGGGCGACGACCTGATGCGCCGGTTCAACGGCCCGATGCTCGAGTCGATGATGACGACGCTGCGCGTGCCCGACGACCAGCCGATCGAGTCCAAGATGGTCAGCCGCGCGATCCGCTCCGCGCAGACCCAGGTCGAGCAGCAGAACTTCGAGGTCCGCAAGGACGTCCTCAAGTACGACGAGGTGCTCAACCGGCAGCGCACCGTCATCTACGACGAGCGCCGCAAGGTGCTCGACGGCGCGGACCTGCACCTGCAGATCCGGACGATGGTCGACGACGTGGTCAGCGCCTACGTCGACGGCGCCACCGAGACCGGCTACGCCGAGGACTGGGACCTCGAGAAGCTGTGGACCGGGCTCAAGGCCCTGTACCCGGTGGGCCTGGACCTGCAGGACCTGCTCGACCGGGTCGCCGACGGCGACCAGGCCGCGCTCACCGCCGACGTCCTCAAGGCGGAGCTGCTCGGCGACGTGCACACCGCCTACGAGACCCGGGAGGAGACGCTCGGCGCGGAGGTCATGCGCGAGCTCGAGCGGCGGGTGCTGCTCAGCGTCCTGGACCGCAAGTGGCGCGAGCACCTCTACGAGATGGACTACCTGCGGGCCGGCATCCACCTGCGCGCCATGGCCAACCGTGACCCGGTCGTGGAGTACCAGCGCGAGGGCTACGACATGTTCAAGGCCATGCTCGACGGCATCAAGGAGGAGTCCGTCGGGTTCCTGTTCAACCTCGAGGTCAAGACCAAGGAGCAGCAGGAGGCCGAGGCCCGCCAGAAGCAGGCGCAGGCCGAGGCCGAGGCGCTGGCCCGCGCCCAGGCGGGCACCGAGCGGGTGCTGGCCCGGCAGGCCGAGCAGCGGGCGGCGGCGCAGGCCGCGGCCGCGCAGGCCGCGGCTGCGCAGGCCGCGGCGGACCAGGCTGCCGCAGCGGAGAGGGCCGTGCCCGACGGCGGGGTCCCGGCCGGCAGCGCGGCGGCCCCGGACGGCAACGGCTCGGCGCCGGCCCCGGCCGGCTCCGGTGCGCCGACGACGGGCTCCGCCCGGCGGACGGCGAGGCATGCGGCGCCGACCGCCGCCGCCCCGGAGGCGCCGGCGTCCTCGGGCACCGGCCCGGAGCTCGCGGTGAAGGGACTCGATGCGCCGAAGCAGCCGCAGCTGAGCTACAGCGCGCCGAGCCTGGACGCCTCGGCCAAGGACGACGGCCGGGCCAAGGCGGCCAAGACCGCGACCGTCACCGGCACCAAGGCCCCGGCCCGCAACGCCCCCTGCCCGTGCGGCAGCGGCAAGAAGTACAAGTACTGCCACGGCGTCACCAGCTGAGCCGACCGACCGACGGATCGACCGCGCCGGTGCCCCGGACCTCCGGGCACCGGTGCGGTCGTGTCCTGGGCCGACCGTTCGTGATCGGGGCGGCACCCACGGTGGCTCCCGCGGGCAACTGTGCGGAAAGTCACGTCGGCCCCTTGAACGCTCGAACGTCCTCTGGTTCCCTCTTGCGCAGCGAGTCTCACATAGCGCAACTCGATTGGGGACTGTCATGGGGACACCGCGTTCCGACCAACCTCCGCCCGACCGTCCGCTGAGCGGCCGACCGGCGGCCGAGGGGACCCACCCGGCGATCGCCGAGCCGCCACCGTGTGTCGCCGACCGGCACTGGGCGGTGGACCGCGTGCTGTTCGCCATCGCTGCGGCCATGGCGCTGGGCTTCGTCGCCTGGGGCTTCGCCAGCCCCACCGGCCTGGGCGCCGCGAGCGGCTCGATCCTCGGCTGGGTCACCGGCAACCTCGGCTGGATGTTCGTCCTGCTCGCGTCGGCGTTCGTGGTGTACGTGATCTGGCTGGCGGCGAGCAAGTACGGGCGGATCCCGCTGGGCCGCGACGACGAGCGGCCGGAGTTCCGCACGATCTCGTGGATCGCGATGATGTTCAGCGCCGGCATGGGCATCGGGCTCATGTTCTTCGGGGTCGCCGAGCCGCTCTCGCACTTCGTCTCCCCGCCGCCGCTCACGACCGAGGCCGAGTCGTCGCAGGCCATCCAGACGGCGATGGCGACCACGCTGTTCCACTGGACGCTGCACCCGTGGGCGATGTACGCCGTCGTGGGGCTGGCCATCGCCTACGGCACCTTCCGGCGGGGCCGTCGTCAGCTGATCAGCTCGGCCTTCGTCCCGCTGCTCGGCGAGCGGCGGGCGGCCGGCCCGGCCGGCCGGGTCATCGACGTGCTGGCCATCTTCGCCACGCTGTTCGGGTCGGCGGCCTCCCTCGGCCTGGGCGCGCTGCAGATCGGGAGCGGGGTGGAGATCCTCGGCTGGGCCGGCGACGTCGGGAGCGGCGTCCTCGTCGCGATCATCGCGGTGCTCACCGCGGCCTTCGTCGCCTCGGCCGTCTCCGGCATCGCCCGCGGGATCCAGTGGCTGTCCAACATCAACATGGTCCTGGCGCTCACCCTGGCGGTGTTCGTCTTCCTCGTCGGCCCGACCGTCTTCATCCTCAACCTGCTCCCGGACGCCCTCGGCAGCTACTTCTCCGACCTCGGCGAGATGGCCGCGCGCACGGAGGCCACCGGCGGCGACGCGATGGCCGCGTGGCTGAGCGGGTGGACCGTCTTCTACTGGGCCTGGTGGATCAGCTGGACGCCGTTCGTCGGGCTGTTCATCGCCCGGATCAGCCGCGGCCGGACCATCCGGCAGTTCGTCACCGGCGTGCTCCTGGTGCCCAGCCTGGTCAGCCTGCTGTGGTTCGCCGTCTTCGGCGGGGCGGGCATCGCCGCGCAGCGCGACGGCGTCGACGTCGCCGGGCAGGGGACGACGGAGGGGCAGCTGTTCGCCGTCCTCCAGCAGTACCCCCTGGCCACCGTCGCGACCGTGCTCGTGATGCTCCTCGTCGCGATCTTCTTCGTGTCCGGCGCGGACGCGGCCTCGATCGTGATGGGTTCGCTCTCGCAGCGCGGCACCCTGGAGCCCAGTCGCTCGGTCGTCGTCTTCTGGGGCGTCGTCATGGGCTCGGTCGCGGCGATCATGCTGCTGCTGGGCGAGGACGGCGCAGCCCTGACCGGGCTGCAGAACCTGACGATCATCGCGGCGCTGCCGTTCGCCCTGGTGATGGCCGCGATGGCGGTGAGCCTGGTCAAGGACCTCCGCCGCGACCCGATCGTCCTGCGGGGCAGCTACGCCGCGCTGGCGATCGAGAAGGCCGTCGTCGAGGGCATCAGCCGCCACGGCGACGAGTTCGTCATCGTCGTCGAGCGGACTCCCGGCCCGGCACCGGACAGCGGTGCCACCTCCCCGCCGAGCTCGGGGTCGGACAACGGGCAGCCGCTCAGCCAGGGCGGGAACTTCGTGTCCCCGGCGGGGGTCCCGCCGGTCCCCGTGCAGGGCCAGCAGCCCACGGCGGGGGCGATCGGCCGGCCGATGGACCCCCGCCCCTAGGGGGAACAGCCCAGCCGGTCAGGGGCCTCCCGGCGTCGGAACGCACTTCCGACGCCGGGAGGCCCCTTGCTGTGTGCGTGGCCGTGCTCTGACCGCGCTGATCGGCGGGACGACGCCTCACCGCGCAAGCGGCCGGAACGGTCCCCGGGATGGGCGCTCGGCGACCGTGCGGGTGCAGTCGAGGGAACGGGGGCACCGCCGCCGGTGCCGGTCTCAGGTCCCGGAGCTGGGAGTCCCCTTGCTGTCCGCGGCTCGGGCCGCGCTGATCGGCGGGACGACCGGTCGGCGCCGTCGCCGCACGCCGGCGAGTGCGCGGGAAGGCACCCATCCCATCGGCGGGACGACGCCTCACCGCGCAAACGGCCGGACCAGGTGGCACCGCCGCCGGAACGGCGACGACCTCAGGGGTCGGGCCAGGTGGCCCGACCCCTGAGGTCGTCGCGGTGCGGGCCGTGGTGGCCCGGTGGTCAGGACGGCGTCGGGACGGCGGAGCGGAGCTGCCGGCGCCAGCGCGTGAACAGGCGGGGCTGGTTCATCCCGAGCACGGCGACGGGGACGCCGTCGCGCTCGTAGACGACCAGGAAGCTGCGGTCTGCGCAGCTGCCCTCCACGACCCGCGCCACGTCGTCCTCGCGGCGGGAGCCCGCGAACTGGATGCGGGCGCCGTACTGGTCGGACCAGAAGTAGGGGACCGAGGTCGGCACCGCGCCCTCGGCGCCCAGCAGGGTGGCGACCGCGGTGGCCGGCTGCTCCAGGGCGTGGGTCCAGTGCTCGATGCGGACGTGCCGCTCCGCGGACACCGACCACGCCGCTGCGCAGTCGCCGACGGCGACCACACCGGGGATGGAGGTCACGCCGCGGGCGTCGGTCAGGACGCCGTTGCCCAGGGCCACGCCGGAGTCGGCCAACCACTCGATGTTCGGGATGGCGCCGATGCCCACCACCACCACGTCGGCCGGCAGGCGGGTGCCGTCGGTCAGTTCCACGGCCTCGACTCGACCGGTGCCGATCAGCCCGGCGACTCCCGTGCCGGTCAGCAGGCGGGTGCCGTGGTCGGCGTGCAGCTCGGCGCAGACCGCGCCCATCTCGGCCCCGAGGGGGCCGGCGAGCGGAACGGGCATGGCCTCGACGACGGTCACCTCGAGCCCGAGCGTGCGGGCAGTGGAGGCGACCTCCGCCCCGATGAAGCCGGCGCCGATCACGACGAGACGTCCGGCGGAGGCCAGGTCCTCCCGGAGGGCGACCGCGTCGTCCAGGGAGCGCAGCACGTGCACGCCACCGAGGCCGTCGCTGCCGGGAAGACGCCGGGCGCGCGCGCCCGTGGCGAGGACGACACCGTCGGCCCGGACCTCGCTGCCGTCGCTCAGCAGCACCGAGCGGCTGACCCGGTCGAGCGCGACGGCCGTGGTGCCCAGCCGCCAGTCGAGAGCGAGTCCCTCGTCGTCGGACGCGCCCAGGCTGATGTCGTCAAGCGAGGCCGTGCCGGCCAGGAACTCCTTGGACAGCGGCGGGCGGTCGTAGGGCGCGTGCGCCTCGTCGCCGATGAGCACGATGCGGCCGTCGAAGGACTGGTCCCGCAGGGCACGGGCGGCCGAGAGGCCCGCCAGCGAGGCGCCGACCACGGCGACCGTGGGGCTCATGCGGCACCGTCCGCGGTGGTCCCCGGCTGCACGTAGACCATGCCGTCCTCGACGACGACCCGGTGCGTACGGACCGGCGTCTTGGCCGGCGGGCCGGACACCTTCCCGGTGCGCAGGTCGAAGCACGAGGCGTGCAGGGGGCACTCCACGGCACAGCCGTCCAGCCAGCCGTCGGCCAACGAGGCGTCCTGGTGGGTGCACGTGTCGTCGATGGCGTAGAAGTCGCCGTCGACGTTGAAGACCGCGATGGGCTCCTCGGCCTCGATGCGGATCGCCTCGCCGGGCGGCAGGTCGGTCGTGGGGCAGACCGTGATCATGGGCACTCCTGGGCCATAGTTGTTGCGCCTAACGCAACGTCTCGCCTATGACGCAACAGCATGGTCGAGGGGGCTGGGCACGTCAAGAGAGTCGACCGCCCGTTCCGGCGCGCCACCTACGCTGAGGACATGAGTGGGCCCCAGGTCGGGAACGGAGAGCGCAGCTCGGTCGCTGCGGTCCAGTCCGTGGACCGTGCGTTGAGCGTGCTCGAGATCCTGGCGGCGCACGGCGAGGCCGGCGTCACGGAGGTGGCCGCCGAGCTGGGCGTGCACAAGTCCACGGCGTTCCGGCTGGTCGCCGTGCTCGAGAGCCGGGGCTTCGTCGAGCAGCTGGCCGACCGGGGCAAGTACCGGCTGGGCTTCGGGGTCGTGCGCCTGGCCGGCGCCGCCGCCGCGCAGCTGGACATCGCCCAGGAGGGGCGGCCGATCTGCGAGGGGCTGGCCGCCGACCTCGAGGAGACGGTGAACATCGCCATCCTGGACAGCGACCGTGCCGTGAACGTCAGCCAGGTCCGCGGGCCGGCGGCGCTCAGCACGCACAACTGGGTGGGTCAGGGCACCCCCCTGCACGCCACCTCGAGTGGCAAGGTGCTGCTCGCTCACGCTCCCGAGGCGATCCGCAAGGCGCTGCTGTCCCGGGAGATGCCGCGCTACACGCCCAGCACGATCACCGATCCGGAAGCCCTGCAGCAGCACCTCGACCACATCGTCGAGCAGGGCTGGGCCTCCACCGTCGAGGAGTACGAGGTCGGGCTCAGTGCCGTCGCCGCGCCGGTGCGCGACGCGGACGGGAGCGTGGCTGCTGCCCTCAGCGTCTCCGGGCCGTCCTTCCGGATGGACGCGGACGAGTTCCCGAAGATCGCCCGGCGGTTGCGGGCGGGCGCCGACGAGCTGAGTCGGCGGCTGGGCTTCTTCGGCTGATCCCTGCCGCCGGCGGAGTGCCGCCGGTGGTGGGTCCTGGCGCGGGTGGTCGCTCTGCGGGGCGCCCCTGCGCGCCCCGTGCCCTCCGGGTCACCGCGTCCGGGCGAGGGTGTGTGCTGCCGTGCCGGCCGGCGGTTCTGTCATGTCCATATGGCGGAGGTTGTTGCGCTCTGCGCGACCAGCTCTGTAATGTGCAACACATCGGTCGTCCGGATCTGTCTCGACGGAGGGCGATCGTGGCGTGCCGCAGACCCGCGCTGTCCGACTTCCGGCGTCCCCAGACCGCCCGACGGAACCCCGAGGTGCCGTATGACCACCACCGACCTGCCCGCGAGCCTCATCTCCACGCTGCCGGGCCAGTACTACACCGACCCCGCCATCTTCTCGCTGGAACAGAGCCACATCTTCGAGAGCATGTGGTTCTGCGCCGTGCGGTCGAGCGACCTGCCGACTCCCGGCTCTTTCAAGAAGATCCAGGTGGGGAGGGAGAGCGTCCTCGTCGTCCGCAGCCGGGACGGGCAGCTGCGGTCGTTCCTCAACATCTGCCGGCACCGCGGTGCGCAGATCTGCACGGAGGACTCGGGTCAGGTCAACCGGGCCTTCCAGTGTCCGTACCACGCGTGGACCTACGGCCTCGACGGCAAGCTCGTCGCGGCCCCGAACCTGACGAAGATGCCCGACATCGACCGGGTCGAGTACGGGCTCGTGCCGGTGGCGCTGCGCGAGTGGCTCGGCTACGCGTGGGTGTGCCTGGCGAAGGAGCCCCCGTCCTTCGAGGACGAGGTCATCGCGGACGTCGTCGAGCGCCTCGGGGACGTGGAGTCGATCGAGTCCTACGACATCGACTCGTTGTCGGTGGGGCGCCGCATCACCTACGACGTCAAGGCCAACTGGAAGCTCATCATCGAGAACTTCATGGAGTGCTACCACTGCGCGACGATCCACCCGGAGCTCACCGAGGTGCTGCCCGAGTTCGCCGACGGCTACGCGGCGCAGTACTTCGTCGGGCACGGCGCGGAGTTCGGGGACGACGTCAAGGGCTTCACCGTCGACGGCAGCGAGGGCTTCGACAAGCTCCCGGGTGTCGACGAGGACCACGACCGGCGCTACTACGCCATCACCGTCCGGCCGACCGTCTTCGTCAACCTGGTGCCGGACCACGTGATCTTCCACCGCATGTTCCCGGTCTCGGCCGATCGGACGATCGTGGAGTGCGACTGGCTGTACACGCACGAGGTGGTCGAGTCGGGCAAGGACGTGACCCGGTCGGTGGAGCTCTTCCACCGGGTCAACGAGCAGGACTTCGAGGCCTGCGAGCGGACGCAGCCGGCGATGTCCTCCCGCGCCTACGCCAACGGTGGCGTGCTCGTGCCCTCCGAGCACCACATCGGCGCCTTCCACGAGTGGCTGACCCAGCGCCTGGCGCGCTGATCCTCGAGCGCCGCCGTCGCGTGGGTCCGGGCCGGGAGGGCGTCGTCCTCCCGGCCCGGTCGCGTCGCCGGCCGGGCGGCGCCGTCCGTCAGACCGCGAGGTAGCCGTCGACGGTGCGGACGACGAGACCGCGGCGCTCGAGCCGTTCCAGGTGCAGGACGGCGGTCCGCCGTTCCACCGCGTCGGCGAACGGGAGCTGGGCGTGCGGCCGGTACACGAGCCGGTGGGCGACGACGTCCTCCAGCGTCCGTGGCTGCCGCAGCAGCTCCAGGAGCACGTCGTCCCGGCGGCGGATGACCGCGGTGAACCGGTCCAGGGCGGCGAGGAAGCCTTCGCGCCCCTCGACCACCCCCACGTGGTGCGAGGTGCCGTACCAGCGGGCGTCGACCTCGCGCAGGCGCGCGATCGACGTCTCGAAGTCCTCCAGGCTGCTGGACAGGTCGCCGTAGTACGGACCGAAGGACGTCAGGTCGACGTCCGCCAGGAACAGGAAGCCGTCGGGCTCCACGAGGAAGCCGCAGTGGCCGGCGGTGTGCCCCGGCAGGTGCAGGACGGTCACGGTCCGGTCCCCGAGGTCCAGGACGTCGCCGTCCGCGAACGTGCCGACGCCCTGGTGCCCGGTCAGGTGGAAGGTGTCGCGCAGCTGCCCCGCGAGGTCCCCCGCCTCGTCCGGTCCCATCCCGAAGCCGGCCAGCAGGACCTCGGGCGAGCGGACGGCGGGGACCTCGGCGGGGTGCACGAGGACCGGCAGGTCCGGGAACAGGTGCAGTCCCGCCAGGTGGTCCTCGTGGGCATGGCTGACCGCGATCAGGTCCACGGAGGCCGGCAGCCCGCCCCGGCGGTGCACCTCGAGCGAGGGGTCCACCAGCACCGTCCCCGTCGTCCCGCGGATCAGCAGGGAGTTCCCGCTGGGGTAGCGCCCTCGCTCCGCGGACCCGAGGAGGGTGACTCCGCCGTACCGGACGTCGAGGTCGGGCACGGCCCTAGCTCGGGCCTGTGTCGGACAGGCGGGCGAGCCACGCCTGCCGCCACGCCTCCGTGCGCGCCACCTCGTTGAACGTGAACAGGTGGAAGCCCTGCAGGCCGTGCCCGGGCTGACCGAGTGTGGGTGCGAGGCGCTCGACGAGCCGGTCAGGTCGGTAGCCGTGGGGCAGGAAGAAGCGCCAGAGCATGCCGTGCTGCTTCGACAGGAAGCGGGCCGACTGGCCGAGCCCGAGACCGGCCGAGATCCGCACCAGCTTCTGACGTGTGACCGCGCCGGGGAGCCCTACCCGGATCGGCAGGTCCACCCCCCGCTGCCTGACCTGCCGCGCCCAGGCGGCCGTGGTCGCGGGGTGGAAGCACAGCTGGGTGATCACGGAGGTCGCGTGCGGGGCCTTCCGCTCGAGGGCGCGCTCGATCAGCTCGGCGCTGATGTGCCCGTGCCCTTCGGGATGGCCGCCGATCCCCACGTGCCGGAAGTGGTGGCTGCCGGCCTCCAGCCCCTCGAGCAGGGACAGGGCGTCGGGGAACGTCCCGGCGGGTTCGGCGGCATCGCCCCCGATCACGAACACGCCGTCGACCCCGGCGTCGCGCAGGCGGGCCACGACGTCGGTCAGGTGGGCCTGGTCCCGGACGAGCCGCGCGGCCAGGTGCGGCGTGGCCGAGAACCCGTGCCCGGACAACCGCTCGGCCAGCTCGATGGTCGGCGCCAACCCCTTGGCCTCCGTCACGGTCACGGTGAGCGGCACGGTCCGGGGGACGTGCTCGACGACGGACTCCTCGGCGCCGCGGAGGGGCAGGACCTCGTAGCTCACGTCGCGCAGCGCCCGTTCCAGGGCGGCCCGGGACCGCTGCCGGGTCGGCCGACCGTCGACCGACCCGAGCGCTCCCGGTGCGGCCGGTGCGCGGGCCAGTGAGGGACCCTCAGCCGACATGACCCTCCTCCGCGGCGATGGTGGTGTCCTCGCCGTGCCCGGTCCTGACCACGGTGTCCCCGGGCAGCGTGAGCAGCCGGGCCCGGATGGAGCTGAGGATGGTCGGCTCGTCGCTGTAGGAGCGGCCGGTCGCGCCGGGGCCGCCGCAGAACAGCGTGTCCCCGGTGAACACCGTGCCGAGGTCCGGCGCGTGCAAGCAGGTGCTGCCCGGTGAGTGGCCGGGGGTGTGCAGCGCGTGCAGCGTGGTGCCGGCGACGGTCAACCGGGTGCTCTCCGTCAGGTCCTCGTCGGGGGCGTCGTCGGGGTGGACGACGTCCCACAGCATCCGGTCGGCAGGGTTGAACCAGATCGGTGCCCCGGTGGCCTCCCGGAGGTCGACCGCCGCGGTGATGTGGTCGTTGTGCCCGTGGGTCAGCACGATCGCGGTCACCCGGCGCCCGCCGATCGCCTCGACGATCGGGGCGGCGTCGTGGGGGGCGTCGATCACGAGGACCTCGGCGTCGTCGCCGACCAGCCAGACGTTGTTGTCGACGTCGAAGTCCTGCCCGTCGAGGCTGAAGACCCCGCTGACGACCGCCTTCTCGATGCGCGCGGTCACTTGTCCAGCACCACGACCGAGCGCAGGACCTCGCCCTGGCGCAGGTTGTCGAAGGCCTCCTCGACGTCGTCCAGGCCGATGGCCTCGGTGACGAAGTCCTCCAGGGGGAAGCGGCCCTGCAGGTAGAGGTCGACCAGCATCGGGAAGTCGCGGCTGGGCAGGCAGTCGCCGTACCAGGAGGACTTGATCGCCCCGCCCCGGCCGAAGACCTCCAGCAGCGGCAGGGTGATCTGCATGGACGGATTGGGGACGCCGACCAGCACGACCCGGCCGGCCAGGTCGCGGGCGTAGAAGGCCTGCTCGAACACCGCCGGGTGGCCCACCGCGTCGATCGCCACGTCCACCCCGAAGCCGTTGGTGTGACCCTTGATCGCCTCCACCGGGTCGGTCTC